>DATEHZ010000054.1:0-14258 GCA_035279385.1 Vulcanimicrobiaceae bacterium | reverse complement strand
GATTGGCTCGAGGCGTTTGAGCATCTCGCCGGTCTGCGCGCCGTGGCCGCCTCCGCCCACGCCGAGGTGATACTGCGGCGCCGGCAACTGCAACTCTTCGAAAAACACGTCCGACATCTCGCGGTCGTAGTGCTGTCCGGTGTGCACCAGGATCTCCTGGATGCCGCGCTTCGCGAGCTCCGCGCTCAAAAGCGCTGCTTTGACGAACTGCGGACGAGCGCCGATAACGCTCAGAACGCGCATCTAGGCGACCGCCTCGCGCCGCGTCGCGGCGAATACCGTGTTCACGACCTGCTGCTGTACGTCCGGGCGCAGTTCCGGGAACATCGGAATCGAGAGCACTTCGCGCGCCGCGCGTTCCGACTCCGGAAACGAGCCTTCACGCAGCCCCAGCATCGCGTGCACTTTCTGCAAGTGGAGCGGCACCGGATAATAAATCATGCTCTCGACGCCCGCCGCCTTCATGTCTTGCTGCACGCGATCGCGATCGGCGACGCGCAGCGTGTATTGATGGTAGACGTGGCGCGCGTCCGCCGGTTCAACCGGAACCTGCAAATCCGATCCGGCGAACGCGGCGGTATACCGTCCCGCCGCAGCGCGCCGCTTCTCGATCCAGTTCTCCAGATACGGCAACTTCACGCGGAGAATGGCGGCCTGCACCTCGTCCAGGCGGCTGTTCACGCCGAGTTCCTCGTGATAGTACTTGATGCGGCCGCCGTGGCCGCGCAAGCTGCGCGCGCGCGCCGCAAGCCCTTCGTCGTCGGTGACCAGCATGCCGCCGTCGCCGTACGCACCCAGATTCTTCGACGGGAAGAAACTATACGCACCGAATTCGCCGAACGTGCCGGTAAAGCGATCGCCGACCTTCGCGCCGATCGACTGCGCGCAGTCCTCGACGACGGCCAGATTGCGGCGCTTCGCGATGGCGAGAATCTCCTCTATCGGCGCGGGGCACCCGTACAGGTGCACCGGAAGAATCGCGCGGGTTCGCGGCGTGATTACGGCCTCGATCTGTGCGAGATCCAGGTTGTACGTTCGCGGATCGATGTCGACGAACACGGGCGTCGCGCCGACGATGCCGATCGCTTCGGTTGTGGCGACGAACGTGAACGGCGTCGTGATGACTTCGTCGCCCGGGCCGATGTCGAGCGCGCGCAGTGCGATGTGCAGCGCGTCCGTGCCGGAATTGAGGGCCACGGCATGCTTTGCGCCGACGTACCCGGCGACTTCACTCTCAAGCGCTTTCACGTTGGGTCCGTTAATGAAATGTCCGCTGGAGAAAACGTCGTCGACTGCGCGCATCATCTGCTCGCGAAGCGTGCGGTATTGCTCTTTGAGGTCGCAAATCGGTATCACTGCTGTCCTACTCTTTGAACGGTGCCGTCGACGCGCGCATAGGCGCGCGAACATTCGGAGCACGCCGCGCGGTCGTCTGCAAAATGAAGTTTGGCTCCGCACTCGCATGCGTAGCCGCGAACGCGCGCCGGGTTTCCGTACACGACGGCGTACGCCGGAACGTCTTTGGTGACGACGGAACCGGCACCCACGAAAGCATATTCGCCGATGGTGTTGCCGCAGACGATGGTCGCGTTCGCACCGATCGATGCGCCTTTCTTCACGAGCGTGCGCAGATAATCGGCGGAGGTGTTTCGCGGCGTTCCGCTGCGCGGCGTGAAGACGTTGGTAAAGACCATGCTCGGTCCGCAGAAGACTTCGTCTTCAATCTCCACGCCCTCGTACACCGAGACGTTGTTCTGAATCTTCACGCGATCGCCGACACGCACGCGCGGACCGACCACCACGTTCTGCCCGATGTTGCAGTTGCGTCCGATCTCGCAGCCGGGCAGCACGTGCGAGAAATGCCAGATTTTCGTCCCTTCGCCGATGGACGAAGGTTCGTCGACGTACGAGGACTCGTGTACGAAAAACTTCTTTTCCGCGTCAATGACGGTCAAACAAATGCCTCCAGGGGATATGAGTACACCGTTGCGTGCTGGTCGACCATCTCGAGCGCCCGCACGACTTCCAGGCCCTCGCGGCCGTCCGTAGGAATGTGCTCGCGGCCGCCGCGAATTGCGCGGCAGAACGCCTCCAGTTCCAGACGAAGCGGCTCGCCTTCGGGCAGATCGATCTTCACCGTTTCTCCGCGCCAGAGTTCGGGTTCGCCGCGCACGTCGAGCCGGTCGCCGCACGCCGTGAGCGTGAGCGTCGGGCCCTCGCGCGAGTCGACGAACGTCAGCGTGCCTTCGGAGCCAAACACGTCGATGCGCGAACTCTTGTCCGGATCGAGCCAACTTACTTCGATGTGCGCGCTGCGTCCGTCGGCGAATGCGAAATCCGCATAGGCGAAGTCGCCCAGGCCGGGACGCACGTACGCACTGAGCCAGCCCGTGGCGTTGACGGGCGCGTCCTTCATGATTTCGATCATCAGCGCGCAGTCGTGCGGCGCAAAGCTCCACCAGACGTTTTCGTGCGCACGCAGCCGCCCCCAACTCAGGCGCCGGGAGCGCAGGTGTCGCACGCGTCCGATTCGGCCTTGATTGACGCACTCGAGCAGCGCTCGAACCGCCGGATGGTAGAGCAGGACGTGGCCCACGAAGAGCGTCAACCCGACTTTTTCCGCCGCTTCCACCACGCGCTGGGCGTCCTTCACGCTCAGCGCCAGCGGCTTCTCGACGAAAACGTGTTTGCCGGCGTCGATCGCCATGAGTGCGAGTTTCGGATGCGCTGGAGCCGGAGCCGCGATAACGACGGCATCCAATTTTGCGTGTTCGAGCATTGCCTGCGCGTCGCAGAATATGCCCGTGCCGGGATACCGCGATCGCACTTCGTCCAGCGCGCGCAAATCGGTGTCGCAGACTGCCGCGAGCACGCCCAGCCGGTGAGAGTTTCGAATCAAATTGGCGCCCCAGTAGCCTGCGCCGATGACGCCGATGCGCGGAGTGCGTCTCATCATCTAGAGCAAAACCACCCTCGCGCGATCGCGCACATTCTTCGTGGCGTTGCGCGTGTCGACGACGAGTTTCGCGCTCGCGCAAACCCGTTCGTAGTCCACATTCGTATGGTCCGTGAGGACGAGCACGCAGTCCGCGCGTTCGATGCGTTCTTTGGAGAGCGGGATCGAATGCCACTGCGTACCGTGTTCGACGAACTTTGCGACGTACGGATCGTGATAGTCGATCTTCGCGCCGTCTTTGGCGAGCAGTTCCATCACCTTGATCGCGGGCGACTCGCGCCAGTCCTCGATGTCTTTCTTGTAGGCAACGCCGATGACCAGAATATCGGCACCCCGCAGCGAGCGTCCGGCATCGTTGAGCGCGCGCATGACCTTTTCTCGCACGAAATACGGCATGCCGTGATTGATCTCGCCGGCCAGTTCGATAAACCGCGTGTGGAAATCGTATTCCCGCGCCTTCCATGCGAGGTAAAACGGATCGAGCGGAATGCAGTGGCCGCCGACCCCCGGTCCCGGGTTGAAGCGCATGATGCCGAACGGCTTGGTCGCGGCGGCGTCCAGCACTTCCCAAATACTGATCCCGAGCCGGTCGCAGAGCAGTGCCATCTCGTTCACCAGCGCGATGTTCACCGAGCGGAACGTGTTTTCGAACACCTTGCACATCTCGGCAACCTTCGGCGAACTCACCGGCAGGACGTCGAGGATCGTCTGCTGATAGAAGCAACTTCCCACGTCCACGCACGCCTCGGTAACGCCTCCGACGACCTTGTTCGTGTTTTTGGTCGTGTACCGCGCGTTGCCCGGGTCGACGCGCTCCGGAGAGAAGCACAGAAAGAAGTCTTCGCCGGCTTTGAGTCCCGACTGCGAGAGCAGCGGAAGCAGCACTTCTTCCGTCGTTCCGGGATACGTCGTGCTCTCGAGACAAATCAGTTGTCCGGGGCGCAGCCTGGCCGCTATCTGCTCGCCCACGGCTTTGATGTACGAAATATCCGGATCCAGATTCACCGTCAGCGGCGTCGGTACGCAGATGACGATCGCATCGCAGTGGCTGAGCGAACTAAAATCGGTGCTGGCGCGCAGCTTTCCGCCTTCGACCAACTGCGCCATCTCCGCGTCGTTCACGTCGCGGATGTAATTCAATCCTTGATTGACCTGATCGACGCGAACGCTGTTGCGATCGTAGCCGACCACCTCGAAACCGACCTTCGCCTTCTCGACGGCGAGCGGCAGGCCGACGTAGCCGATGCCGGCGACGCCGATGAGCGCCGAACGATCGACGAACTTCTTCTTGAGCTGTTCGCGTAGACTTCCTGGGGCTTCAAGCAGTTCCATGTGGTTCCTATTGGGCTGGTGCGGGTGCGATGTTGCTGCGAGTCACGATGCCGGTCGCTTCCGTCCCGGGCGCGCTTTCGATCTCGTTGCGCTCGACGGTGATCGGCGTCGGTGCGGGCAGCAGATGCGCTCCGGGCGTGAACTCCGGAACGAATTCGCGCACGACGTCCAGGGCGACGCGCCAATCCGACATGCGGATTGCACGCTGCAGACGCTCCATGGCGATGCCGATGCGCGAGTAGTCGATGCGGTCTTGCTTCGCGATGAAAAGCCGCTGGTGGCTGGTGCTCGAGATGCCTTCGCCTTTGGTCAGGATCTCCTCGAAGAGCTTCTCACCCGGACGTATTGCCGTTTCGACGATCTGGATGTCGCGATACGGCTCGTAACCGGAAAGCCGGATTACCTGCTCGGCGAGATGCAAAATCTTGATCGGATCGCCCATGTCGAGTACGAACACCTCGCCGTCGTTCCCCATCGACATGGCTTGCAGCACGAGCGAAACGGCTTCCGGAATCGTCATGAAATAGCGCTGCATGTCCCGGTGCGTGATCGTGACGGGACCGCCGCTCGCAACTTGCTGTTTGAATACGGGTACGACGCTGCCCCGGCTGCCCAAGACGTTGCCGAATCGAACGACGACGAACTCGGTGCTGCTGCTTCCGGCGAACGATTGGCAGATGAGTTCCGCCATGCGTTTGGTCAGACCCATGACGCTGGTCGGGTTGACGGCCTTATCGGTGGAGAGCAGCACCATTTTGGCAGCGCCGGACGCGGCGGCAGCGAGCGCCACCGTGCGCGTGCCCAGAACGTTGTTGCGAACGGCTTCGCAAATGTTGTCCTCGACGATCGGCACGTGTTTGTGCGCCGCAGCGTGAAAGACGATGCGCGGGCGGTACGTCGAAAAGACGTTGCGGACGGCGGCGGCATCGGCGACGTCGGCCAGGACCATCTTCGTGCGCGTGAATTTGTACTCCGTGCGCAGCTCCTGGTCGATTGCGAAGAGACTGTTCTCGCCATGACCGAGCAGCACGAGCAGCTTCGGTCCGAACGTTGCGATCTGCCGGCAGAGCTCGCTGCCGATCGATCCGCCGGCACCGGTTACGAGCACGACTTGGTCTTCGAGATGCGGGCGCAGCGCCACGGTATCCACGACGACCGGTTCGCGCGCCAAGATATCTTCCAGGCGAATGTCGCGGATGCGCGACACCGTCACTTTGTCGTTGAGAATCTCCGCAGCGTCCGGCAGCACCTTGACCATCGGCGCCGACGACGCCTTACTGCACAGCGCTTTGATGCGATTGATCAGCGGCAGCGGTGCTGCCGGAATCGCGACGATCACCGAATCGATGGAACTTCGCGAGAGGATGCGCGGCAGATCGTCGATGCCTCCGAGAATGCGCACGCCGTCGACCCGCTTTACCGCAACGCCGTCATCGACGCAGCCGATGATGCGCATCGGCAGCGTGCGGTCCTCTTGAATCGCGCGAATCAGGTTCACGGCCGGCATCCCGACGCCGACCACGAGCACCTTCTGCGCGTTCGGACGGCGCGTCAAGATGGTGGTGCGCAGCATGACCAGCGCAATGCGCAGCAGCATGCGCAGCATGAAGCCCGTCATTGCGGCGATAACGACCAGGCGCCCGGACGTATGCTCTAAGGGGCCTGGGACCAGCCACAAAAAGACCAGCGCGAGCAGCACGCCGCTGACCGCCCCATAGAGTAAGCGCAAGACGTCGTGAAAATCGAACGTGCGTGCGCTCTCCCAGCGCCACTGCATGTACGCGCCGGTGGCGAAGAGTAGACACGTGAGGAGCAGCATTTGGAGCGGCTTGGCGGAGTGAATATCGCCCACGCCGGCCGCGATATTCACCGCCGTGAAAAACAGCGCGAAGTCCGCAATGAGCAGCCCGAAGCGCAGCTCCGGTCGAATTCCGCGGACAGTCGAATCTAAACCCGGTGCAAGTTTCATCGTCGTTCAGCGGCATTGTACCGCTCACCGGCGTGATGCCGCAGGCTTCTGAAGAACCGGCTTTCGGGGCGTAATAGCACCGCCCGGGCGAGGCAAAGGACCTAGTTTGTGGGACGAGATTGCGTACGCCTGGCCCAGGGTATCTTTTCCCTCTAGGAGGTACGCTTACGACGTGCTTATTTTCGAAAAACTTGCTGCGTTGCCGGGCGCTTTGCGCCGCGCCGTGCGCTCGATCGTCGACGACGAAGTCGAACGGCGGCGTTTACCCGGAATACGCTATGGTTCCGGCGTGATCGTGCGGGGCGGCCAGTGCATCACAACCGGCAAGAACGTCTTCCTAGATCACCGGTCGTACCTGAACTGCAACTCCGTCGAAGGACGCCCGGGCTTCATTACGATCGGCGATAACGTCGAGATCGGCCCCTACAGCATCGTGTGGGGGGGCGGCGGCGTCACGATCGGCAGCAACGTCCACATCGGCACGCACGTGCACATCACCTCAATGGAAGGCAACCAGATTCCGCCGCGCGCCACGGACGCATTTGCGCCGCTGGACATCGGCCGCGCGCCGGTCACAATCGGCGATCACGTGCTCATTTATTCGCACGCGGTTATCGTTCCGGGCGTCACGATCGGACACCATGCCGCGATTGGTGCGGGAGCCGTCGTCACCGAGGACGTACCCCCGTACGCGCTCGTCGGCGGCATACCCGCGCGGGTTATCCGGTACAGCGAGCCTACGGCTCAAACCGCCACAGCATAAGTTCGTCGGTATCCGCACCGCCGCGAAAACTGCGTACCTGTGCGTTGAGTCCGCCCGTGTCCGGGAATGCCACGCGTGCAAGCCGTCCGTGCGCGGCCCTTGCTTCCGCTTCCCGTCCGAGCAGATACGCAGACCCAAATCCCGCCGGACGCGCCGCTGCGGCATGCGGCGGCAGCATCTCGACGGAGACGCTCGGAGCGAGGTAAAACGAGAGCGCCAAGAGGCGCGCCCAGCGTCCCGGAACGACCAGCACGCTCGACGGATTCTCGCTGAGTACGTGCGCGATCGCGATGTTTGGCGCGTCTTGGCGATTGTCCCACCAGACGCGCGAATTTGCGCCGATTGCGCTCGAGAGACTCATGACGATCAGCAGTGCGCCCGTAACGCTCAGCCAAAGCCCCGTGCCTGTTTTCCGGCGAAGGCGCGAGGCGAGAAAACCGGCAACCGCAACCAGGAGCGCAATCCATAAGGCCATCTCGTAGCGCGTTACGCTCGACCGATGGCTCTGCAGAACGAGATCCGGCAGCATGAGCGTGACCACCGGCACGGCAAGCAGCGCGACAATCATCGTGCGGGCGGCCCCTCGCAGGACGGCCGAATTCCACCAGACGGCCGCCGCGATAAGTGCGGCTATCGGAACGAGTACGAGGGCGAGCGACGGTTTCGCGTATTCCAAATCGAAGAAGGTTGTGCCGATGTTGAACGCCCATTTTTCGAGCAGCATCCGCAGCGGCCACGGCCCCGCAGTCCAGGCGTTAGAGAGATCGATCGCACGTTGGTGTTTGAGGATTTCAACGGCCCACGGCGCAAAGGCCAGCGCCGCCGCCGCAAGACAGAGAACGAACCGCACGCGCGGGCGTCCGCGCACGCGCAGCGCAACGTAGATACCGTGCGAGAGCAGCACGGTGGCAAACAAGACGTCGGCGTACATGCCGGCAATGCAGCACGCGCCGTACACTATCCACCATCGCGCGTCGTCTTTGCGTACGGCACGCAACACGGCCGCGGTGGCAACGGCGACAAAGAGCGCCCAGAGTCCGTATTCGCGCGCTTCCTGCGAGTACAGCACGAGCACGGGCGAGACCGATGCAAGGGCAAATCCCAAAGCCGCCGCCGCGCGCGTGCTGTAGAGTTCGAAGCACATCCAGCCGACGGCGAAGGGCACGAGTATGCCGAATAGCAGGGCGGGAGCGCGTAACGTCGCGATGCTAAAGCCGAAGGCGCGCGTCCACGCACCGGTGACAACGTAATACAGCGGCGGGTGCTGCGAATCTTCGACCGCAAGGGAACGAACGACCTCGCCCATGGGTGCGGGCGCACCGATGCCGGCGAACCGCCGGATCTCTTCGACCGAGTGCGGCCGGCCGTCAACAGCGGCTGCGATGAATTGCGCGCCCTGCTGCCCCGAGACGCGCATCGCGGTAATTGCCTCGTCGGTCCAGAGCAGCCGTCCCGCGTACCCGTGCGCGCGAACGAAGATGCCGGCGATTCCAAAGGCGAACGCCAACGCGAAAAGCGCAAGCACGATCGTGCGCGCCTGCGCTCGTTGGGTGTGGACGGCAATCGTTACGTCGGCCATGTCCTCATAAGGAGGGCCGGGCGAAACGCCCGGCCCGTTTCTTTCCCAAGACGCCGGAGGTTAGTTTTCGATTCCGAAGTCGATCGTCGGCAAGCCGTTCGCCGGCATGGTGCCGTAGATGATCCACACCGCTACGTGGTGTCCGAATTGCACCGCATTCGCATCGCCGCTCGTGAGCAGCGAGTACGAGGTTACGATGTCTTCGTGATTGCCGTTCGGATTCGTCTGCGGATTCGCGCATCCGATGGTGTTGTTCGGGCACGGCGTTCCGATGTAGATGCTGGGCGCGCCGGAAGCACCGAGGGCCGTGCCCAGATTCGCAAGAGAGCCGTATCCCCAGATAGCGAGCATCGACTGCAGCGTATATTGCGGATACGTCGCGGAGAAGCTCTTTCCAGCCGTCGGATCTTCGACGTGAACGATGCCCGAGGGTGCGTGAGTGTGAATGTAGCAGGCATTCGCGAACGCCGTGATAGGTTCACCGCTCGGCGATTGCATGCCGATGCCGTCCGGAATCGCCTCCTGAACGCCGTTCACGTACAAACCGACGAACGTATGCACGTGATAGCTGGTTTGCGATACGGATGACTCGCTCCCCAAGTTGCAGGCTACGCCGTTGATGGTCGTGCTGCTGTTGGTCGAGGTCGCAAATCCGCCGGCAACGTCGCCGTCATGGGTATCGCTCGGGTCGCTTTGACCGCCCGTTTGCCACGTATCGTTACCGAATACGAGCGGGCTGGTCGTACCGTCGTACACCGAGACGATGTGGCCGTTCGACGCGATCGTCGAACCGGTCGGCTGGCTCGTCGGTGACGAGGTCGGCGATGAAGTCGGTGACGAGGTGGGTGACGAGGTCGGCGGGGGCGTTCCGCCTCCTCCGCCGCCGGGGGGAGTAACGCTGCCGCCTCCGCCGCCGCCGCCGCATGCGGCGAGCGCGGTGATCATGCCGAAGGCCAGCAGCGATGCCGAGATACGCAACAGTTTCATTATTCCGAAATCCTCATGCGGGCAAGTAGGTCCGTAAAATATCGTAGGAAAAGCGGCGTGCCCGCAGTGAGAACCACTGCGGGCACGGGCATGGTAAGAAGGCTCTTCGGGTATTAGGACCAGCGCCCTAAACGTGCTAGTTCACGATTCCGAACTGGACCTGCGGCAGCCCGGCAGCAGGGAACGTCCCGATCACGATCCACACGGCCATGTGCTTGGAGAACTGCAAGGAGCTCGCCTGACCGGTGAACTCTGTATACGAGGTCACCTGGTCGTTTCCGGACGCATTTTTCATGCTGGGCGTTCCGTAATAGATGGCCACGGGTCCCGTCAGCGTGCTCGTATCTGCGACGATGCCCGTCGCCGCGAGCTGCGCACCCCAGAGATCGAAGACCGATTGCAGCGTGGCATATGCGGGCATCGTGGTGTTGCTCTGCGGCAGGTTCACGTCTTCGATGTGAACCAGACCCGAATAATCATGCGTATGCAGGTTGTATTCGCATTGGTTGTTCTCGACTTCGTACGTGTCGCTCGGATGTGACGGCGTACCTTTGGTGGGTGCAACGGGAGCCACCATCCCGATTGCCTGCGGCAGCCCTTCCCACTTGCCGTTGTAGTAGATCCCCACGTACGCATGCTGCGAGAACTGCGTTTGTGGATAGGCGGTTCCCTCAGTGACTTGCGTGCACGACATGCCGTCGACCGGGTTCGCGCCATTCGGCGCCGTCGTCGTTCCGCCGGCGTGATTGCTCCACGATGCGGTTCCGCTGGTGTACCAGGTGTAATCGCCGTTCTGGAAGTTATTGCTCGCGTTCACAACCGTCGAGCTCACCGCAACGCCGCCCGGAGTCGGACTTGCGGTTGGACTGGCCGTGGGCGAGGCCGTTGGTGCGGGCGACGTGCTCGCCGTCGGCGCAGGCGGAGCGCCGGGATTCGAGGGCGGCGCAGCACCGCCGCCGCCGCCACCGCCGCACGCGGCTAGGGCAAACAACGCGGCCGGCGCGAGCAGCGCGGCCGTAATTCGGAATGGGCTCATGCAGTCGTGATCCTCTATGCGGGCGCAAGGTAAACTGCAATAACCCTACATATCAAAAGCGCGCGCCGGGAGGACCGGCGCGCACTCAGGTACTAGGACGAATGCTCCTTGCTTAGGAGCGGAGCGGATTACGCCGGCATGTCCTTCTGACGCTCGTTGTAGATCAGCGTCGGCGGTTCTTTTTTCTCGATAACTTCCTTATTGACGATGCACTTCTTTACGCCCGTGAGCGAGGGCAGATCGTACATGACGTCGAGCATCGTCTCTTCGAGTATCGAGCGCAATCCGCGGGCACCGGTCTTGCGGCCTTGCGCGCGTGAGGCGATCGCGATGAGTGCTTCCTTCGTGAACGTGAGTTCTACGCCGTCCATGCCCATGATCTTTTGGAACTGGCGGACCAGTGCGTTGCGCGGCTCGACCAGAATGCGGCGCAGCGCGAGTTCGTCGAGAGCGTCGAGCGTGACGACGATCGGCAGACGGCCGATGAATTCCGGAATGAGACCGAATTTGAGCAAGTCTTCCGGCATGAGCTGCTGCAGAAGTTTGCCGACGCGCTGATCTTTCTTGCCCTCGGGTTGCGCGCGGAAGCCCATGTTGTTGCTGGCAACCCGAGATTCGATGATCCGCTCCAGACCGTCGAATGCGCCGCCGCAAATGAACAGCACGTTGGTCGTGTCGATCTGAATGAACTCTTGGTGCGGATGCTTGCGGCCGCCCTGCGGCGGAACGTTCGCGGTCGTGCCTTCGAGGATTTTCAGAAGCGCCTGCTGGACGCCCTCGCCCGATACGTCGCGCGTGATCGAGGGGTTCTCGCTCTTGCGCGCGATCTTGTCGATCTCGTCGATGTAGACGATGCCCTTCTCCGCGCGCTTGACGTCGTAATCCGCCGCCTGAATCAGCTTGAGCAGAATGTTCTCGACGTCTTCGCCGACGTAGCCGGCTTCGGTGAGCGACGTCGCGTCGGCCATGGCGAGCGGCACGTCGAGAATCTTCGCCAGCGTCTGCGCGAGATACGTCTTGCCGGAGCCCGTGGGACCGACGAGCAGAATGTTCGACTTCTGCAGCTCGACGTCGTCCGCGCTCGCGCCCATGTTCACGCGCTTGTAGTGGTTGTACACCGCAACCGCGAGCGATTTTTTGGCGCGCTCCTGACCGATCACATACTGGTTGAGGATGTGATTGATCTCTTTGGGCTTGGGAATGTTGCGAAGGCGCAGATTCTCATCGACGTTTTTGTAGAGCTCTTCTTCGATGATCTCGTTGCAGAGCTCGATGCACTCGTCGCAAATGTAAACGCCCGGGCCCGCAATGAGCTTGCGAACCTGTTCCTGCGACTTGCCGCAGAAACTGCATTTGAGCTGGCCCTTCTCGTCTCCGAATCGAAACATGCGCCTGTGCGTTTACCTTTCGCTCGTGCCTACGCCGGGGTCGCCAGCGACGACCGGTTTTCGATGATCGAGTCTATGATACCGTAATCCTTGGCTTCCTGCGCCGTCATGTAGAAATCCCGCTCGATATCCTTAAGGATCTGCTCGATGGGCTTCTTGGTCGTATCCTCATAGATACCGGCCAGCATGCGCCGCGTGGCGATGAGGTCGCGCGCGTGAATCTCGATGTCCGTGGCCTGGCCGCCCACCTGCTGCACCCACGGCTGATGGATGAGAATCTTCGAATGGGGCAGGGCCATACGTTTGCCCTGCGCGCCGCCGGTGAGCAGGATCGACCCCATCGAGGCCGCCATGCCCGCGCAGATCGTCGCGACGTCGGGCTTGATGAAGCGCATCGTGTCGTAGATCGCCAGACCCGCGGTCACGCTGCCGCCGGGACTGTTGATGTACATGTCGATGTCTTTGTCCGGGTCTTCTTTTTCTAAGAAGAGCAACTGCGCGATCACGATGTTGGCGACGTCATCGTCGATTTCACCGCCGACGAAGACGATGCGATCCTTGAGCAAGCGCGAGTAAATGTCGAAAGCCCGCTCACCGCGCGCGCTCTGTTCGACGACCATGGGGACCAGGTGACCCATCAGATTTCTTCCTTTTTCGGCACGTACGCTGTTGTAACTACGATTTCTCGCCCGGAGTTGCTCCTTCGGTCTTCGCGTGATCTACGAGAAACTCCACCGTTTTATTTCGGACGATTCCGTCCATCAATGAGAGCAGGTTGTTGCCCAAGGCCGCACGGATGCGGTCGACCGGCTGCCCGTACTGCCGTGCGAGCGCCTGCAGCTCGCTTTGAATATCGGCCGGCGTGGCCGTAATGTTTTCCGCCTTTGCGATGGACTCCAGAATCAGCGTCCCCTTCACGCGGCGCTCGGCGTCGGCGCGGTACTCCTTGCGCAGATCGTCCTCGCTCTTCTCCACCGCCTTCAGGTAGTCGTCGAACGACATGCCCATGCGGGCCGCCATGCCCGCGCCATCGGAGACCATGCCGTCGATTTCGCGCTCCACGAGTACCTCCGGAAGCGGAAAATCGTGGGCGGCCACGAGCCGCTCGACGATCTCGTTGCCGGTCTCGCGCTTGATTCGCGCTTCGGCGGCCGCGGCCAGGCGTTTGCGGATGTCGACCTTGAGTTCGTCCAGGGTCTGATGCTGCGAGACCGCCTTGGCCAGATCGTCGTCAAGGGGCGGCATCTCCAGCTCCTTGACCTCGTGCAGAGCGATCGCGAACACGGCCTTCTTGCCGGCCAGGTCCGTCTGCTGGTAGTCCTCGGGGAAGGTGGCCTCGACGTCCTTGGTCTCGCCGGCCTTCATTCCGGCGATGCCGCTCGCGAACCCGGGGATGAACCGCTCGTCGCTCAGCTCGGTTTGCTGGCCCTGCGCCGTCCCGCCCTCGAACGCAACGCCGTCGATCTTTCCTTCATAGTCGATCGTCACGACGTCGCCGAGACGCGCCTCGCGCTCCACCGGCACCAAGGTCGCCCGATCGCGGGCGAGCGTACGCAGCGCGCGCTCCACGTCCTCGTCGGTAACGGTCACGGGTTCGGCTTTAATGGACAAACCTTTATACTCGCTCAGCGCGATCTCGGGGCGCACGTCCACCACGGCTTTGATGCGGCGCGGGAGGCCGCCGTCTTCCGGGAGCAGCTCCATCTTAGGACGGTCCACCGGTTCGAGGTCATGCTCGCGCACGGCCTTGGCGTACACCGTGGGGACGACATCCTCCATCGCCTCGTTCGTAATGGTCTCGCTGCCGTAGGCCTGCTCGAAGATCTTGCGCGGCACTTTGCCCGGGCGGAAGCCCGGCAGCTTGGCCTTCTTGACGAGCTTGCGGAACGCGCGTTCTTCGGCTTCGCGCATCTCATCGGCGGAGATCGGAATGACGAGTTCGACCTGCGTCGGCGCGAGCTTGGTGAGCGTGGACGTAGACAGGATAGCTCTCCTACTGGTGCGTGGGACGTGCTCTATTCGCCCCGCAAAATGAAAACCCCCAACCTGCAGGCCGGGGGCCCTCGAAATGGAGCGGAAGACGAGATTCGAACTCGCGACCCTCGCCTTGGCAAGGCGATGCTCTACCACTGAGCTACTTCCGCAGGTGCGCTCATGGTCCGAGGGTGTCGCCTCGAACCCGGATCCATGTTTAAGGTTCGAGGCGACACCCTCGAACCATTCGCTTGAAACACGCGGCGGGGGCATG
>DATEHZ010000053.1:0-20319 GCA_035279385.1 Vulcanimicrobiaceae bacterium | reverse complement strand
ATCCGCGCCAAACTGGACGCCCTTCGAGCGGCACCGGCGGCCGAGCCGCCGTCCGCCGGCTCGGCCGAGCAGATAACGCTTCTGTAAAAGCCGTAAACACTAGCCGCGCCCGCGGGTTGTGTGCTATCGTGCACCCCGTGGTTAGAGACGCGCAGGCGATATGGTTTGCCGACAAAGTGCGGCGCGCCGGATTTTCCGGCGTGCCGGAGTTTGCCGCGCATTTTGATTTGAAGCCCTACCGCCTCAAGCAGATCTACCGCGCGGCCACCAAGGAACTCGCCGCGGACGTCGACCAGGTAACGACGCTTCCGAAGGATCTGCGCGCGGCGCTCACCGCCTCCGGTTTCTCGTTCGAGTCCGTGACGCCGGTCGTGGTGCAGCACTCCGGCGACAAACAGACGAGCAAAGGGCTTTTTCGTTTGGCCGACGGCTCAGAAGTCGAAGCGGTGCTCATGGAGCACTACGGCGATCGCAACACGATCTGCATCAGCTCGCAAGCGGGCTGCGCGTTCGCGTGCGCGTTTTGCTCGACGGGGCAAGCCGGATTCACGCGCCAGCTCGAACCCACCGAGATTTTCGATCAAGCGCGGTACTTCGCGCGCGAACTCGCCGCCAAGGGCAAGCGCATTACCAACATCGTGTTCATGGGTATGGGCGAGCCCTTCCACAACTACGATGCGGTGATGGACGCCGTTGCGCTGCTGCACGACGGACAAGGATTCGGACTGGGCCACCGGCACATCACGATTTCGACCGTCGGGCTGGTCGACAAGATCGATCGATTCTCGGATGAAGGCATCCAAGTGAATCTGGCGATCTCGCTGCACGCGCCGAGCGACGACGTGCGCAGCGGCATCATGCCGGTCAACCGGAAGTTCTCGATGGACGAATTGCTTGCGGCATGCGATCGCTACATCGAGAAGACCAATCGCAAGGTCTTCTTCGAATACGTGATGCTGCGCGGCGTGAACGACTCCGCCGAGCATGCCGCAGAGCTCGCGCGGCGTATGCGGGGTCATCTCTATCACGTCAACCTGATTCCGTACAACACGACGCCGGACGGGCCGTTCGCGGGAACCGAGAACGAGCAGATTTGGGCGTTCGCCGCAGTGCTCGACGCAGCCGGGATCCCGACGACCGTACGGCAGAATATGGGCCGCGATATTTCCGCAGCATGCGGTCAGCTTCGGGCGGAGACTCAACCCAAGGCTCACCTAGCCAGCGCATAACGCCACCAAATAACGAGGGCGCCGCATTACTGCGGCGCCTCGCGCGTTTCGATGTGAACCGAAGGCCTGATACGTGGCCGACGATAGCATATCTCCGTCGCGCAAGGGTGCAACCCGTCGCGGCTGGAGCGCCCGGGAATCGAACCCGAAGGACACGCCCGGAACCATAGCGGAACCTGCAAAGCAATGGTTTTGCCGTTTCTGGCGCTGCTGGCGATCCACAGCTATGCCGCGACACCGCAACGTGCCGTGCTTCACATCGTTTATCCCGAATCGAAAGAGCGGCCCGTCGTTCGACGCGTGAATGTCGTAGGTTCCTATGCGACGGTTCTCACGAGCGGCGGCATGATGGAGAGCACGCAGGTCACCGAGGCGATCCTCGTGCAGCATTTCTCGTTTGGATGGCAGCCGCTGGATGTGTTGAACGCTCCTTGCAGGCTGCATCATCACGCGCTTGGGCGGCGCGCCGAGGTGCTGCTTATGCGAGGCATGCCAAAGCTCGGCCGCAGCGACGATCGCATGTGTGAAGGGCTCAAGGATGCCGGTCCGCGCAAAGACGTTGAGTCCGTGCGGCGGCAGATGGATGGGCCGCTCGTACCCGAGGTGATCGTTAGCGGCGACTGGGCAATAGGGAATTGGTACGGCGCGGGCGGAGGCCGATCGTTATGGCACAAACGTGACGGCGAATGGAGACTCGTTCAAGGCGGGGGCGGGGATCCGGACGTGTCCCAAATGCGCGCCCATGGCGTGCCGCGAGCGGATTGGTGCAAGTTTGCGATCCGCGGTGCGAGATGCCATTAGCCGACCGATGCCCGCAAAACGTGCCGCCAAGGAGTTCCTAAAGCATTCATGACGCCGTCTTTCAAACAAACGATTCCGGTGCTGCGAATTTTCGACGTTGCCAAGGCGCGCGAGTTTTACATCGATTACCTCGGATTTTCCGTCGACTTCGAACACCGGTTCTCCGAGACCGCGCCGCTATTCATGGGTATTTCGCGCGGCGGCGTTGTACTGTTCCTGAGCGAGCATCACGGGGACGGCACGCCCGGAACCCACGTCATCGCACGCATGAGCGGCTTGGACGACTACCACGCAGAGCTCAAAGCCAAGAACTACCGGTATATGAATCCCGGAATTCAAGAGCAAGAATGGGGCACGCGCGAAATGGGGGTCGTGGACCCGTTCGGCAATCGAATCTCTTTCAGCGAACCGATCGAGAAATGATAACCGTCCCAACCCCAACGCGCGAAGAACGCCGTTCTGCGTCGTGATACAGCTTGCGGCAGCAGGTTTCATCGCACGAACGCTGACCGTAACGCTCCGCTCGAACGACCGCATTCAAGCGCTGGAGCGCCTGGGCGACTTACCGTTTCTCTCGATCGTCGTTCCGGCGCGCAACGAAGAACGGCAGATCGAAACATGCGTGCGTTCGCTGCTTGCGCAGCGGTATCCCGAATTTGAGGTCATCGTTATCGACGACCGCTCGACCGATCGCACGGCGGAGATCGTAAACGCGATTGCATCGGGTGATTCGCGGTTGCGCGTCGTTCGGGGCGAACCGCTTCCCGAGGGATGGATCGGCAAACCATGGGCACTCGCGCAAGGCGCGCGGCGCGCTCGCGGAAAGTGGCTGCTCTTCACCGATGCGGATACGCAGCACGAACCGCTCGCGTGCGCCTCGGCGCTGCGATATGCGCAGGCTCGCGACGTGTCGTTCCTCAGTCTGCTGCCGACGCAGCGTTTCGAGGGCGCTGCAGAGCGGATACTGCTGCCGACGATTCTCTGGATGATTGCGTTCGGCATCGGCTCCCTCGATGCGATTAACGATCCGAAACGCCTCGACGCCGCGATTTTCAACGGGCAGTATCTGTTGTGCGAGCGCTCCGCGTTCGAAACGATCGGCGGTCACGAGCGCGTACGTGCCAGCATCGCCGAGGACTACGACTTGGCCCGCATCGTCAAACGCGACGGGCGCTTCCCGTCGATGCTCGTCGATGCCGGCGATCTCGTGTACACGCGCATGTACCGATCGCTGCGCGAGATCTGGGACGGTTTCAGCAAGAACCTCTATATCGGTATCCAAGGCGATCCGGCGCGCGCCGCCGGCTCGCTTCTCGCGCTCGCGGCAATCTCGCCGCTTCCGGAGATCGCACTCGTACGCTCGCTGTTGAAACGGCGTTACAAGACGGCGTTCGCGATGGCGGCGTGCATCGCCGGCACCGCGGCAGCTGCGGAATTGGCGATGCGGCGTTCACGCTTTCCGCGCGGCTCCGGCGCCTGGTTTCCGATCGGTGCGGCTGCGATGCTCGCGATCTTCGCAAATTCGGCGTTCCAACACGGCACGGGGCGCGTGCGCTGGCGCGGCCGGCGCTATTCATCGCGCGTCGGATCTCCCGAGGGCAGGACGCGGGCCGGAACGGCCAAAACCCCAGGACCCTTATGGAAACGGCCCGGGAACAGGTAAGCATGGACGAGATCACGGCGCTGGCCAAGCGGCGTGGTTTCATTTTTCAATCGAGCGAGATCTACGGCGGCATCGGCGGATTTTACGACTACGGCCCGCTGGGATCGGTGCTCAAGCGCAACGTGAAGAACGCGTGGTGGCGCGACACGGTCGAACTGCGCGACGACGTCGTCGGCTTCGACTCGTCGATCATCATGCATCCGCTCACCTGGAAAGCCTCGGGACACGTGGACCAATTCCACGATCGCATGATCGACTGCAAAGTCTGCAAACATCGCTTTCGGGTGGATCATCTCAAGTCGCTCGATCAGTGTCCGGATTGCGGAAGCAAGAATTCGTTCACCGAACCGCGCGATTTCAATCTCATGATGAAGACGTACGTCGGCCCGATGCAGGACACGGCTTCCGAAGCCTATTTGCGTCCGGAAACGGCTCAGGGCATCTTCGTCAATTTCAAAAACATCTATCAGACTGCACGCAAACGTCCCCCGTTCGGCATCGCGCAGATCGGCAAATCCTTCCGCAACGAGATCACGCCGGGCAATTTCACGTTCCGGGAACGGGAGTTCGAGCAAGCGGAACTGGAGTATTTCGTTCCGGACGACGGCAACGACATCGAAGTTTTCAAGCAGTGGGTCGAGCGCCGCAAGCAGTGGTATGCGAACTACGGCGTCAAACCGGATAAGCTGAGGTTTTACGAACTCACGGCGGAAGAGCGTCCGCACTATGCCAAAGCCGGCATCGACGTGGAGTATCTCTTTCCGTGGGGCTGGGGCGAACTCGAGTCGATCGCGCACCGCGGCACGTACGATCTCGACGCGCACATGCAGCTCTCCGGCAAAGACTTGCAATTCTTCGACGAGGCGAGCAAGAAGAAGTATACGCCGATCCTTATCGAGAGTTCCGCGGGTATGGATCGTACGACGCTCACGTTCCTCATCGACGCGTACGAAAAGGAACGCAGCACCGATCCCAACGGCAAAGAGACCGAGCGGGTCGTGCTGCACTTCCACCCGTACATCGCGCCGATTCAGGTCGCGGTCTTCTCGCTCGCCCGCAACAAGCCCGAACTCGTCGAGCAGGCTCGCGTCATCGAAGAACGGCTGCGTCCGCACTACCGTACGCAGTACGACGAAGGCAACATCGGGCAGCTCTACCGGCGGCAGGACGAGATCGGCACGCCGTTCTGCTTGACCGTCGATTACGATACGCTGCAGGACCGCGCCGTCACCGTGCGCGACCGGGACTCCATGCGTCAGGACCGCATCGCCATCGACGCGTTGGCGGGCTTCCTGCGTGAGAAAATCGGATAGGGTCGCCGTTCGGCCCACGTTCTCAGGAACAGCTGACTAGACGGCGGCCCCTTTCTTGGCATAGCGTATGGGTACAAGCCTGAAACGCTACCTGCTACCGCCATGGGGGAGTTCGATGTCGGAGATGCTTGCGTCGCCCGAGCCTACGGCCGCGGTCGATAAGCCGGTTTGGTTCTTCGAAGAAGGCACCGGTGAGATGAAAAATCTGCTGGGCGGCAAGGGTGCCGGCCTGGCGGAGATGACGCGCGCCGGGCTCCCGGTACCGGCGGGCTTCACGATTACGACCGAAACCTGCCTGAAGTACTATGCGCTGGGGCGGCGCAACCCGCCCGGCTTGACGCAAGCCGTCGAAACGGCCATGCGCGAACTCGAGCGCCGCACGAACAAAATCTTCGGCGACGCGGCGAATCCGCTGCTCGTCTCCGTGCGCAGCGGCGCGCGCGTCTCGATGCCCGGCATGATGGACACCATTCTCAATCTCGGTCTGAACGACTTGACGGTTGCGGGCTTGGCCGAACTGACCGGCAACGATCGCTTCGCGTGGGACGCGTACCGGCGTTTCATCATGATGTTCGCCAGCGTCGTGCTCGGCCTCGAGAAAGCGATCTTTGAAGACCGCATCGAGGAACTCAAGAAGCGGCTCGGCGTTTCGACCGATCCGGAGGTCGACGCTGCGTCGTGGCGCGCAATCGCCGGCGATTTTAAGGCGCTCGTCGCCGAGCACACCGGACGCGAGTTTCCGCAGGACGTGCACGAGCAGTTGGACCTGGCGATTCACGCGGTATTCGATTCATGGAACTCGAAGCGCGCCATCGACTACCGGCGCTACAACAAGATTCCCGACGACTGGGGCACCGCCGTCAGCGTGGTCTCGATGGTCTTCGGCAACATGGGCGACGATTCGGGAACCGGCGTCGCGTTTACGCGCGATCCGAATACCGGCGAGAAGAAACTCTTCGGCGAGTATCTGCGCAACGCGCAGGGCGAAGACGTCGTCGCGGGCATTCGCACGCCGGAGCGCATTGCGGATCTCGAGCGCACGCAGCCGGACGTATACCGGCAGTTCGTCGAGATCGCGGGCAAACTGGAACGGCACTATCGCGAGATGCAGGACCTCGAATTTACCGTCGAGCGCGGCAAACTCTACATGCTGCAGACCCGTACGGGCAAGCGCAGTGCGGAAGCGGCGGTGAAAATTGCACTCGACATGGTCCGCGAGGGCGTCATCGATAAACCGGAAGCGCTCGCACGCGTGAACGCGGCATCGCTCGATCAACTCTTTCACGCCCGCATCGATCCGGCGCAGACGTACGACGTCGCCTGCAAAGGCCTCAATGCGTCGCCCGGCGCGGCCAGCGGGCAAGCGGTGTTCGACGCCGACACCGCGGAGGAATGGGGCAAGGCGGGCAAAGCCGTCGTTCTGGTGCGCGTCGAGACGACCCCCGACGACGTGCACGGCATGATTGCCGCGCGCGGCGTGCTCACCGCGAAAGGCGGGGCCACCTCGCATGCCGCCGTCGTCGCACGCGGCATGGGCAAACCGTGCGTCGCGGGATGCGAAGCGCTGCACGTCGATCGCCGCAACCGAATGGCGCACATCGGCGAGGTCGCGTTCAAAGAAGGTGACTGGATCACGATCGACGGTACGACGGGCAACGTGATCGTGGGGGAACTCAAGCTCATCGATCCGCCTTCCAAACTCCCCGCCTGGCTCGACGAATTCTTAGGCTGGGCCGACGAAGCGCGTACGCTGCAAGTGTGGGCGAACGCCGACACGCCGCAGGATGCGGCAAAAGCGCGCGAACTCGGCGCGCAGGGCATCGGCTTGTGCCGCACGGAGCACATGTTCATGCAGCAAGAGCGCTTGCCGATCGTGCAGGAGATGATTCTTTCCGACACCCCGCAGGCGCGGGCATCCGCACTCGAGCGTCTGCTCCCGTTCCAGCGTGACGATTTTCTGGGCATTCTCACGGCGATGCAAGGCTATCCCGTCACGATACGCCTTCTCGATCCGCCGCTGCACGAATTTTTACCGTCGCTGGAAACGCTGCTCGTCGAAACGACCGAACTGCGCGTTCGCGAAGGCGAACAGTCACCGGCCTACGTGCAAAAACAACGGCTGCTCAAACGCGTGCAGCAATTGCACGAACAGAACCCGATGCTGGGCCTGCGCGTGTGCCGCTTGGGCATCGTGTACCCGGAGATCTACGCCATGCAGGTGCGCGCGATTTTCGAGGCGGCGTGCGAACTGCGCAGACGCGGCATCGACGTGAGGCCCGAGGTCATGATTCCCGGCGTCGGCACGAAGGAAGAGATGCGCTTTACCGCCGATGCGGCGCGCAAGATCGCCGACACGGTGATCGCTCAAACGGGCGTCGCGGTGGACTATCACGTCGGCACGATGATCGAACTGCCGCGCGCATGCATCGTGGCGGACGAAATCGCGCAAGCCGGTGCGGAGTTCTTTTCGTTCGGCACGAACGACCTGACGCAAACGACCTACGGCTACAGCCGCGACGACGCAGAAGGCTCGTTCATTCCGCGCTATCTGGAAGAGAAGATCCTCAAGGACGATCCGTTCCAAGTGCTGGATCGCCGCGGCGTGGGTATGCTCATGCAGGACGCAGTGCGCCGCGGCCGGACCGCCGCGCCCGATTTGAAGATCGGCATCTGCGGCGAGCACGGCGGCGAACCCTCGAGCGTTGCGTTCTGCCACGGTTTGGGTTTGGACTACGTATCGTGTTCGCCGTACCGCGTGCCCATCGCGCGCCTCGCGGCGGCGCAGGCGGCAATCGGTTCTCTAACCTGACCTTTAAATCGGCGCTCGGCGGCATTGCGTTACTCCCGCAGCATCACCACTGCAAAAGGAGTTACGCAATGCTCAAGAATTGGAAAGCCGCCCTTGCAACACTGGTTTTTGCCGCGACCTCGTTCGGCGCAGGCGCCGCGATGACCGCGAGCGCTCAGGCGCGCGGCGAGTGGGGCAGCGCAGGGAACATCGTTTCCGTCCGTAACCGGCTGAACGGACTTATCGAGCAGCTCGAGCGGGACAACCACGATTACGACGGCCACCGCGTGGCGGCGATCGATGAAATGCAGCAGGCGCAGGCGCAACTGACGGACGCGCTCCGTTTCGACGGCTCGCATCCGGGACGTTAATAGCCCCTTGCAGAAACTCCGGCGGCATGACGCTGCCGGAGTTTCGCCTCGAATCCTACTTCGGAGTCTGGGAATTCAAAGCGCGGTATCACCTGACCGCGTCGGATGCGCAGACGTTGCCGATGCGCGAACTGCTCGCGATGGCGGACGCGCAAGACCGCGAACGCTGGGAGCATCTGCAGCTCGGGTACATTCCCACGGAGGGTACGCCGCAGCTGCGAGCGGCCATCGCCGGCACGTACCACGCGATCGCGCCCGACGACGTGCTGTGCTTCGCGGGAGCCGAAGAAGGCTTGTACTGCGCGATGCACGCGCTGCTCACACCGGCGGATCACGCGGTGGTGCTCGTGCCGAATTACCAGTCGATGGAGAGCGTGCCGCGCTCGCTCTGCGAGGTCTCCGGAATTGCGCTGCACGATCATGACGGCTGGAATCTCGACGTCGACGAGTTGCAGGCGGCACTTCGCCCGAATACCCGGCTCGTCGCCGTCAATTTCCCGAACAATCCGACGGGAAAAATCGTCGACGCGCGGACCTTCGAAGAGATTATCGAGCTCTGCCGCCTGCACGGGATCTATCTCTTCAGCGACGAGGTGTATCGCGGAATCGAACGCGACGAGCGCAAGCGACTGCCGCAGGCTGCGGACGCGTACGAACGCGCGCTCTCGCTAAACGTCGTCTCGAAGGCCTATGGGCTTCCGGGCCTGCGAGTCGGTTGGATCGCATGCCGGGATCGCGACCTGCTCGCCCGCATGGCGAAACTCAAGCATTATCTGTCCATCTGCAATGCCGGGCCGAGCGAACTGCTGGCGTGCATCGCGCTCAAGGCCCGGAATCGTATCCTCAAACGCAACCGCGATCTCGCGGCGGAGAATGTGCGAAAGCTCGAGGCGTTTTTCGGGCGGCATCGCGAGCGCTTCGAGTGGTACGCGCCCGATGGCGGCTGCGTTGCATATCCCCGGTATCTCGGCGCGCAGGGCGTGGAGCGTTTCTGCGAGCGGCTCGTCGACGAGGCGGGCGTCCTGCTCTTGCCCTCGTCGATGTATCGCAGCGAGCTGCTTGCGACGCCGCAAGACCGCTTCCGCATCGGGTACGGGCGGTTCGGGATGGACCAGGCGCTTGCGGCGTTCGAGGAGTTTCTCGGTCGCTAGGTTTTCACGCGGCCGACGAACGTAAATGCGAGCGCGTCGCCGGCAGCGTCCTTGAAATAGGGGTGGTCTGCATAGAAGCGCTGCTCGAAGTGCTCGCGTAAAGCGGCCAGCATCGCCTCGGACGTGTACAAATCCGCCCGCTCGTCGCGAAACGCCGCATCGTTGCTGCGTTCCCAACCGTAATCGTCGATGGCGATAATGCCGCCCGGCACGAGCAATCCCGCTATTTTTTCCAGCGCTGCGTTCAAATCGCGCGCGTGATGCAGCCAGAACTGCGCGGCGACGCAGTCGAACGAGTGCGCCGGTGCATCGTAATCCTCGAAGGCGCGCTCGAGTATTGGAAACGTGCTGCGCAGCTGCGGATCCAACGCAACCACGTCGTGGCGTGCGGCGGCGAGCCTGGCTGCCAGGAGCCCTTCGCCCGCACCAATCTCCAGAATGCGAGAACGCTCGGGTATATGCGCGGTTATCGTGCGGGCGAAGTGCTCGACGCGGGGTCCGGGCTCTTCGCCGCGAGCGCGCCGCATGATGGTATGCACGACTGCAGTTTTTGCCTCGGCATAGTCATTTTGCGTTTCCCATTGCCGTTTGGTGAATTCGCGTTTGACGTGCTCGTAGAGGGCGCAATCCTCGGGATGCCGGCGCAGCCAATCGCGGAAGAGCAGATGGCGCTCGACGTCTTGCGGTTCGGCCCAGAGGTGCACGTGCGCGGTGCGGTCGGACGGAGCGAACAGCGCGTGGCCCGGCTCGTCCACGATGATGCCGTATCCCGCGCGCTCGAGCGCGGTACGAACGCGTGCGTCCTCCGGCATCGCGCCGGCGACGAGAACGTCGATCACGGGCTTTGCCGCAAGCCCCGGCACCGACGTCGACCCGATGTGCTCGATGCGCTGCGCACGCGGCCCCAGCGCGTGCGCAATGCGCCGGCGGTGCTCTTCAAACTGTTCGGGCCAGCGAGCGTCGTACTCCGCGAGATTGAGTTCGATCACGTCGCGACCGCGCGCGCGAGTTCGCGGCAGATGCGCCGCGCTTCATCCACGTCGACGCGGCTGCGTTCGACGAAGAGTTTACGCCAGTGTGCCCGGCCGGAGATTTTGGCGATTAAATCGGACGCCTCGCGGGCGTCCACGATGGCACCGGATGCCGTGCCGACCCAGACCGTGCGGCTGTTGCCGTCGATTTGCAGCGGCAAGCGATGAATCAGTTGCGATTGGGAATCGCTCCACACCGCTTCGTCGCCGAAGCGCGCGCGAAGCGCGGTCTCGCACGACTCGTAGACGCGCAAGTCGTGCTCGGCGTTGAACTCGGCGGCGACTGCGTATAGACGCAGGCGTTCGCGCAGCGCTCTGGCGGCCTCGGATGGCGCATCGCGCAATTCGTTGAGTACGCGAAAATCGTCCCAGCGAAGAAATTCGTCGATCGGTTCCAGACGGTGCGGGTCGGGCCAGAGTTCGTGGAGCACGCGCTGCAAGATGCGTTCGAACATGCGGGTCGTGTGATGGAAGTACACGGAGGCGAACATCATGTAGCGCGCGAGCACGAAGGATTCGAGCGCGACGACGCCGCGGCGGTCGATGCCCATCACGAGCCGGCCGTCCATGTGGAATATCCGCAGCGACGCCACGAGCTGATCGGCATCGTAACGCCCGCTCGTGACGCCGGTAAAATACGCGTCGCGCAGCAGATAGTCCATGCGATCCGCGTCGAGGTTCGGTCCGCTGACGATCTCGCTGAGCACCGGATACGGCGTCTGCGCGGAGCCGAGAATCAGATCGAGCACGTGCTGCGGGTCCACTTCGAGCTGCGCGATATGTGCCCGCATCTCCGGCAGTGCCAGCAATGCGCGCGTGCGCTCCTCATGCCGGATGCCGAGCACCGCCTCGCACGCGTGGCTGAACGGACCGTGGCCGATGTCGTGCAAAATGAGCGCGGCACGCACGAGGCGCCGCTGATATGCGGCGTCGGCTTCGTTTACAAAAAATTCACGTCCGTCCCGCGCGAGTTGATCGAACGCGCGCGTGCCCATGGCGAGCGCCCCGAGCGCGTGGCTGAAGCGGGAGTGCTCCGCCGACGGAAACGCCAGGTACGCCAGGCCAAGCTGGCGCAAGCGGCGCAGGCGCTGCAGCACCGCCGAGTCGAGCAGGCGCGCCTCCGCACCCGTCAATTCGATGAAATGGTGGACGGGATCGTAGATCCGCTTCATTTGAAAGCCGCTTCGCCCGGCTCCGCCGCCCCCCGCGTCGCGGGGCCCCCAAAAAGCGGCGCGCCTCGTGTTACTGCTGACACAAACCCTCCCCGTGGGCGCGCCACGTAAAGTGTACGGCCATATTCAGGTGCGGCATTCGTATGCGGCGAACAACTTACCCGCCCAATGAGATTCGATCAAGGCGCCGTTCGGGAGATTCACGCTCGCATCGACATCGCGGGTTTCATCGGCTCGTACGTGTCGCTTCGCAAGCGCGGAAACGACCTCGTCGGCTTGTGTCCGTTTCACACGGAGAAGACGCCCTCGTTTCACGTTCACCCGGACAAGGGATTCTTCAAGTGTTTCGGCTGCGGCGCGGGCGGCGACGTCATCACCTTTCTTTCCAAACTGGAGAATCTCTCGTTCCCGGACGCGGTTCGCGTGCTCGCGCAGAGAGCCGGCGTCGAGCTCGAGCCCGAAAGTCCGCAATCCGTTCGGGTGCGCAGCGAGCGCGAAGCCATCTACGAAGCCAACCGCATCGCGACCGCGTTTTTCGAGCGCGCGCTGCACGCGGCCGGCGGCGCACCTGCGCGCGCCTATTGCGAGCGCCGCGGAATCTCGCCGGCGAGCATCGAGAAGTTTCATCTCGGGTACGCGCCCGACGCTTGGAACGCGCTCACCGGCGAACTCGAGCGCAACAATGTCGATTTGTCCGTCGCCGAAAAAGCGGGCCTGGTCAAACGCGGCGAGCGCGGCTACTACGATTTCTACCGCGATCGCCTGATGGTGCCGACATACGCGACGACCGGTGAAGTCATCGCGTTCGGCGGGCGCGCGCTCGGGGACGCGGAGCCGAAGTATCTCAATACCTCGACGACGCCGGTGTACACCAAAGGCCGGCATCTCTTTGCGCTCAACGTTGCGCGGCGGGCGGCGGCCCACGATCGCACGCTCATCGTCGTCGAAGGGTATCTCGACTGCATCGCACTGCATCAAGCCGGTTTTGAGAACGCGGTCGCCTCGCTGGGAACGGCGTTCACGCAAGAGCAGGCCAAAGAACTGCGCAAATACGCCGACGGAATCTTCCTGTGTTTCGACGGTGACGAAGCGGGGAACGCGGCGGCGGGTAAAGCCGTGGAAATCGCGGTGCAGGTCATCGAGTACGCCGGCTCGGGCGTGCGGATCGTTTCGCTCCCGGCCGGTTCGGATCCGGACAATTACGTTCGCGAACACGGCGCGCAAGCGTTCCGCGCGCTGCTGCAGGGGGCCAAGCCGGCGATCGAGTTTCGCCTTGAGCGCGAAGCCGATCGTCTGCAGCGCGGCTTTGACTCGCCTGCCAGCATTGCGGCGCAAGCCGAGACGCTGATCCGCCGCATGACGCCGCAGGCGGAGTGGGATCGCTGGCGCGTCTGGATTGCGAAACGCCTGAAGGTCAACGAGAACGACCTCCGGAATAGCCGTTTCCTCGCGAACACGGCGAATTTCGCGCCGCGTTCTCCCGGGGCCGCTCCCGCGACCCGGCATCTCTCCCGTACCGTGCAGCCGTCATCCTTCGAACGTGAAGCGCTTGCGATCATGTTGGAAGAACCGGCGCTCGTGCGCGAGTATCGCGATCGGATCGCGGTCGAACGTTTCCGCAGCGAAACGTACGCCCGCATCTATGCGGCGCTCGTGGAGAATGCCGAGCACGTCGGCGATACGGCAGATGTATTCGCGCTGTTTGCGGACGATAACGAAGGAATGGAGGCGCTCACCTCGCTGGGGCAGCGGGACCGCAGTTCAACGGTCCGCTACGAGGACTCAACCCAGCGCCGGGCGCATCTGGACCGGGTCGTCGAACGGCTGCAACTCGATGAGCAAAAGCGGCGTTATCAGGAGTTGTCCCGGCGTATTGACGAAATGGTCATGGCTGGGCAAAACGTGAGCAGCGAACTCCGGGACGAATTCGACGCTCTCGTATCGAAACTGAAGAAATAGAGTTTTGCACGAGGGGAGGTGAGATAGAACATATGGCACGCAAGAAGGCAAGCGCCAACGGCGCAACCGCGACCGCAGAAGCTGCGCCGACCACCGTCGAGGAGCTGAAGAAACGGCTGCTCGAACGCGGCAAGAAGCGCGGCTCGATTACGCTCGACGAGATCAATCTGGAAGTCGGCCGTCTCGCGGAAACGCGTGAGGAACTCAACGAAGCCGAAATCTTCGAAGACCTGATGACGGAACTGAACGCCGCCGGCGTCGACGTCGTTGAGGAAGCCGAAGAAGACAAAGCCGAGGAAGAGCAAGAGCCAGCGGAAGAGACGCTCTCCGTCGGCCTTTCGCTGGACGATCCGGTCCGCATGTACCTCAAAGAGATCGGCCGCGTTCCGCTGCTCTCGATGGAAGACGAGAAGAATCTGGCCATGCGCATCGAGGCCGGAGAAAAAGAACTAGCCCAAAATGGCTCGGCCAATCAAGTCGTCGTCGGACAAGGCGAAGAGGCGAAGCGCCAGCTGACGGAAGCCAATCTGCGTCTGGTGGTTTCGATCGCCAAGAAGTACGTCGGCCGCGGCATGCTCTTTCTCGACCTCATCCAGGAGGGCAATCTCGGCCTCATTCGCGCCGTCGAAAAATTCGACTATCGCAAAGGCTACAAGTTCTCGACCTACGCGACGTGGTGGATTCGCCAAGCCATCACGCGCGCGCTCGCCGATCAGGCGCGTACGATTCGCATTCCCGTCCACATGGTCGAGACGATTAACCGGCTCATCAAGATCTCGCGGCAGTTGCTGCAAGAGCTCGGCCGCGATCCGTCGGTGGAAGAAATCGCCGCCGAAATGGGCCTCACGCCCGAGAAGGTTCGTGAGGTCATCAAGATCAGCCAAGAGCCCATCTCCCTGGAGACGCCGATCGGCGAAGAGGAAGATTCGCATCTGGGCGACTTCATCGAAGACCAGGAGGCCGTCGCGCCGGCGGAAGCCGCTTCGGTGATGCTGCTCAAAGAGAAGATGCAGGACGTGCTGCAAAACCTCACCGAGCGCGAACGAAAGGTCCTCGTCCTGCGTTTCGGTTTAGAGGACGGCCATCAGCGTACGCTCGAGGAGGTCGGACAAGAGTTCGGCGTCACGCGCGAACGCATTCGCCAGATCGAAGCCAAGGCGCTGCGCAAACTGCGCCATCCTTCGCGCGGTAAAGCCTTAAAGGACTACTGGTCAAACGAGTAAGCTTCTTGCCGCCGCCGTGCTGGCGGCCATGGCGAATCCCACCCCCGCGCCGTCTACCTCGCCCACTCCGGGCAGCGACCTAAAAACGATTGTCAACGTGCGATCGACGCCGTTTTGCTCGTCGATCGCGCAGCATTTCAACGCGGCGGTCGAACCCATGCTCTCCAACGACCGCTCGTTCGGGCACGTCGACACGCAGCTCGTCGACCTCAACGAGGTTTTCAAGCACGGTGATTACCAGATCCGCTACAGCAACATCCGCATCAAACTGATGAAATACGTTGCGGACGTGCAGAGGAATCTGCCGGTGATGCAGCAGCAGATAAATCAGCTGCGCCGGGGCGAAGCGCTCACGCAAGATTCGAACGACGCCCGCGACATCCATCAGATCGCCGAGAAACTGCAGCTCGCGTACAACAAGCAGATGCAACTGGCCACGGACCTCACGGGCGTCATCCACGCGATGATGGATTACCAGCCGCAAGGCGACGCGGACAGTTATCAAAACCAACTCGCGACCGCCCAGATGCCGCAAGAGATGCGCGACATCAAATCGTACCTGCGCTTCGACGGTCAGCGCACCGTCATCGACGAGGCCGAAAACGCCGCTGCAGATTCGGCGATTACGCTCGTCGAACGCAGCTGCGCGGTAAATAAATAATGAAGGCGCCTTTTGGCGCCTTCATCGTCTACATCTCCCCTTTTCCCGCGTCCTTGGTGGGTTTAACCAGCGGATTCGTTTCCGCAAATGCGCCGAGCGGATTGGGCGTCACCCAGACTTCGACGTCCCACTGCGCCGGGAACGTGAAGACTTTTGCGACCTGATCGGCGTCTTTCACTTTGCCCATCTTTACCAGCGGCGCGGCCGCCGGATTATCGAGGCTGCCGCCCGCCTTCGTGTAATCGCCGGCTTTAAGTGCGTGTCCGTACGCTGCGTCGGTCGTGCCTTGCAGCACGTAATGCACGTGCGCGTGTTTGAATTTGAACCAGCGTCCGGGATCGAGTCCCCACAGATTCGGCGGCGCGGCGCCATTCTGATCCGTCAGCGGAACCGAGAAATCCGCGCCGAGCAGACGGCCTTTGACGTCGTACCACAGTTGACTGGGCTGCGGGTGCGCCGGATCGGCGGCGCTGTTCCACTGCAGGTTCGCGTAGCTGATAGCGCCGGTCTTGTCTTCGTTGTTGTAACGGAAATAGCCGGCCTTTTCGGCGTCGGCAGGCGTTGCGAAACGCGCATTCAGATCTTTGGTGACCGACTGCACGAACGAGACTTCTGATGCAAGCGGTTTATCGGGAAGTTTCGGCTTCGGCGCGGCAGCCAGCGCGCCGCCGCCCGTGACGGCGAACGCACCCAGCGCCACGAACGTCAGCGCAAAAAGCGCTCGTTTCATGGAGAACCTCCGGTTTAATTACGGTGTACTTGTCGATTTAACGCTTGGGGACGGCTTCGGCGTCGCCAAGTGGAATCCCGGAGGCGTGTACATCGGCGCGGGTGAGAAACCCGGGTGCGGCGTGTCCTGGATGGTGAGGAAGGGCTGCGGCGTGGCCACCACAAGCCCGCTGTGCGAGAGCATGACCGAGGCGCCCGTGCGGGCGCGCAAGACCGTGCCCGCTCCGAGCGTTACATCGTGCCCTTTGCGCAGCATGTGGTAGATGAAGTGACCCGGGATGAAAATATCGCCCACGGTGTCGACCGTCGCGCGGGTGTTGTACTGTCCGACGCTGACGCGCGGATCGATGTGCGAGGTCGGCGTCGTGAGCGGAATGCTCTTTCCGTCCGCGAGCGTGAGCGGGCGGAAATAGATGTCGATGGAACCGTCCTCGTTGCCCATATGAGCCGGCGTGGTCTCGTAGAGCTCGATTTCGACCGGCGTCCCCGCTGCGGCAATCGTCCGCCCTTGAAGCACGATCGGATCTCGCAAATGGGCGCGCACGACCGTCCCCGGTTTCTCGCGCGAACTCATTGCGTCGTCCAGCACGAAAAACAGGCTCGAGTCGAGCGGAAGGATGGTCGCGTTCGGGGTGACCGTCGGCGTCGAGACGGGCGTCGCTCCGCGCTGCGGGGGCGGAGTGGGCACGACGATCGCGCGGGCCGGTTGTGGACCCGCGCCTACCGCCGCGGCGGCGCATGCCGCCGCGACCGTCAGAATTGCGAAGGTGTTAGCTTGCTTTTTTCTCTTGCTCTTGGGCTGCTGCGGCTGCTGCACGTTTGCCCTCTTCAATGAGTTGCTTGACCTTTTGGCCGCCTTTTTGCCCGATCTGCTCGTAGAAGTTGGGGCCGTAGCGGTCGCGCGTTGCTTCGCCGCCCTTCTTGCCGCCCTTCTTGCCGATCTGCTCGTAGAACGCATGGCCGTGCGCTTGCTTCGTCGCTTGACCGCCCTTGCGTCCGATCTGCTCGTAGAATTCCGGGCCGTACTTTTTCTTGACGGTCTCGCCGCCTTTTTGGCCGGCTTCCCGGACCGTCATGCCGCCGCCTTTTTTAGGCGCCGGGCTGTTGGGTGTACTCATGTAGGGTTCTTTTACCTCGGTTCTTGCGCCGCCCCAGAAGGACGGCAATCTCATGCTCCATATACTAGAACGCAAGTTCGGACCAGAAAGTTGGTATTGTTTTGATTAAGAAGGCCGTACGCTGGGCGGCGTTGCCGCTTACGCTCATGCTGGCGCTCGGCACGTCCGCTCCCGCGCCGTCTCCGTACGTGCAAATCGAGCAGTTGGAGCAATCGCGTTCTTTAGGTAACGGCCGGCTCGCGGATTTTCTAAGCTCGAGTGACCGCCTGGTTGCCCTTCGCGCCGCGCTGGCAATCGGCCGCACGAAAAAAGCCGGCGGCGCCGCGCTGCTCGAGCGACGGACGCACGATCGCGATGCCGCGATGCGGGCGATCTCGGTGTACGGTTTGGGGCTTATCGGGGGCCGCTCTGCAAGCAGTGCCGTTCTTCGTGCGTTCCATGATACGAGCGACACCGTGCTGGTGTCGGCATTGGATGCGACAGACCGCCTCGAAACCGCGCATGCTTTCTACCGCTCGCAAGAGCGCAAAGCGCTGGCGCGCGTCACCGCCCTGCTGCACTCGAACGATGCAGCCGTTCGCGCGCGCGCCGCAACGACGCTGGGAAGTTTCAGCACCGCGCCGCAAAGCGCAGCCGCGCAGTCTGCGCTTGCAAAGGCGTTTCCGGGCGAGCAGAGCGCGTACGTGCGCTGGCATATCATGTGGACGCTGTATCGCGGATACGCGAAGACCGCGCCGCGCAATACGCTCGCGCGCGGTCTGAAAGATCGCGACGAGATCGTGCGCATCGAAGCGGTGCGCGCGTTCGGGCGCCGCGGCGCCGCCTCTGCGCTCTCGCTTCTGCGGCCGCTGCTCGACGATTCGTCGTGGCGCGTGCAGGAACAAGCGCGTGAATCGATCGCCGTGCTGCAAGGCGGCAAGTTGACGGAGCATCTCACGCGCATTCCGGACGGCGTGCGCACGCCGGCGCCGCAGCCGGATAAACTGGCTTATCTGCCGGCGCTGCCGCGCACCGCTGCGAGCGGCAAACCCTCTGCCCCGCAGCCCGAGCAGATTATCACCGAACCGAAATTGGATCCCGCGACGGTGGCGCTCTTCACCGGACCGGCAAAAGGAGCGCATCCGCGCGTGCGCATCGTTACGACGGAAGGCAACATCTATCTCGAACTCTATCCCGAATGGGCGCCGCTGACGGTGCAAAACTTTCTGAACGTGGCGAACAGCGGCTATTACGACGGCAACCCGTGGTTTCGCATCGTGCCGGATTTCGTGGTACAGACCGGCGACCCGACCGGCAACGGCGAAGGCGACGCCGGCTATATGATTCCGGCGGAAGAAAATCCCCTCGAGCAAGACAGCTACGTCATTTCGATGGGAATGAACTACACCAATCCGCCGAACGCGCATGCGATTCGGGATTCTGCCGGCACGCAGTTTTACATCACGCTCTCGCCGCAACTTCATCTCGACCGGGATTTCACCGTCTTCGGCCGGGTCATCAGCGGCTTCGACGTGCTGGGCCGGCTCGTCGAAAAGGACAAGATCGTTCGGGTCGAGCGTTTGCCGGACAGCAAAGCATGAAACTGCCGCTCCTCGCGCTCGCGCTGGCGTCTACGCTCGGCGCGTGCGCCGGCAATCCGCAGCGCTTGCCCGTCGGGCTTTCGCTTTGCGAGGCGGCGCCGGCGCCCGGCGGTTTTACGGTGAGCGCGACGGTGCACAATACGTCCGAAAAACCGGTCACGAGCCTCGCGTTGTCGCTCGCCTTCTATCGAGACTTTCGGTATTCGCAGTTCACCGCGGCCACGCGTTTGCCCAAAGAACTCGATCCGGGCGAGAAACGCGAGGTGAAATTCGAGGTTCGCTCGCCCTCAAAAGAGAGCGGTCAGGCCATGCGCTGCCTCGTCACGCATATCGGCTACATGGACGGTACGTCCGCCGATTTACCGCCCGCGCAATAACTAAAACGCTCGCTTCGTATCGAGCAAAATCGTGACCGGTCCGTCGTTGACCAGTTCGACGTCCATGTGCGCGCCGAATACGCCGTAGCCGACCTGCAGGCCAAGGTGCTCGAGTAGGGCGCCGACGCGCTCGTACAGGGGCTTTGCCGCATCTTCGCGCGCCGCGGTGATGAACGAGGGCCGCCGCCCTTTGCGTGCGTCGCCGTGCAGCGTGAACTGCGAGACGAGCAGCACGCCGCCGCCGGCATCGAGCACGCTGCGGTTCATGAGACCCGCGTCGTCGGCAAATATTCGCAGATTCGCGATCTTTTCACTCATCGTCCGCGCATCGCCGTCTTCGTCGTCGACGCCGACGCCGAGCAGCACCATGAGCCCGTTGCCGATTCGGCCGGTTATCTCGCCGTCGACCGTGACGCTCGCGCGTGAAACGCGCTGCACGACAGCGCGCATATGCCCTACTTGCTGAAGATGCCCGACAAGGCGAAGAACGCGTTTTCCTTGCGCTCGGCGACGCGGCGATAGAAATAGCCGGCCCAATGCGTTCCGAACGGCACGTAAATGCGCAGCCGGTATCCTTCGCGCACGAGTTGCCGCTGAATGCTCGGCCGGATGCCGTACAGCATTTGGAATTCGAATTTCTCGGGCGCGATGTCGTTATTGTGCGCGAACGCTTTGATCGCTTCGATCAGTTCGACGTCGTGCGTGGCGATGCCGGGATAGTTGCCGCGCGCGAGCAGAGCTTTCGCGCACTCCAGGTACTGCTTGCGGATCTGCGGCATTTCTTTGTACGCGATCTCGGGAGGCTCGCTGTACGCGCCTTTGCAGATGCGCACGCGCGCGCCGAGTTCGATCGCGCGCTCGACGTCCTGCGGCGTGCGGCGCAGATAGGCTTGCAGTACCGGCCCGACGTTCTTGTGGCCCTCATATGCGCGCTCGAAGATCTTCAGGGTCGTCTGCGTGACGGCGGAGCCTTCCATGTCGATGCGCACGAACGGGTCCGCGTTCTTCGACTGCGCGTACTCGAGGATCGACGTCAGATTCTCTAGCGCGAAATTCTCGTCGACGAGCATGCCCATCGCCGTCAATTTAACCGAAACGTTGCATCGCACGCCCGTTTTTGCGATTGCATCCGTCATGTGGAAGTACGCATCGC
>DATEHZ010000052.1:0-7310 GCA_035279385.1 Vulcanimicrobiaceae bacterium | reverse complement strand
CGCTCGGGGGTGGTTCGACAAGCTCACCATGACGAGGTCCTTCTCGTCATCCTGAGCTCGTCGAAGGGCGGGCCGAGCTTGTCGAGGCCCTCGCCTGCGCTCGGGGGTGGTTTTCGACAAGCTCACCATGACGAGGTCCTTCTCGTCACCCTGAGCTCGTCGAAGGGCGGGCCGAGCTTGTCGAGGCCCTCGCCAGCGTTCGACAGGCTCACCATGGCGAGAGCTCGGTTAGACCGAAGTCGAGGGGATGCACGCCGAAACGCTTACCTACCGCGCCGGAGCCCCTGCCGATGCGCCGGTCCTCGCTCAACTCTGGCACGACATGCTCATCGAGGCGCACGTGGCTCGGGCGGGGCGGCTCGTACCGGACTGGCGGGAGCGGCTCGAGCGCGACTTCGCGGAGCAGATTTCGGCGGGGACGATGGCCTGGTTCGTGGCGGAGGCGGGCGGTCACATTGTTGGTACGGCGGCGGCCTTTTTGAACAGCGGGCGCTCGGACGTTTTGCTCGATCCCACGGCGACGCTCGCGGGCATCTACACCGCGCCGGGTTACCGGCGGCGGGGCATCGCCCGGGAAGTCACGGTTCGCGCCATCGACTGGTGCAAGCAGCGCGGCTGCACGTACGTTCGGCTGCAGGCCTCGCAGGCGGGAAGGCCGCTTTACGAGTCGCTGGGGTTTCGAACGTTTCGTGAGATGATGAAACTCGACTTGCGATAAGGAGCACGTATGGCGGCAGAGCGGCACTTCGATCAGACCGCGGAGGGGTGGGATGCTGCAAGCGATGAGTACGCACGCCTCTTCGCGCCGTTCACCGCGCAGTTCGCGGAAGAGATCATCCGGCTCTATCCCCCGCAATCCGCCGACGCCGTGATCGAGATTGCCGCCGGTTCCGGCACGCTGACGCAAGAACTTGCGAAGCGCGCGCGGCTCGTGCTCGCAACCGATCTCTCACCGCGAATGATCGCGCACCTCGAGGCCGGCGCGCGGACGGCGGGCCGCAGCAACGTGCGAGCGGCCGTGATGGACGCGCAGGCGCTGGATGCTGCGGACGGCGCGTTCGACGCAGCGTACTGTATGTTCGGCGCGATGTTCTTTCCAAAGCGCGATCTCGCGTTTGGCGAAATGGCGCGCGTGCTCAAAAGCGGCGGCCGCTGCATCGTCGCGACGTGGACGCCGCAGTCGCGTCTGTTGGCGCCGGTTGCCGCAGCGATGGAAAAGATGATGCCCGGATCTCCGCAAGCGCAGGCGCTCTCCGCTCCACCCGTGCTCGGAACGAAAGCGGAACTTACGCAAGAACTGGGAGCCGCCGGCTTTGGCGATATCGAGGTGCGGCACGTCACGCGCACGATGCGCGTTCCTTCGCGCGCGGTCTACGTGCGCGAGTTTCCGCGCGCCAATCCAATGGGAGTGATGATGGAACAGTTGCTCCCGCCGCCGGTGTTCGCGGCGCTCGGCGCGCAGATCGACGCAGAACTCGCGGCCGAATTCGGTGACGGCCCCGTCATGCTCGAGGGCGTCGCGAATGTTGCCCGCGCCGTGAAGCTATCGTGACGACTGCTCTGCGCCGAGTTAGTCTTGCGGCGCCGGCTCCTCCAACAGCACCCTGCCGGACTTCGGATCGATTTTTCGCTGACAGCGATCCTCGGTAACGCCGACGATGACGCCGACTTCGTCGCGAATCGACGTGTACTTGTTGTGCGGCGCCGTCGACGGGCGCGGCTCGATCTGCCAGAGGATATCGCCTTTCTCGCTCACGCCGAAAATATTTTGCGGGTAGTCCTGGTCCGGCGGAATGCTCAACAGCAGGACGTTGACGCCGTCGATCTCCAGGCGCTGCTTGATGGGATAAGCGGGCAGGCTCGGGAACTGACCGGTACTCATGCGGGAATGGTACCCGCTTTAACGGTGTTCCGACGGGGCGGCGTCGGGCGTAAGCGCAACGCCGAACCGTTCGCTCCACTGCGCCTGCAGCTCGTCGTCGAACGTATCGCCGAGTACGACGCAGCGGCGCAGACGCGGCATCTTGAAACGGCCCGGTTCCGCCAGCGCCAGTTCGGCGCGATAGTCCGGTGTGCGCTGCAGCACGATCGTCACATCCAATTCGCGTATGAGATCCAGCCGTTCTCGCGCATCGAATTCGCCGTTGTGTACGGTCGCCGCCGCGCCGCAAAGCCATGGTCCAACGATCGCGCGCTCGAACCAGCCGGCGTCTTCGATCTGCAGCGTGCACCAGACGGTGTCGGTGGAGACGGCGCCCAAGCGCGCGCGTTCGCCGTCGCGCGCCTGCAGCAGCTCCGGCGGCTCTTCGAACTGGGCCGGCAGCGAAGGGGCGGATGCAATTTGCGCCAGCGTGTCGAGCCGCGCCCAGCCTTCGCGCTCTTCGCCGATGAGCAGATAGCGCGCGTCCGATGAATACCGATCTCGGGCCGCGTCGATGGGCTCGCGGTACTCGCGGTTCGCGATGATGGTGGTTGCGCCGGCTGCGGCATCCTCGTCGAAGATCGTGCGCGCGCCGATGCGGCCGAGGGCCAGAAGCGTGAATACGCCCTTCCCGGTGCTCGAGAGTGAAAGATAGACGCGTTCCTCCTCACGTACGCCGAAAGCGCGAAGCACCGCCGCATAGCGCAGCGAGTACTTCGCGACTTCGGCGAACGTATAGTCGCGCCGATGCCCGTATTCGTCGACGAAGATCAGTCCGGTGCGCTCCTGCGCGGCCAGACGATCGACGAGATCAGCCGGCTGCCAGTGCATCCCCGACTACGCGCAGCAGCAGGTCGATCTCCGCATCGCCGATTACGAGCGGCGGTGCGATGCGCAGCACGTTCTCGTGCGTATCCTTTGCCACAACACCGCGGGCCAGCATCGCTTCGGAAAGCGCTCGCGCCGGACGGTTCAGATCGATGCCGATCAGCAAACCGCGCCCGCGCACCTCTTTGACGAGCGGCGAACTCAAGGCGCGCAGCCCCTGCATGATCTTCGCGCCCGCATACCGCGCGCGCGATGCGAGCTTTTCGTCGACGATCACGTCCATGGCGGCGATGGCTGCAGCGCAGCCGAGCGGATTGCCGCCGAACGTGCTGCCGTGCTCGCCGGGACGGAAGAGCAGCATCAGATCGCGATTTGCAAGCGCCGCGGAAACCGGATAGTATCCGCCGCCCAGCGCTTTGCCGACCACGAGCACGTCGGGTTTGACGCCTTCGTGATCGCACGCGAACATATCGCCGGTGCGCCCGAAGCCGGTCTGAATTTCGTCCGCCATAAAGAGCACGCGATGCTCTTTGCACAGGCCCCACGCGCGCTTGAGAAATCCGTCCGGCGGAACGACGACGCCGCCCTCGCCTTGAATCGGCTCGATGAGAATCGCGCACGTGTTCTCGTTGATTGCACCGGCGAGCGCGTCGTAGTCGCCGTACGGCACGTGAATAAAACCGGGTGTGAACGGTCCGAAGTGATGACGGTACTCTTCCGTCGAACTCGCGCTGATCGCAGCGGTGGTGCGTCCGTGAAAGTTGTTGGTGAATACCACGATCTCGGCGCGATCCTGCGCGATGCCTTTGACTTCGTAACCGTAGCGGCGTGCGAGTTTGATGGCCGTCTCAACGGCTTCGACGCCGGTATTCACGGGCAGCGCCATGTCGTAGCCGCACAACTGGGTGAGGCGCTGCAAAAAAGCCGGCATGCGATCGTTGCGCATCGCGCGCGAGGTCAGCGTGACTTTCTTCGCTTGTTGGATCAGCGCGTCCATGATGCGGGGATGGCAATGCCCCTGATTCACCGCCGAATACGCGCTCACGCAATCGAGATAGCGCTTGCCCGTTACGTCGTAAAGCCAAACGCCCTGCGCGTGTTCGACGACGAGATCGAGAGGATGATAATTGTGGGCGCCATAGCGATCCTCGAGCGCTATGAGCTCTTTCGCAGTATCCTGAACATCGTGCATGATTTTCCAAGCGCGCCGCGTGTGTTTACTTCGGTCGAAGGACCGCAGGGGCGCGTACGCCTGCGTTCCAGGAACACTTGTTCGTTTGAGTTAAGGACGGTACGCTCGGCTACCTCTTTTCGTATCATGAACGATGCTTCATACGCCGCCGCACGGGAGCGCCTGCAGTGGTTTTTCCAGCGCGATCGAGCCGCCCAGGTTGGAGAGCTGGGGCGAACGCTCGTATTCGAACACGGCGAACGCACCGAGCGGGCAACGCTGCTGCTGCACGGTCTTTCCGCAAGCCCCCGGCAGTTTGCGGGCATCGCGCAAGCGCTGTACGCGCGCGGCCACAACGTTTTCGTTCCGCGGCTGCCGCGGCACGGGCACGCAAACCGGTTATCCGAAGCGCTCGCAACGATGAACGCCGCGCAGCTCGAAGCGTGCGCGAGCGATTCGCTCGAAGTCGTGCGCGGGCTCGGCGGGCGCGTAACCGTTGCCGGATTTTCGCTCGGGGGATTGCTCGCGGCCTACTTGGGACAATTCGCGCACGTCGATCGCGCCGTGGCGATTTCACCGTTCTTGGGCGTGTCGTGGCTGCCGAACGTGTTTCGGCTTCCGCTCGCACGCTGGGTGCTGCGGCGCCCGAACCGGTTTCTCTGGTGGGATCCGTTCTTGCGGGAGCGGCAGATGCCCGAGCACGGATATCCGCGGTTTGCAACGCACGCAGTGGCGCACGGACTCACGCTCGCGCATGAAGTCATGCAAGCCGCTTTGCAAACGGCGCCGAACGCGGACGAACTCGTGCTGGTCGTCAATCCGCGCGATTCCGCGGTGAACAATCGCGCGATCCTGCGCTTGGCGGAGCGGTGGTTCGACCACAAGCCGGAAGCCGTCACCGTTCATCGTTTGGCCGGATTGCCGCCGCTGGTTCACGATATCATCGAACCCAAACGCTACCCGCACGTCGCGCAGCGGGTTATGCCCATTCTCGTGGAAATCATCGACCGGTGAAGACGCTGCGGCGCTGCGACTGGCCGAAAAACGACTTGTCGATCGCGTATCACGATCGCGAATGGGGCGTTCCGGTTCACGACGACCGCGTGCTCTTCGAGTTTTTGACGCTCGAAGGCGCGCAAGCGGGCCTGAGTTGGGACACGATCCTGCGCAAGCGCGACGCATACCGCAAGGCATTCGCGGATTTCGATCCGCAGCGCGTCGCGCGGTTCACCGATGCGCGATGCGAGCGCATTCTGCAGGATCCGGGTATCGTGCGCAACCGCGCGAAAGTCTACGGCACCGTCGGCAACGCGCGCGCGTTCTTGGCCGTACAGGACGCCTTCGGCAGTTTCGACGCGTTCGTGTGGAGTTTCGTCGACGGGAAACCGGTGCGCGCGCGCCGGCGCAGCAGCGCCGACGTTCCGGCGACCACACCGCTCTCCGATGCGCTGAGCAAAGACCTGCGGAAACGCGGTTTTACGTTCGTCGGCACGACGATCTGCTACTCGTTCATGCAGGCCGTCGGTTTGGTCGACGATCATCTGGACGTATGCTTCAGGCGCCGCGCGTAGATCCGGCGCGTTCGTACGCCCAGGCCCTGCAGCGCGTACGGGCTCTCGCGGCGCTCGACGACGAACGCATTCTTCCGCAAGCGCGCACGGCGCTGCTCGATCACGGCGAGCGCGCACCGCTGGCCGTCGTGCTGCTGCACGGGTTCACGAATCATCCCGGCCAGTATCGCGAGTTCGCTCCATTGGTGCACGCGCGCGGCGCGAACGTCTTGATTCCGCGCATGCCGGAGCAGGGCGATCGCGATCGCCTTACGCGCCGCATGTCGCGCCTGACCGCGGAGTCGCTGCTCGAGCGCGCGTCCGCGGCCGTGGACGCGGCCTGCGGTCTGGGCGAACGCGTCTGCGTCGCCGGCATATCGTCGAGCGGGCTGCTCTGCGCCTATTTGGCGCAGTATCGCAGCGACGTCGCGCGTGCCGTTGCGATCGCCCCGGTATTTGCGATGCTGCACCTGCCGTACGCTGCGAGCGCCGCGCTCACGCACGTCCTGCTGGCGATTCCGGACATGTATCTCTGGTGGGATCCCCGCCTGAAAGAGCAGCAGCGTCCGGCGAGCGCGTATCCGTGGTTCTCCACGCATGCGCTCGCGCAAACGATGCGCGTCGGTGAGAACGTGTACGCGCGCGCGCGGCGCGAGGCACCCGCGGGCCGGTCGGTAGTGATGATGACCAATCGGCACGATCCGGCGGTGAACAACGACGTCACGCACGACGTGGCGCGTGCGTGGGAGAAGCGGCGCGCCGGCAGCGTGCGTGAGTTTCAATTTACCGATCTGCCGCGTAATCACGACATCATCGAGCCCGATAATCCGAATGCGCGCACGGACGTCGTGTATCCGCGCTTGCTGGAATTCGTGATGGGAACGTGCGAGCTGCCGTCTCCTTAAGGCTTTCATAACGTTGGGGGGTAATACTGGAATGATGTTGCGTACATACGTGCCGGCGCTTGCTGCCGGCGTACTTCTTGCGCTGACCGCTTGCGGCGGCGGCGGTTCGTCCTCGTCTTCGTCTGCCTCGCCCGGCGCTTCGAGCGCCGGCGGCGCCGGCGCGTCCGCTTCAATTACGGCGGCCGGTTCGACCGCGCTCCTTCCCCTCGTAAAACAAGCTGCGGTGGATTACCAGGCAAAGCATCCGGACGTGAAGATCAGCGTGTCGGGCGGCGGTTCGCGCGTGGGCATCACGCAGGCGGCGCAAAAAGCCGTCGATCTCGGCGATTCCGATATTCCGGCGCAAGGCGAGCCGAGTTTGGTGGATCATCAGGTCGCCGTCGCGAGCTTCGGCGTCGTGGTCAATCCGAAATCCGGCGTGAAGAATCTGACGACCCCGCAGATTCGCGCGATCTTCAGCGGAAAGACGACGAACTTCAAGCAAGTCGGCGGTGCCGATCAGGCGATTACCATCATCAATCGCCCGCGCAGCTCCGGCACGCGCGCGGTCTTCGTCAAAAACGTGATGGGCGGAACCGAACCGAGCGAAAGCGGACTCACGCAAGACTCGTCCGGAACGGTCGCGACGATGGTCGGACAAACGCCGGGCGCGATCTCGTACGTCTCGATGGGCTACGTGAAGCCGGGTCAAATGACGGCGGTCTCGATCGACGGCGTCGCGCCGACGGACGCGAACGTCACGGGCGGCAAATATCCGTACTGGTCGTTCGAGCACATCTTCACGAACGGCCAGCCCAGCGCGCAAGTTGCCGACTTCATCAACTTCATCAAGAGCGACACTTCGCTGCTGCGGCAGCTGCACTTCATTCCCGTTAGCGAGATGAAGGCGAAATAAACAAACGGGGCCGCTCTTCGAGCGGCCCCGTTCGCGTTAA
>DATEHZ010000051.1:0-39586 GCA_035279385.1 Vulcanimicrobiaceae bacterium | reverse complement strand
CCCTCCGCCGCTGCGGCGATGGTGTTTACTTTTCATCATCGTGCCGCTCGACGATCCGCCTCCCGCTTTGTGATACCCTTGGCTTGCGGCAGTTTGCGGGCACATGAACTCGCCGTGCTTGGTCCGTCCGTACAGCGGATCCGACGAAACGTGATACACGTGCGTGCGCGTGTTCGCCCACACGGGAGCGACTGCGCCGCAATGCAGGTTCGACGGCACCGCCGCGCCGGTACCGCCGTAGCCGCTTTGCCCGACGCCTCCCGGAGCGGGTGAAGCGACCGGCACGCTTTTGGTCGTGTTCGTCGTGCTGGAAGTTTTTTGGCCGCCGCCGCATCCGGTAACGATAAATGCTACGGCAAGAGCGGCTGCGAGCAATGATAACGGTTTCGAAGGCATCGATACGTCTCCTTAACCAGAAAGGTCTGTATCCTTACGCCTGTCGCGTAACCAAAACCCCCTCCGTGGGGACCTCCATCTCGTCGACCACGAGCGTCTTGGGGTCGTACCAGATGGTGAATTGCACGGGCGTCTTCACGGAGATCTGCACGTCCGTTGCGGGAACGCTTTTCGGCCGCTCGGGCGTGAGCGACTTGTCGACGGCGATGGGCACGCCTTGGGCGTACATCGGCACGATGGCAATGACCGGCTGAAAATTCCACGCCTGCATTTGTGCCGGCAGCGCGAAATAGCCGGCGAACGGACCGAAATCGAGTACCACGAAATGCTTCGCGTCGGCGGCGAGATCGTACGTCTTGCTCACGTCGCCGGTCTGCACGGCGCGATCGCCTTTGAACGCGAGGCTCGCCTGCATCGAGCGAGAGTCCGCAATGGACGCGTTCGCGGAGTATCCCATCGGGGCGAGCGTTTGATCGAGCGTGAGCGTATCGCTCACGTCGCCGCTGCGTCCGTTCATGTTCCCCGTCGCGCTTTCGCTGAGTACCACGTTGCCCGCCGCGTCGTGCTTGACCGTAACGGCGGTCGTTTCGACCTGCGCGCCATTGAGCGACATCGCATACGTGTACGTGCCGTCCGCAGGGGCAGCCGTAGCAATCGAAACCGCGAGGATCAGGGGGAGCATGCAACGTCCTTTCTCAAACGCATCACGCCGTCGACGACCGCGTCGACTTCACCAAACGTGTTGTAACCATGCGGCGCAACGCGAATACCGCTCGAACGGTACGTCGTCACGATGCCGTCGCGCTGCAGCGCTTTGCCGAGCGCCACCGGATCCGCGCCCGGCACGTTGAACGTGACGATACCTGAAGATTCCGTTCGCCCGCGAATGCTCGACAACTCCGCGCCGGCGGCGCGCAAGCCCTCCGCGAGCCGGTCGGTCAATGCGAGAACGTGGGCGGCAATGCGGGCGGTTCCGGCCCGTTCGATGACCTCTATCGATTCTGCAAGCGAGAGAGCGCCTACGAAATTCGGCGTCCCGGCTTCAAAACGCGTCGCATCGCCCGCCAGCGGCTGATCGTATTCAAGGAACGACCACATATCGGCGACCGAGCGCCAGCCCGGTGCGGCGAGGTCGAGCCGCTGCATGAGCTCCGCCGAAACGAACAAGAAGCTCACGCCCTGCAGCGAGAGCATCCATTTCGCGCCGCCGCAATAGAGCGCGTCGATGCCGCACGCCTGCACGTCCAGCGGAAACGCGCCAAGTCCTTGAATCGCATCCACGGCAAGGATCGCCCCGTGCGCGTGCGCGATCTCCGCGAGCGCCGGAAGATCGTGGCGGTAGCCGTCTTCAAACGAAACCCACGATACGGTGACGACCTTCGTGCGATCGCCGATATGGCGGCGCAAAACGTCGGGTGTGAGACGCTCGCGCGCAGTTTCGATGAAACGCACGTTTACGCCGCGTTTGCGAAGTGCCAGCCACGGCTGCGCGTTGGCGGGAAATTCATTGTCCGGAAGGATGACTTCGTCGCCCGGCTGCCACGGGTATCCGCCCGCAACGGCATTCGCGCCGTCGGTGGTGTTGCGGAGCACCGCAATCGTACCGGGTTGCGCGCCGATGAAACGCGCAATGCGCGCACGATACTCGTTCATACGAAGTTCGTACGGGAAAACACCCATCACGCCGCCGTCGGCATGGGCGTCGACGAATGCGTGCAGCGCCTCGCGGGTAGGACGCGGCAGCACGCCGACCGCGGCGTGATTCAAGTAGTTGTAACGTTCGCAGGCGGCGAACAGCGAACGGTCTAAAGCCGTGTCCGTTTGAGCGTGTCGAAGGGTCAAGCGGTGCCGATCATTTCCTTCGTGTGCCAAGCGATGTTGTTCGCGCGATCGCCGACGCGCTCGAGTGCCGCGAGCACGAACAGCATGCGCGTTCCCGCTTTCACCATCTCCGGATCGGAAGCCATCTCTTCTTGCAGCGCCTTCACGCCGCGTTTGTAGAGGCGATCCACCTCGTCGTCTTCTTCGATGACGCGCTCCGCCAGTTCGGCGTCCCGTTCGGTGTACGCGCGCATCGCGTCCAGCAGAATGGCATGCGCGACGCCGGCGATACGATCGATCTCGACACGCGCGGGGCGCAGGGGTACGTCGGCAAGCTTGATTGCATGCTTGGCAATGTCGACGGCATAGTCGCCCACGCGCTCGAGGTCCGTCGCGATCTCCAGCATGGCTGCGATCTCGCGCAACTCGCCCGCGACCGGCTGCTGGCGCCAAATGAGCTCGATGCACGAGCTCTCGATTTTGCGACGTAAGTCGTCGATGACGTCGTCCCCGGCAACGACGCGGGCGCCGGCCGACGCATCGCGCCGCTCGAGCGCCTCGACGGCAAGCCGAATGGCATCTCCCGACAGCGCGCCGAGGCGAACGACGTCCAAACGGGTTGACTCCAGTGCCTCGTGATAAGCAGTGCGCACGGTGTGGGAGACCCTCCTTCCAGCCTACCAGTATAGCCGCAAAGGTTCCGCTCACGCAATTAGACAATCTGAGCGCCGATTTCCTGAAGGAGTAAAGGTTTTGAACGAGATTCGCAAAGTCGGCGTCTGCGGCGCCGGCCTCATGGGTAACGGCATCGCGCAAACCTGCGCGGCGGCCGGGTTCGACGTCGTACTGATGGAGGTGGCCGACGCACCGCTGCAGCGGGGCATGCAGACCATCACCAAGTCGCTGGACAAGTTCGTCGAGAAACAAAAACTTTCGCCCGCCGATCGCGATGCGACGCTCGCGCGCATCCGTCCGACGACGAACATTAACGACCTTAAGGATTGCGATCTCGTCATCGAGGCGATCGTCGAGAACGTCGAGGTGAAGACCAAACTCTTCGGGCAGCTCGACGACCTGCTCGCGCCGCACGGAATCATCTGCACGAACACCTCGAGTCTGTGCGTCATCGAACTGGCTGCAAAGACCAAACGGCCGAACCGCGTCGCGGGCCTGCACTTCTTCAACCCCGTTCCGATCATGAAACTCGTCGAGGTCGTCAAGACCATTGCGACGACGCAGGACGTGATCGATTCGCTCTTCGCGTTCGCCCGCAAGCTCGGTAAGGAGCCGATTCTCGCCAAAGACACGACCGGGTTCGTCGTGAACCGCCTGCTCGTGCCCTACCTGCTCTACGCGATCAAAGTCTACGAAGAAGGCCTCGCCAGCAAAGAGGACATCGACAAGGGCATGAAGCTCGGCTGCGGCTATCCGATGGGCCCGCTGGAACTGCTGGATTTCGTCGGGCTGGACACGACGTACTACATCGCGCAGATCATGTTCGACGAATTCAAGGATCCGATGATGGCCGCGCCGCCGCTGCTCAAACGCATGGTGCTCGCCGGCCACTACGGCCGCAAGAGCGGAAAGGGCTTTTACGATTATGCAAGCTAGAACGTTCGCGAACATCACGGTCGAGATGGACGAAGCCGCTGCCCTCGTCACGCTGAACCGGCCGGCGGTGCTCAACGCGCTGAGTGCCGAACTGCTGAGCGAACTCTCGCAAGCACTTCGCGAGCTCGAACACCGCGACGACGTGCGCTGCATCATCATCACGGGCGCCGGAACGAAGGCTTTCGCGGCGGGCGCGGACATCGGCGAACTCAATGCGCTCGGGAGCGCCGTCGAGGGCGCGGAGAAAGCGCGCAGCGGACAAGCGATTACGCTGCAAATCGAACGCTTGAAAAAACCGGTCATCATGGCGGTCAACGGTTTTGCGCTCGGCGGGGGATGCGAACTGGCGATGGCCGGCGACATCCGCATCGCGAGCGAAAACGCCCGCTTCGGTCAGCCTGAGGTGAACTTGGGACTTATGCCCGGCTACGGCGGATCGCAGCGCACGATGCGGCTTTTGGGCAAGGGTATGGCGATGTATCTTTGCCTGAGCGGCGATATCATCGACGCGCAGCTCGCGCTGCAGATTGGCCTGGTGGAGCGCGTCGTACCGCAAGACGAGTTGCTGCCCGCAGCAAAGAAACTCGCGCACACGATTTCGCAAAAGGCTCCGCTCGCGATCCAAGCCTGCAAACGCGCGATCATCGGCGGCGCGCATCTGCCGATGGCGGACGCGCTCGAACTGGAAGCGCTCGAGTTCGGTGCGCTCGTCAACACGAACGACTTCAAAGAAGGCACCGGCGCTTTCCTCGAAAAGCGCAAGGCGGAGTGGAAGGGGAACTAGCCAGGTTTCTTAGAGCTTCTGGAGCAGGGCCCGCAGCCGCGCGCCCGCATCGCGCAACTGCGCTTTCGTTTGCGGATTGCCGGTAATCATCTGCAGATCGCGCGAGAGCTCGGCCATGTTGCCGGTGACGGCGCGCAGCTGCGCCGATGCGGCTCGCACGTTCGCGCGCATCGACGGATCGCGTTTGAGCGAATCGAGCGCCGCCGACGTCCGTTTCATATCCGCCGCGGAGCGCTGGAACGACGCGGCGATCTGCTCGAGTTTGCCTCGATCGCGCTCGCGCAGCGCCGTCTGCGCGTCCTGTACGTTGGCCCTCGCCCGTGCGACGGTGGAGCGCAGGTCACCCATCACCGACGGTAGGGTCGCGCGCAGTTCTTGCGTCGTAGCCGCGCCGTTGGCGCGCGCGTTCTGAAGGTGGCGCAGCAGCGGTTTTCCGTACGGGCGCGCGAGCGCGAGCACGCGGTACGCACGGTCGCCGAGCGATTTGCTCTGCGCCATGAACGTTTCGAGCGTGAGCGGCGGCGTGCCGGAGGGCTGTTCGCGCACCGGAAGCACGCGCTTCGGCCAAACGTCCGCCGGTGAAACGGGTTGCGGCGGAACGCTGATCGCGACGTTGCGCGTTCCCGTCACCGTACTTTGCACCGTGAACGTCGCGCTTTTGGGAATGGGCGTGTCGCGAAGGACGTTGATGATGAAGTCAACGGTGGTATCGGGCAGGATCTTCACTTTTGTGACCCCGCCGATCGCGACGCCGTTCAGGAAGACTTGCGCGCCGGGGGCCACGCCGGCCGCCTGCGGAAAATGCACCCCGATTTGATAGCCGCCCGCGCCGCGCATGTACTTGAGCGCAACGAAAATACCGGCTGCAATCAGGATCGCAACGAGCGCGATAAGGCCCAGCCGTGCCGGCCGTGTGACTCGAACTGCTCGCGTACGCGCCATAACGGTAGAGTATCGTCTGCTGCGCAACCCTTCCTCTGCTGGTGTCATCATCGCGGACGGCGAAGCGTTGCACGGATATGGCAATGCGCGTCGCGCTGCTGTTGACGGTGCTCGCAATGCTGCTCGGTGGGGCGGCTCGCGCCGACATGCGCTCCGACGCCGTGCGTTTACTCGCGCATCGGGTTCGCGCAGAGGGTGACGATCCAAAAGATCTCGCGGTCAGCGGCGTCGTGGTTCGCGGAAATCAAGCACTGCTTTCGTGGGACTCCGGAAAACGGCACGGCGTGATGGGACTGGTCACTTCCGCCGATCGCTGGTGGGACGCCCTGGATATGTCGAGATCGCTCTCGCCGCCGGGCTGCTGGCAATCCGACCTCGCGTATCCGCTCGCGCCGGCGCTGCCGTGGCCCTTGCCGTACACGCCGCCGGTCAGCTTGCCGCCTCCAAACTCGCAGACGCTCGCGTCCTACGGGCTGAGCAAAGAACTCGTGGCCGGCGCCGCAGCCGCGAATAGCGACGTTCGAACCGCCGACGCGCAAACCGTTCGCGCCGCATGCGATGCGGAGGTGTACGAAACCAAGCCCGACGCACGAATTCATCCCGCTGGGGGCACGATACATCCGCCGATCCGGCAGTTCACGGGCGGTTACGACGTCACCATTTCCTACGGGCGAAACAATGCGGCGGCGGATGCCAAACTCAGCCAACTCTTTGCGCGAGCGCCGACGCAAGCGGAGTTCGCACCGAATCATGCGCCGGCGCCCGGATGGGGCGGACCCGACGCGGTATGTTTTTTCGATATCGGAATCAGCGCGGCAAAGCCCGTGACGTTCGAGCGCGGAACGACGATCGATATCTGGTTTCCGTTCGTGCTCGACGATCAGCTGCGCTACAACTTGAGCTTCTTCAGCGCCGGAAAACCCTCGGGAATGATCTTCGCGACGGTCTTCGACAACACGCTGCACTTCGTGCTGCCGCCGTTTACGATCGATCCGCACGATGCCTTGATGGGGGAGATCGACGGCGATCCCAAGGGCCCGTCGTAGCGGAGCCGGGGGCGTCCCCATTGCGCGGGGGACGCCCAAGGCACACCCCGTCCTTGGGCTACTGTGTCAGCAGGCGCGCGGGAAAGCTCCAACCGCGTGCCTGCCGTCCATTTTCACCTATCGGCCGGTCCGCTGCCCGGTGAAGCTGCTTGCCTGCTAACGGCGGCTACTGCAGCGTCCGCGCCGCGTGCGCCATGTTTAGCTGAATCGCCGGATTGAATCCGGTCCACGTTGCGCGGATGCGGCCTTGCGGATCGACGACGACCATCGTCGGAAAGCCCTCGATTTGGAAGAAACCCGCAGAGAGGGCTCTCGGGTCGAGCGCCACGTTTCGCATATCGTGTTTGCGCGCATAGGCTTGCGCCACCGCGCGCGGCTCCCCGACGTCTACGGGAATGACTTCGACTTCCGGATGCGCCCGTGCGAATTTCTCGACCATCGGCAAAGACAGTTTGCACGGCTCGCACCAGGACGCCCAAAAGTCCAAGAACACGACGTGCCCGCGATGCTGCGTGAGCACGAACGGTGTGCCCGAAAGCGTTTGATACGTGACGTGCGGCGCGGGGTGCGCGTTCGCCACGCCCAGATACCGCGGCGCGACGAAGATGCGATAGAGCACGAACAGCACGACGAGCACCGCGAGCGCGTCGAGCGCACGCGTGAACGTCCACCATTTTCGAGGTGCAGGCCGCGGCGCTGCGTCGTCGTTCATCTCACTCTACGGCGAACACCGCGGCGATGCCCTGTCCGCCTCCGATACACGCGGACGCAACGCCGTAACCGCCGCCGCTGCGGCGCAGTTCGTGGATTGCGGTGTACGCAATGCGCGCGCCCGATGCGCCGAGCGGATGACCGAGTGCGATTGCCCCGCCGTGCGGATTCAGTTTTGCGCCGTCGCTGTTCAGTTCTTTGAGGCACGCAAGGACTTGCGGTGCAAAGGCTTCGTTGATCTCCATGACGGCGATATCGCTCGCTCGTACTCCGGCGCGCTCGAGCGCTTTCGGAATCGCGACGGCCGGACCGATGCCCATGATGTCGGGATCGACGCCCACGACGCTCGAGGCCACCAAACGGCCGATCCAACGCAGATTGTCGGCGCGAGCCTGCTTCACCGTCGTAAGCACGACTGCAGCGGCGCCGTCGGTGATGCCGCTCGCGTTGCCGGGCGTCACGACACCCTCTTTGCGAAAGCGCGGCGGCAATTTCGCGAGTTTCTCCATCGAAAGTCCGGCGCGCGGCCCTTCGTCGCGATCGATCGTTGTGATGTTGCCTTTGCGATCTTTGATCTCGATCGGCGCGATCTCTTCGGCGAAATACCCGTTGCCTTGCGCGGCGAGCGCGCCTTCCTGCGAACGCAGCGCAAACTCGTCGCACGCTTCACGGGAAACCTTGTAGCGATCGGCGAGATTCTCGGCGGTGATCGCCATCGGCATGCCGTTGTACGAGTCGGTCAGCGCTTCCCAAAGCGTGTCTTCGAACTTCACTTGCAATCCGAGCGGAAAACCGTTGCGCGCACCGCGCACGACGTGCGGGGCTTGGCTCATCGATTCGGTGCCGCCGGCGAGCGCGTAGGTCGTCTGTCCGAGCATCAGCGAGTTGGCGGCAGTCAGAATCGCCTGCAGGCCGCTGCCGCACAGCCGGTTGAGGGTCAGCGCCGGAACGCCGATGGGGATGCCGGCCCGCAGACCGACGTGCCGGGCGAGATAGATTGCGTCGGCGCTCGTCTGCATGACGTTGCCGAAGACGACGTCGTCGATACGCTCCTTCGACACGCCGCTGCGCTCGATTGCGGCCTGCGCCGCGTGCACCGCGAGATCGGTGGCCGAGAGACCGGCCAGAACGCCGCCGAAGTTGCCGAACGGGGTGCGCGCGCCGGCGATGACGACGATATCGGTATCGGAGATGGGCATAGACATGGGTTTACAACTATCGCCGGGCCAGGCGGGGTTTCCCGCTCCTATGCTGAGCAGGTTGCTGCGAGAGTGCCGTGCGGGACTCTCGCAGCGACCTGCTGAACCAACGGCGCGATGCCTATGACACGTCCTGCGGCCATTACTCTTGATGCCCGCTCGCTTTTGCCTGCGACCAAGACCGAGCAGATCCTCGAATCCTTCGACAAGCTGACCGTGGGAGCGGTCCTCGAGATTAACGAGGAGACCGACCCGCGCGCGCTGCGCAACGAGATGACGCAGCTGCGCCCCGGCAAGTTTTCTTGGGACGCGCGCAACTTGGGCTCGAACCGCTGGACGGTGCGCCTGGAGCGCATCGACGAAAACGCCGAAGGCGAAGCGTTCCTGCAGCACGTGCCGCCGTTCGCGTCGGCAAAAGGCAACACGACGCGCGACCTCGCGGGACAAATGAGCGAACGCCAATTCAAGGCGGGCGAGACGATCTTCGACGAAGGCGAGATGTGGCCGTACATGGGCATCGTCAAGCACGGCAAAGTGATTCTCACGCTGCTCTCGCCGGACGGCAAAACGCACACGCTCGGCGAGCGTCTCACGCACGATTTGCTCAACGACTCGGGCGCGTTCGATCAGGGCGGCGCGACCACGCGTGCGGAAGCGCTCACCGACGCAACGATCGTCACGCTTCCGGGCGAAGCGGTGCTGCATGCGTGCCGCAACGATTCCGAACTCGCGCTCGGTTTTCTCGCCGCCGCATCGCAAGGCCGGCGCCGTTCGATCGATACGATTTCCGACCTCGCGTTCGCGCACGTGCTGCAGCGCGTTGCGAAGTTTTTACTCGGCTACGCTCGCGCGTCTGTCGGCATGACGCGCGGATTGCCCGGCGTCGAAAATCTCTCGCAGGCGCAAATTGCCGCGGCGGCCGGCACGGTTCGCGACATGGCCGCGCGCGCGTTACTGCGTTTGAAAAACGCCGGAGCGGTGGAACTCGATCGCGGACGCGTCAAAGCGATCGATCGCGCACGCCTCGAAGCTTTCGCGCAAAACGTTCAAGCGCCGCCGGTCTAAAAATCTAAAACTGCCAGAACGCGGCGCTGCACGCCGGCACGGCGCCGCTGACACGCTGGAAGACGAGCATGTACCCGTTGCCGACCTTGCGCCGGACCCAGCAGTACTGCGTGCGCGCGAGAAGCTGCGCCTGTTGCCGCTGCTGCTGTTCGTAGGTGTTGACCGGCGGGCGATTTGAAACGTGCTGCGTCTGCACGCTCACACGATAGATCGCGCCGCCGCCGTTAGCCCCCACGTGCCCGAACGTGTGCGATGCCGTGGTTGTTTGCGAGCCGGAGATGAGGACCAAGCCGGCAATCAGCAGATGAAACATCCCATCGACCTCCGGGCATATTTTACCACTCGCGCGTCCGGCGGCAAGGATCGATGCGTCAAAATATACCGCCCGCGCGGTATATAACCGGGCCGCATTGCTTCCTATGCTACGCGTAAGGAGGCAAAAACCACCATGAACGCACGTTTCTCGCGCTGGGACTTTGCATCTCTCGCGCTTCTTTTTCTCGTATCCGCCTGCGGCGGGGCAGGCGGTTCGAAGCTTACACCGCCCGCATCCGTTGGAGGTCCGGCGGCCGGCGGGGCCCTGGCAACCAACATCCCCAAGGGATATACGCTTACCGATCTCGGACCGGCAGCCGGTTCACCGTGGCTCGTGCCGTCCGCGGTGAACGACCACGGCGTCGTCGTGCTCAACTCGTCCGTAAGCCCCCTCGGAAGCTTGCCGTGTCCGGCATGTACGGCTCCGCCGCAAGGATGGGTGTATAGCAACGGCACATTGCGGCAACTTCCGCCGCTCGGTTCGGATCTCGAATCGATCGCGGACGACGTCAATAACGCGGGCGTCATTTCGGGTGGCTCCGCGGGCGCGACGGGTGAAACGGCGGTGCTTTGGAGCCCCAACTTGAGTGTCGAGAATTTGGGATCGGGCGTCGCTTCACCGGGAAGCAACGCGGAAGCGGCTGCCATCAGCGAAAGCGGCAAGATTGCCGGCTTCTCGTATAACGCCACCACCATAGTGCCGACATTCTTTGACGGAAAGGGCGGCGCGAGCGATCCCTGCGGCTCGAGCGTTCAGGGCTATTTCCGCACCGGCGCAATCAACGACGCCGGCACTGCCGCAGGCGACGAATTCCTTTCAGCGGGCGGCACGGCAGCCATGACCTGTCCGCCGTTCACGACGGTCGTAACTCCGTCGAACCAGCAATGGCTCGATTTCGGATTCGGCATTAACGATAGTGGGACTGTCGTGGGTCGTCTCTCCCCCGGTCCTTCGATTGCGAACTTCCACGCCTTCATGTCGCGAAATGGAGCGACCACCGATCTCGGGACGCTTTTTCCGAGCAATTCCGACTCGGTGAGCGCTGCATTCGGCATCAACAACGCGGGTCTCATCGTCGGTTTCTCTTCGCAGTCGGGCGGAACGATCGGTCCTCCCGCCGTCCCGCCGGTCAACCCGCGAGCGTTCGTGTACGCAAACGGCAAAATGGTCGATCTCAACAGCCTATTGCCGGCGAGCTGCGCGAATTGGACGCTCATAACCGCGGAGGCGATCAGCGGTAACGGCTACATCGTCGGGGTGGGCTTCGTCGGTGGTTACCCCAGCGGCACCGAACACGCATATTTGCTGACGCCGCAATCATAATCGAGCCGAAAGGCTCAGGCGCCCACGGTATAATCCAAAACGCGTGCGATCATTTGCGCGCGGCCGTGGGCGTCGGTCTTTGCGCTCAGATGTTTGAAGTATTCGCCTACGGTTGCCTGAGCTATCTGCAATCGGGCCGCGATCTCCCGTGCGCATAGTCCTTGAAGAATCAGTTCGAGCACCGCGGCCTCCCGCGGAGTCAGATGAAACCGTCGCGCCGCGGCCTGCAGCGGCTCCCGGCATGAAGCCCGTTCGAGCGCTACCGCAATTCGCGCGCCCTCGGCACCCGCTAATATGATGACGCGCACGAACAGCGATCCGCACACCGACGTGCCGCCCTCGGGACACGCTGCGATGAGCCTGCGCAGCGCCTCTTCCAATGCTGCGGGCAAGCGTTCGCGCCCGTCGCAGGAACCGGCCTGCGCGCAAAGAGTCCAGAATCGCGGCTCGACGGCGACGACGTCAAGGCGTTGATTGAGAACGGCGAAGGACGGAGCTTGACGTTGCCTGAGAATCTCGTGCGCGTTCATCTCGATGGAAAGTGTAGCGCGGCAGCAGTCACAAACTCGTCACAAACGCTTAGGTCCGTAGCGCGTCGGCCGCCCTGCAGCGGTAGCGCTCGAAAAGCACGCCGATGGTCCGGGCTCCCGTGCCCAAAAGCGGAAACACGCGCATCGCCAGCGTCCGATCGAGTACGGTGAGACTTTCCGGATGACGCGTGCCGGTCCACGTGCTCGTTGCGGCCCGTACCGCGCTTTCCAGAGGTACGGGCAGCCGCGCCGCCTGCGTGCTGAATCCGAATATCGCATCGCCCCCCGCACACTGCGTGGAGATGATTCGGTATTCGCCGTCCAAGATCAGGAGCCGCTGCATCACTTCAAGGCGACCGTCAGTGACATTTACGGCGCTCATTTCAGGCTCACTGTACGTTGCGATGCACCCCGGCTGCCATACCGTAACCGGGGCATTCACCGAAGTACCGTCGAGGCGGTATTTCGCCGCCTACGCGGTTGCGCTACGTTCCTAATTGAAATGGAGGACTCGCGGAAAGAATCCGTGCTCTACCGCCGCATTGCGCCGAAGTTAGCGGTATTAGCGCCGGACGGCGCGATCCTCAGCAGTGAACCGGGATTGCGCGCGTTCCTCGCCGGCTTCAGCGATGTCAAGTGGACCGGCGACGAGCGGTTGCCGCGGCCAATCGACGAGGCCGTTAACGACGTGGTTGCCGTGCGATTGTCACGCCAAGATGAACCGCCCACTGCGGTGTGCTGCCCCGTACCCGGACTGGTCGTGCGGGCAACGCTGTTGCGCGGCCCGGAGGGGATTTGCGTAGCCGTGAGTTTTGAACGGCTTCAGGTTCGCTCGGACGTGCGGCAAACTGCGCTGGATTTTGGCTTAAGCGAACGAGAAGCGGAGATCGCGGAGCTCCTCGTACAAGGGTTGAGCGCGCAACACATCGCGCAGCGGCTACATATCAGCCGCAACACGGCCCGCGAGCATCTCAAGCACATTCATGCAAAGTTACGCGTCAACACACGTGCGCAGCTCATTAGCCGGCTCTTGAACCTGTCAGCGACATAACAGCACAATACCATCCCTGCGGTATGGACGTGCGGCCCCGTTTGTGGCGTCATCAAGGTACGTTACATCGCTCTGGAGATCCGGCTAAAGAGGTTTGCCACAATGACGAGTTTACGAGACGGTTTGTGCGCCCTAGTGAGTATCGCCATCCTTGCGGTTTCCGGTTGCGGCGCATCGACCGGCGCACCCGCGTTAACGACCGCTGCACAGACACGTACCACGTCGTCTTCGAACAATTCGGCTCCTTGCAACGAAACGGTGCGGGGCGTGCAACTCACGTACACGTCGTTGACATGGAGCCTCGCGACCGGCGGCGATCCGTCACTTGAGGCGTGCACGAAAAAGTTCTCGACGTATGCAGTTAGCGTAACGCCGTCAGGGATACTGAACCCGCCGCCATCGGTTACGCCACAGTATTTGTTCAAGGAAAACTTCTACGCGGCTTGGATTCCGCTTAACCCGATAGGCGCCGGAACGGCCCAGGTCACCGTTACCGACGACAAAGGGCAGTCGGCTACGGCAACCATCACCGTCACGCCGTAGTCGCCGCTTCAGCATGATTTGCGGTAAGCCGCTCCATGCGCGCGCATAAATCTTCGAGCATCGCGTCAAAGTCTTCGCTCCATTCGTATTCGAAGCGCCGTCCGCTCAGGTACAATCGAATTCGATGGGAGTCGCGCACGAGGCTGCCGGCGTCGGCCGCCGTCAGTGCCGACCGCATTTCACAACGCTCGACGCGGCGGCGCATCTCCCGCAGCGGCACGTCGACGTTCGCCCCGAGCGCGTACCCGCTGCGCGTCGATGCGACCGCCTCTTCTCCCAATTTTTTTCGAATGCGAGATACGGTTACGCGAATGAGATGATCGGCGTCCGTGGACGACGCGAGCGGCGCAAAAACCTCAGCAAGTTCGTCTCGCCCGACTTCGCGATCGCAATATGCGAGGTAGGCAAGCAGTTCGAATTCTCGCTTCGAGACGTTCGCGCGTGTTCTGCCGAGAAAAAGCGCTCGTTCCAGCAGCACGAGACGGTAGCGATCGTCGTCGTGCACGGCGACATCCGTGATGCCGGCGGCAACCGCAGCAAACATCTCGGGAGTTCGTCCTGCGAGAAGATCTTCGATCGCATCATGCAACGCGTTCGACTCCACTCGCGCCGCGAAGGTCCGCGCCTCTGCGATAGCGCGGTGATATGCCGCCGGATCGGCCAAGGCCAGCGCCACCCGGCTGATACACTGGAGAAACGGCTCGTTTGCGCTATCGGCGGCGTCGCATGCCATTGCGGCGATCTGCCGCTGCGAGTCACCGCGTGCGATGCGAAGAGCCAGTAAGTATGCATAGGCGTGCACCTGCGGGCGGGCGATGTCCGGTGCAAGATCCCGCAAGTCTCCGTCGACACACGAGCGCAGCAGGCGCGTCCCCGGCATGATGCTGGGGTATCGCAGTTCCCGCAGTTCGGCGGCCAGCGAAGAGAAGGCCGTTTCGTCACCTTGGAACCACGCGCCAAAGACGCCTTCGATGATCGTCAGCACGTGCGCCGTCGGGTTCTTGGATTTGCGTGCATTCGATAATGCGAACGAGTGGTATTCTCGCTCGGCAGCAAAGTCGCCGCGGCTGCGAGCCGCTCGAACGGCGATTTCATTGGTCCCGAACGCGAGCGTGCTCGGCGCATCGCATGCTAGGCGCTTGAGCGGCTCCCAATGCGTCATCGCTTCGACGTAACGTCCCATGCGCGCCAGTATCGCGCCGTAAAGCATGTGGTACAGGATCTTGCCCGCCACGGTTGGGGCGTCGGAAAATCGGGCGATATATTCGCACGCCTCTTCATGCCGCCCAAGATTCGCGAGGGCATTTGCGATCGTCACGTCGATGGAGACGCGCGTCGTTTCGTCTTCCGAGCCGTCGAATTGCTGGCGTATTGCATAAGCGGTACGATAGCGCTCCTCATTTGAGATGCCGAGACCTGCAAAGGTCATCGCGCTCGCGAAGAGCCGAGGATGCCTGAGTAGAACTTCAGAGGGAAGCCGTTGCAGCACGATCGCGAAGTCCGGATTGCCTCCTTCGGAAACATACGCCATCGCCTGACGTTCCAAAGCTCGAGCGGCAGACTCAAAATCGGAGGCTTGTGCGTAGAGTACCGCCGCGCGTACGGGGTCTTCTTCCATCGCCGCTTTGGCGGCGATCCGTAATATGCTCGAAGTCTCCTCAGCGTAAGAGCGCTGGATCGATCCTCGAATCAGCGGGTGGATCGTCCACACATTTTGCTGCTCGCTGATGAACGGACTGGTCCGGGCGAATTCTATCGCTTGTTGCGCTCGCTCGCAAAACACTCGCCGCAGATCCTCGTTGCTTAAATCCGCTGCCGCGAGCGCCGTGGCGACCGACCGGTTCAACGGGTTCAGGACCGCGATGACGTTGTCGATCAGGTACTCGTAGAGCAGCGAGAAGTCGACGGAGCGCAGCTCGCGCACCAGCGCTTCGACACCGCGGGCATCCGCGAGCCGAGCGACGAGCCGCACGCACAGCGGCCACCCGCGAGTGAGATCGTAAAGCGTTTCAATATCTTGGCTCTGGGAACTGAGAAACCGCGCGAGGTCTTCCCGGCCGAACGCGAGGTCGCGCTCGTCTATGATGACGACCTCGTGCGGAAGCGCGAATTCCAAAAAGTGCAGATCGAGCGGCGTGCGGCTGCATACGCAGATCCGGCGATCCGCGGGCGTCCGGGCTAGGACGCCGGAGAACTTTGATTCTGCGCCATCTATCGTTCGTAGTGCTTCGGCGTTCTCGAAGATGACTAGCGGCACGCCGGGTATCTGCGTCCAGAGCTGCCGTGCAAAATCGAAAAAGATTGCGGGATCGGCGTCGACCGGTGCCGCCGCTTGAAAAGCCGTCTCGGGATTAGGCGCCAGTGCGAGTGCAATGCGTTGAGCGACGTCGCGCAGCGATTGTGCTCCGCGAAAGTCGCACACGACGACGTTCGCGAATTCTGACGCATACTGACGCGCCAGCGTACTCTTGCCGTACCCTGCGGCGGCAAAAAGCGCAACAAATCTCACGTCGCGCGATGTCAACCGGCGAATGAGCGGTTCGCGGAGAAACTCGTCGCCCGCGCCCATGCCGTGCGCTACGAGTCCCGCCGAATGCGGTCCTTTTTCGCGAGCCCAAACGGGGGCCTAAGTCCTAAGAAACTGTCAGGTTCCGCAATGCGGGGAGCCCGCGACTATGCCCCGAGAGCGTGGAGCGCCTGTTTGAAGTTCGAAACGGGGATTACACGAATACCGGGCGTTCCCGCAACTTCCTTATAGTTCTCTTGCGGGACCAAAAAGATTTTCGCACCGGCGCGGCGCGCGGCGATGACCTTCTGCCACGCACCCTCGATGGGGCCGACGCTGCCGTCGTACGCAATCGTACCGGTCCCCGCAACCGGCTGCGTTTCGCGCAGCGCCTGCGGCCGCAAACGGCGGTAAATATCCAAAGCGAACATCAACCCGCCCGAACTGCCCGAAACGTCCGGCAAGTGAAACGCAACGGCGACCGGAATGTGCGGGCGCTGGTAGATCGTCGTTAAATATGCGCCGAGCGCCGTCCGATCGCCGTACTTCATCGTCGGGACGGCCACGGTCAGTTCGCCGCCTCGCCGCATGACGGCCATGCGCACCGTCGCGCCGGGACGCACGTTCGCGAGCGCGTGAATGACGTCGCCGTTGGAAGCGATAGGATGCCCGTTGAGCGCGACCAGCATGTCGAGCGGGCGCAGCGCTTTGGACGCGTGTGACGACGGCGAAAAATACACGACGAGCACGCGCGAGCGCGGGTAGGGCACCTTCAGCCCCGCGGCGCGCTCCGCGACGACGGCGGCGATTGACTGGCTTTCGCTCATCGCCTCGCGTTCGACGCCTTCGTATTCGACGGCGGTCATGCTGCCTGGCACGATCGCGTGCGTGCGAAACAGTGCGGCGCCCGGAAGAATGCCGGCAAGCATCTGCAACGGCGTAACGCGCGACGCGAAGCGGACGTCGGTCAAAAAGAACGGAGTCGAGGGCGCCGTGCGGCCCGCAACGCTGACGACTTGGCGTAAATCGACCGCTCGCCCGGGCAGCATGAGCGAATACGGAGTCGGTACGAAGGATGCCACGGCCGCGAGCACGGCGGCCGCGACGTAAAACCGGAACCGGTTACGAGCCAGCGTGAGCCTCACACGACTATTGTACCAGTTCTACGGACTCCAAAGCGGCGGTGTCTTCCGCAGCCTGTGCGTCAAACGCCGCGCGCTTGCTCTTTGCCGCAGCTTCGGCAAGCGGAGCAGCCGGCTGTTGCTGCTGCGCCGGACGCGGCGCAAGCGCTTCGCGGCCTTTGCGCACCGAGCCGAGTGCGCCGGAGAGACGCGCTTCGAGTTCGCCGAGCAGCTGCATCGCATACTGATCCGCACCGTCACGCACCTTACGCGCACGCTCTTCGGCTTCGCGCAGTATCACTTCGGCAGTCTTGCGCGCACGATCGACGATCTCGTGATCGTCGACGAGTTCCTGATGTTTGCTCGTCGCTTCGGTAACGATCGACTGAGCCTTTTCTTGGGCCGCGCGAATCATGCGATCCTGATCTTTGGCGATGATCTTCGCGCGACCGACTTCTTCCGGCAGCGAGGAACGGATCTTTTCGATGAACTCGATCAGCCGCTCTTCACTCAGAATGCGATAGCCTGCGGGCAGCCACGTGCCTTCCTGCACGTAACCTTCCAGCTTCTCCAGAACGCGATAAACCGACATGTATAGCCTCCCCTTTTTTATTTTCGCAGTGTCTCTCGTTTGGTAGCCATGACCCGCATGACCGGATCGGGGACAAGCGCCGCGACGTCGCCGCCGAGAAAGAATACTTCTTTGACGATACTCGAACTGACGAACGAGTATTTCTGATCCGACATCAGAAACATCGTGTCGACGTTTGAGAGCGCACGGTTCATTAGGGCCGTCGACATCTCTGACTCGAAATCCGAGACGACGCGCAAACCCTTGACGATGACGTCCGCTTCCTGAGCCTTCACGTAGTCCGCCAACAGTCCGCGAAAATGTTCAACGCGCACGTTGGACAAATGCGCTACGCATTCACGAATCATTTCCTCACGCTCTTGCAGCGTAAACATCGGTTCGCGTTTTTGCGGATTGACGACGACGGCGACGATGAGCTCGCTGAAGTATTTCGAAGCACGCTCGATGACGTCCAGGTGGCCGTTCGTGGGAGGATCGAACGAGCCGGGATAGATGGCGCGCGGCACGCGCCCGAGACGCCCGTTAGTACTCACGTGCGCCCGCTGGGCGTGAAAAATGCCAAAGCGACATCGCCGTACACTTCTTCACGAACGCTGCGGTACCCCGGTATGTCGGGCAGAATCGTGCGAGCGCCGTGTTCGAAGATCACCAAGGCGTCAGGCGCGAGCAGATTGCGCTCGAGCAGCAGGCGGAACATCTGCATCGGAAGCTCGTCCGCGTACGGCGGGTCGGCATAGACGATGTCGAACTGCCCTTCCAGACGGTAGAGCGCGCGATCCACGGGCGCAGCGACGATCTCGACGCGTTCGGCCACGCCGAACTGCTCGGCGGCTTCACGAATCGCTTCGGCCGTGTCGCGATGGCCCTCGACGCACACGACTTTTTCGGCGCCGCGCGAGGCCGCTTCGAATCCGATGGCGCCGGTGCCCGAGAAGAGATCGAGGAAGCGCGATCCGTCGATACGGGGCTGCAGGATCGAGAAGAGCGATTCTTTCACGCGCCCCGGCGTTGGGCGCACGTTCATTCCCTTGGGTGACTTCAGCTTGCGGCTGCCCAAGTTTCCGCCGGTGATCTTCGGCACGCGCCCGCTGTTCTACACGAGGGACGTGAGTTCCGCGAGGCTGTGGATAACTGCGTCCGCCGGCGGCAGGTCGGGCGGATAAGCAGCCCCTTCCGCGTCGAACCACACCCCCTGCATCCCGGCGCGTCTGGCACCCGCGACGTCGCTCGCCGGCGTGTCGCCGACGAAGGCGATCTCCGCGCACGGCACGCCGAGCGCGTCCGCCAGTGCCTCGAACGCCTGCGGCTCCGGTTTTTGGAACCCGAGGTCCCCGCTGACGACGACCGGGCCTTCGAATTCTACGCGCGCCGCCTTGTGCTGCTGTAGCGGCGACCAGCCGTTGGTGAGAATCGCAACCGGGATGCCGCGGCGGCGCAGTTCCGAGAGCATCTGCCGCACGCCGGGCTGCGGGATGACGAACGAATCGACCATCTCGACCGCCATGCGCTTGTAGCGGCCGATGAATTCGTCGGGATGCGCCACGCCGCGCTCGCGCATGAACCGCTGAACCGCTTCTTCTATTGAAAATGCGCCGGAGCGCTGCTTTGCGAGCAGATCGTCGATGCACTCGATCTCCTCCGCGAGCGTGCCGATGCAGTGTCCGCCGATCTCGCACGCCGCGTCGAGCAGACGCAGAAACGCCACACGCTCGAGTTTATTATCTATCCCCAATGTGTGGTCGAAGTCGAACCCAACCGCCTTTACTTTGCGCATGATCGACCACACATTGGGGACCCCGACGGTTTAACAGGCGTTCCGCTATCGCTCCACGCCCCCCGCACGCAAAGCGCGCGGGGACCCCCCGTATGGTCGAAATCGAAACCCACGGCGCGAATGCGCCGTGGGTGGGCAGAGAGCATGGGTTACTTCGGTCCGGGCCCTTTGACGACGCGGACGAAGCGCTCGGGCGCGACCCATTTCACGAGCGCGGCTTTCACGCTCGCCGAGGTGGCGTCGAGTTCGCGCTGCGCGTCGAGCGTTGATTGGTCCAGCGGCAGATCGAGTGTGGCATAGCGCAGCAGCTGGTTTGCGACGCCGTCGAAGCTCGCCGTGCGCAGCGGCACGTCGCTCATCAGCATCGCTTTACTGCGCCGCAGGCGATCCGCCGAGACGTTTCCGCTTTGCAGCGAGCGCAGATCCGCGAGCGCGAGCTGCTGTGCGGGAACGATCTTGTCCGGATCGCAGGCATAGCCCACCGTAAACGTCGCCCGGTTCTTGTTCGAGTCGATGGTCGAATACGCTCCGTACACGTAGCCGTGTTTGACGCGCAGATCGTCCATCAGCAGCGAGCCGAATCCGCCGCCGCCCAGGATGTTGTTCGCGACTTGCAGCAGCGCCCAGTCGGGATCGGCCCGCTTGAGGTCGAGCACCTGCGCCAGCTGCACGTCCGACTGCACGCGGCCGACGTCGGGCACTTCGACGCTCTGTGCGGTATTTTTGGGCACCGGCGGAAGCGCAACGTCCGGTTTGGACCCTTGCGCGGTCCACGTGCCGAAGTATTTTTCGAACGTCTCCTTGGCTTGCTCCGGCGTCACGTCGCCGATGACCACGACGCTCGTCATGTCCGGGCGGTAGGCTTTGGCATAGTACGACTTCACGTCGTCCATCGTCACGGCGCCGGCCGTTTGCGGCGTCGCGAACTTTTGCAGCGGATCGTCCGGCGGGAAAAGCGCCTTGTTCAGCGCGACTTCGGTCAGGTGGTCGGGCGAGGTCAACTCGCCGGTAAGCGACCCGACGGCCTCACCTTTGACAATTTGGAACGCCGCGGCGGGAAACGCCGGATGCAGTTCTTCGTCCGCGAGCAGTTGCACGCCGCGATCGAACTTGCTGCTCAGCACTTTGAGCGAGAAATCCGTCCCAGCCTGAACCTCGGCAGCGATTTGATCGAGCTGTTGGCGTAATTGGATGCGGCTGTACGTCGTCGTGCCGAAGGGAAAAAGTCCCGCAACGATGTCGGCGACGCCTTGTTTGTCCGGAGCTGCCTGGATCGCTTCGTTGGAAACCACCGTGCCGTGCACTTCGATCGTCTTGGTGACGTGCTCCGGAACGACGATCAGACGCATCCCGTTGCCGAGCGTCATCGACGCCGGCTGCACGGTTTGAGCGGGAACTTTCACGTTCGCAAACGCGATCTGCGCCCATGCGGGCAGCGGCTGCGGTTTCTCCGGCGTGAGCGTGTTGTTTTCTTTGGCCGCTGACGATGCGCCGCTCGTGACCTTGCCGGTATTCTTCGGCACGGCGTACGCGACGATCGCCTTGTCCGGATCGATGTACTGCCGGAATACGCGGTTCACATCGGCGAGCGTCACGCGCTCCATTGCGGAAAGCATGGCGTCGGGCGAATTCGCACCTTGTTTCGCGACGGCGTCGCTCCATTCGAAGGCGAGCCCCTCGATGGAATTTCCGCGGAACTGCGCATCGGCGATTGCGCGCTGTTTGGCAACCTCGACCAGATCGGCCGGCAGTCCGTTCGCGCGGTACGCTTTGAGCACCGCACGCAGATCCGCTGCCGCCGATTCGGGCTTGGTCGTGACCGGCACCACGTCCAGAGCTGCGCTTGCGGTCGCGAACGGATGCGATTCGATATCCTGGAATCCGGCGTAGAGCGCCTTTCCGGATGCGACTAAACCGAACAGGTCGGCGCGCTGGTTGTTGAGCACGGATTCCAAAATCTGCGCGGCCGCGTAGTCTTTATCTTTCCAGCCGGGAAGCCGGTACGCCATGGCGATGAGCGAGTACGGCTGGTCGCTCTCGACGTGATACGCGGCGGCCTTCATCGGCTGCAGCACGACTTTCCGGCGTACTGGAAGTCTGCCGGCGGGAATGCTGCCGAAGTACTTCGCCACCGCCTTGACGGTGGACGCGCCGTCGACGTTGCCGGTGATGATGTACACCGCGTTGTTCGGATGATACCAGGTGCCGTAGAACTTGCGCAGCACGCTCGAGTCGATCTGATGGTCGAAAGAGTACAGCGTTCCCAGGCCGTCTTTCGCGTACGGCGTACCTTTGAAAATCGACGGAAGAATCGTGCGCAGAAAGAGTTTTTCGAGCGGCACGCTTTCGTCTTGCGTGACTTCCTGCCGGATGGCGCCGCGTTCGGCTTCCCATCCGGTTTGCGTGAGCGACGCCTGGCGGGCGCGATCCGCCTCGACGCGCAGCGCAACGTCGAGATACTGCGCCGGCACTTCGAAGAAGTACTGCGTGATCTCCGCCTGCGTGTCGGCGTTGTAATCGCCGCCCATGAGTTGGCTGATCTCGAAGAGCTGCGTTTGCGAAATATCCGGCGTGCCGCGGAACATCATGTGTTCGAGCGCGTGCGCCTCGCCGGGGTATTGCTGCTCGTTCGAGCCGGCGCGATAATTCAGAACCGTGGTTACCACCGGCGCAAGGGGATCGTGCACGACCACGACTTGCAGGCCGTTTTTCAGCGTCGCGCGCGTCACTTGGAGCGGCTGTGCCGCCGCGGGCAGCTGCGCGAATATGCCCACCCCTATCGCGAGCGCCGCGGCGCAGACGATGCGTACTGCTGTATTCATGCAGCGCGGGTTCAAGATGACAGCAGCATCGCCCTCGCGCTCGGCTCGCCCTCGATGAGCGCCCGCAAACCGGAGTTTTCCGGCCGGGAAAGGTCCGCGTCGCTCTTGATGATGCGCGCGGCCGCTTCGCTTGCTTCTTTGTAGAGTGCGAAGTCTCGGACGATGTCGCCGAAACGGAATTCGGTGCGGCCGGACTGCGCCGTACCGGCGAATTCGCCGGCGCCGCGCAGGTGCAGGTCTTCTTCCGAGATTTTGAAGCCGTCGGTCGATTCGGTGAGGACGTTCAGGCGTTCCACTTCCCCCGCTTCGTCAGGCGCGATGAGCAGGCAGTAGGACTTCGCGGCGCCGCGTCCGACGCGTCCGCGCAATTGATGCAATTGCGCGAGGCCGTAGCGCTGGGCGTCGAGGATCACCATCACGCTGGCGTTCGGAACGTCCACGCCTACTTCGATGACCGTCGTTGCAACGAGCACCTGCAGTCCGTTGTGGGCGAAGCGCTGCATCACGTCTTCTTTTTCGCGCGGAGACATGCGTCCGTGCAGCAAGCCGAGCTTCAGATGCGGGAACACGTCGTTTTGCAAGCGCTCCGCTTCTGCGACGACGCTGGTGATGTCCAACTCGGATTCTTCGATCGCCGGCGCGACGATGTACGCTTGCTGCCCGCTCTCGACGTTCTTCTCCACGAATTCGTACGCGAGATGCAGCCGGCTTCGGCGCAGCGCAAACGTCTCGATCGGCGTGCGTCCGGGCGGCAACTCGTCGATCGTCGAGACGTCCAGATCGGCGTAAATCGACTGCGCGAGCGTTCGGGGAATCGGCGTTGCGGTCATGTGAAGCGTGTGCGGTGCGATACCTTTGGCGCGAAGCCGTGCCCGCTGCTGCACGCCGAAGCGGTGCTGTTCGTCGATGATGGCCAGGCCCAGGCGTTTGAAGTCGACGCCTTCGGTCAGCAGCGCATGCGTGCCGACGGCAACCAGCGCTTCGCCGCTGCCCAGTTTGCCGACCGCGTTCGCGCGCGCTTTGGCGCCTTGGCTGCCGAACACCGCTTCCAGCGTGATGCCGAACGGCAGGAGCAGCGGCGCGAGTTTTGCTGCGTGCTGCGCCGCGAGAATCTCCGTCGGCGCCATGAGCGCCGACTGCACGCCGCTTCGCGCGGCAAGAAGAATTGCCGCAGCCGCGACCAGCGTTTTGCCGCTGCCGACGTCGCCCTGGAGCAGACGGTTCATCGGCGCGTCCTGCGCCATGTCGCCCCAGATTTCGGTAATGACCCGCCGCTGCGCGCCGGTGAGCGGAAACGGCAGCTCCTTTTCGAACTCGGCAAGCAGTGTGGGCGCGGCGCGTAATTTTTCCGCGGTGTGCTCGGACGTGCGCTCCCGCCGTTTTATCTGCGCCGCAAGCGCCAGGGCGAGAAATTCCGTAAAGATGAAACGCTCGCGCGCCTTTTGCGCCTCTTCCGGCGTCTGCGGCGCGTGCAGCGAGCGATACGCCTGCTGCAGCGGCGGAAAATCTTTCGCACGCAGGATCGCCGCCGGCAGCGGCTCCTCTCCGGCCAGCTGCAAGAGTTGCGGCAGATTGCGGGAGAGCACTTGATGGATCTTGCGTGAGGTAAGCGTTTTACTCGCCGAATACACCGGCACGAGCTCGCCGTGATACGCTTCGTTCTCGGCGAGCACGCGATGCGTCCCGACGTTCATTTTGGCGCCCGCAAGCGTACGCTGTACGCGGCCGCGCACGAAGAGGCGCATGCCCTTCTTGAGCGCACCGATGAGATAGCTGCGTCCGAACCACGTCGCGATGAACGTGCCCTGCTCGTCTTCGAGTTCGGCTTCGACGATGGCGAGATGGCGCGCACGGCGTTCCCGCACCCATACGATGCGCCCGACGGCGTTCTGTTCGGACTCCGTACCGCCGAGTTGCGCAGACGGCGTCGGAATTCGCAGATCCTCGTAACGGAACGGAAAATCGTTCAGCAGATCGATCGGCGTGCGCACGCCGAGCTCCGCGAAGCGCTCCGCGGTTTCGCTTCCGACGCCCGCGAGATCTTCGATGCGTGCCGGCGGTGCTTTACGTGCGGCTACTTGGCGCGCCGTAGCAATTCTCCGCCGACGTCGTCGAGCGGCACGTTCGCCGATTTGAGCAGCACGAGCAGATGGAAGAGCAAATCCGCCGCTTCCCATACGAGCTCGCCGTGTGAGGCGTTCTTTGCGGCGATCACCACCTCCGTGGCTTCTTCGCCGATCTTCTTGCCGATCGCATCCACTCCGCCGCTATACAGCGTTGCAACGTACGAGGATCCGGGATCCGCGCCTTTGCGCCGCTCGAGAACGTCTTCGAGATGCGCGACGGCTCGGTTGAATGCAGTCGCCTCGGCTTCGCTCGGCGCGCCCTTCGACGGGCTCAGGGTGACGAGGGAGTTGTGAAAGCATGAATCGGCGCCGGTGTGGCACGCGGGGCCGGATGGGATGACGCGATAGAGTACGGCGTCGCCGTCGCAATCGTAGGCGACTTCGACGACTTCTTGCGTGTGGCCGGATTCCTCGCCCTTGTGCCAGAGCTTCGCCCGCGAGCGGCTGTACAAGTAGGTCGAACGTTCCGCGATCGTTTTCTCCAACGCCTCGCGATTGGCGTACGCGAGCGTAAGCACCGCATTCGTGCGCGCATCCGCGATCACCACGGGAACCAGTCCGTCGGCATTCCACTTAATGGCGTCCAGCATCGTCATCCTGAGCTTGTCGAAGGGCGCACCGGAATCCCCCGCGCTTGCAGCGCTTCCTTCAACTCCGGTATGGAGAGTTCGCCGAAGTGAAAGAGCGAAGCGGCCAGCGCCGCGTCGGCACCGGCCTGCTCGAATACGCGCGCAAAATCCTCGGCGCTGCCGGCGCCGCCCGACGCAATCACCGGGACGTTCACCGCGTCGTGTACCGCTTTCGTGAGCGCGATGTCGAAGCCGGCTTTCGTTCCATCCCGGTCCATGCTCGTGAGCAGAATCTCGCCGGCACCGAGTTGCGCGGCGCGCTGCGCCCACTCGACGGCATCGAGACCCGTCGCCGTGCGGCCGCCGTCGATCACCACTTCCCACGATGCGCCGTCCGCCTTGCGGCGCGCGTCGATCGCCAGCACCACGCATTGACTGCCGAACTCCGCCGCAGCTTCTTCCAGGACGTGCGGCGTGCGGACGGCCGCGCTGTTCAGCGAAACTTTGTCGCAGCCGGCGCGCAGGAGCGATCGCACGTCGTCCACCGTGCTCGTGCCGCCGCCGACGGCGAACGGAATGGTCAGTTGTTCCGCGACCGCCCGCACGACTTCGCGCGTCGCTTTTCGGCCTTCGACCGTGGCCGTGATGTCCAGGAAGACCAGTTCGTCCGCGCCCGACTCTTCATAGACGCGCGCAAGTTCGACGGGATCGCCGGCATCGCGCAGCTCGACGAAACGAATGCCTTTCACGACACGTCCGTCTTTGATGTCCAAGCACGGAACGATACGGCGAACCAGCACTAGAGATCGAATTCCATTTCGCGGCCTTCGCGAAAACCGATGTGTTCGTACAAGAAGCGTCCCTCGTCGCTCGCGCGCAGGCGCACGCCGGCGCAGCCGCGCTCGCGCGACCACGCGATCACGAGCTCCATCAAGCGCTTCGCAATACCGCGGCGCCGGTACTGCGGACGCACGTACACGGCGTTCACGTACGCGTTCTCCGTTCCGAAGACGTAGCGACGGTAATGCTCCAAGATCGAAACGATGGCGCAGCCGATGGGTTCGGCGCCATCGTACGCGAGAAAGAGCTGGGCGTTTCCGGCGGCTTGTTTGCCGCCGAAGTACGCGCAAAACTTGGCTCGCCAATCGCTAGCGATCGCATCGAAGTCGCTTCCGAGCTCCAGCGCCATCTCTTGCCGCAGGTGCGCGGCAGCTGGATACTTGTCCGCGCCGCACGCGCGGCATTCAATCGCGGAGGGCACTTCGCTCGAGGAGTTTCGTAAGTCCATACACCGTTTCTACGTGCGGCACGGCAACGCCGTAGTGCCGCGCCAGTTCCAACGCCGCGCCGGCAATCGGTTCGAGTTCGAGCGGACGGCGCGCCTCCAGGTCTTGCAGCATCGAGGTCTTCACGTCGGCAATATGCTCCGCCCACTTCAGCCGTTCGTCCGCGTCGACGCCCGGTTCGACGCCGGACGCACGGGCAACAGCGAGGCCTTCTTCTATAATAGCGTGCAGCAGCGCGCGAACCGGCGGATCGCTCAGCATCGTCTGTATGGTCGCGCGCGTGAGCGCGCTCACCGGATTCAGCGCCAGGTTGTTCACGAGTTTTCGCCAGATGTTTCTGCGGATCTCCGGTTCGACCGGCGCGCTCATGCCGGCGTTGGCGAAGGCGGTCGAGAGGCCGGTGACGCGCGGCGTCGCCGCTCCGTCGAGTTCGCCGATGGGATAAAGCATGCCGCCGCTTTGACGAACGAAACCGGGCTGCGCGACGTGCCCCGAGGCGTGCACGACACCGCCGATGATGCGATCGTACGGAACGGTTTCGAGAATGCGGCCGCCGGGGTCGACGCTCTGCAGGGCCCGCTCGCGCGAATACCAGAACGGCAGTCCGTTCTGCAGCGTAACGAAGACGGAGCCTTCGGATATGGCTCGCTCGAACTGCGGCAGCACGCCGTCCCATTGCTGGGACTTGAAGGTGAGCAGCACGTAGTCGAGGCCGCCGAAGTCTCGCAGGTCGCCGGACGCCTCTACGCGAGCGGTGAAATCGCCGAGGTCGCTGCAGACGCGAAGCCCGGTGCGGCGAATCGCCTCGAGATGCGCGCCGCGGGCGACCACGCACACGTCGATGCCGCTGCGCGCCAGCGCGGCGGCAATGAATCCGCCGATGGCGCCGGCACCAAAAACACAAACTCGCAAGCTTTAAAAATTCAAAAAGGCGACGGGCAGATTCGAACTGCCGAATGGAGCTTTTGCAGAGCTCTGCCTTACCACTTGGCTACGTCGCCTCGAGTTAAACCCAGCGGGTGGCGGGAATCGAACCCGCGCGTCAACCTTGGGAAGGTCGCAGGCTACCATTACATCACACCCGCCCATCAGGGCGAGGCCCACCGTTCTCCCCTTCCCACGGCCCAACCTTCGCATCGGCATAACTCTCTGCCGGAGCGGTCGGTTGCAGCGGCGAAGCGGGCAGCCGTGACGTGGATATACGCCATCCCCGCGTGGCTGTTTATGTCGGCCGCCGTGATCGGCGCATGCGCGCTGGCGTGCGGCTTGCTCGCCGTCGTTCGTTCCCGCATCACGCGCAACGAGCAGATAACGCACAACGACGTCGCGGGACCGATCCTCACGCTCATCGGAACGGTCCTCGCGGTCATGATGTCGTTCATGGTGATCGGCGTGTGGCAAGAGTACGACAGCGCGGCTCAAACCGCGCAGAGCGAAGCGAGCGCTCTTTCCGATCTCCACCACGTAGCCGACGCCTTCCCGCCGAATATGCGCGACCAAGTGCAGAACGAAGTCGACCGGTACATCGATCTCGTCGTGCACGACGAGTGGCCGGCGATGGCGCACGGCGGCGAGAGCCGCGCCGCCCACGACATGGGGTACGCCATCGCCGATACGCTCATCCGCTGGCATCCGAAAAATGCAGCCGAACAGGCGCTGCAGTCGCGCGGCGAGGACTTCGCGCAGACGTTCCTGGATAAGCGGCGCGACCGTATTCTGGCAAATCGCCAGGGCATTCCGCTCGCGCTGTGGGCGACGATGCTCGTCACCGGCACGATTACTATCTTGTTTTCATTCTATTTTCGCGTCGACCGGCCGCACGCGCAATACCTCATGGTCGTTGCGGAAACGGCGGTCATCGCGCTCATCTTCGCGCTCATCGCGGAACTCGACTATCCGTTCCGCGGCGACCTTGCCGTCGACCCGTACTCGTTCTTACACGTGATAAACTCGCTCCACGGCGTGCTGAATGGAAGTTAAGTTCCCAAAATTCCGATTCCGCGTGCCGCGATGATCGCGATGGTCACGAGCGACTTCATCGCTTCGGCCATCATCAGCATCTTCGCCGTGCGCGTAAGAGGAAACGTGTCGGTCGGACTAAACGCAGTCGCATTCGTGAACGAGAGAAACACGTAGTCCAGGAATTGCGGCTTCCAGTTCATTTCCGCGCGCGTCCGCGGCTCCAGCGTCATCTGCGGAAAGAGAAAATCCGAGCGGCGCGCGTCGTTCTCGACCGTGGTATGCGCGCGAGGCTCCGGGCCGCGGCCGTCGATCTCCCAGAACCACAGCGCGTAGACGATCACGTTCGTCAACCAGATCTGCACCGCTGCCACGAGCAGCTCTTCTCCGCTGAAGTGTTTGCGGTAATGCTCCGAGACTTGCCAGACGAAGAGCAGCACGATCGTGCCGATGTTGAACGCGCTCAGCACGGCAATGTGCGCGATGGAAAGCCAGCGCTGCCATCGCGCTTCGCGATGCCGGTGCGGCGCGAGCACCAGCAGCGGAACGAGAATCACCAGCACGGCTACCGGCAGCACCCAGACCGGACCGACGATCACCTTGGGTGGAAGCGTCACGTACAGTACAAGTGCCACGACGACGGCGGCGGCCGCCTGCCAGCGCGACTCCGCGCCTTTGACTCGCAGTTGCATGCTGCGTTCTTCGCAAGGCGCCGCTTCTTTGCATCCCGCCGCCCCCCAGAGCTGTTGTGGTGACTATGGCAACCGATTTCCGTGACGGCAAAACCTTTCCGCGACGCGGCCGCGATCCGCTCGGCGGCAACGTGCTCTGGCTCGCCCGCGTGTTCGACAAGGGCCGCGCATCCGCGAACGGCACGATCTTCGACTACATTTATCCGTGTCCGATGGACAAGGGCGTGATGGAGCGCTGGGGCGTCACGCCGGAAGAGTTCGACGCCGCAATCCAGACCCGCACGACCGACGAGTCGATCCTCCAGTGGCTGCGCGAGCGCGCGACGCCCGAGCAGATCGAAGCCGCGAATCAGTGGCTCGTCGGTGAAAAACTGGAAAATCTCGAGCGCCAAGACGCCGAAGAAGGCGCGACGGTAAGAACCTGAAAACCTACTCCCCTCATTGCATTGCTCTCGAGGGGAGATCGTTTTCATGGGTCAGATGATTGAATTCATGCGCCCTGACGGACAGCGTGCGCCGGGATATCTCGCGTCCCCCGAAAAAGACGCCGAATCGGCGCCGGGGATCGTCATCATCGAGGAATGGTGGGGCGTGACGGCCGACATCATGCGCGTCGCAAACGAGTACGCCGCGCTCGGGTACCGCGCGCTCGTGCCGGATCTGTTCCGGGGACGCACCGCCGCGATCGGCGACGAAGCGAACCATCTCTTGGAAGGTTTGGATTTTGCGGACGCCTACTCGCAAGACGCGCGCGGAGCGCTCACGCATCTCAAACGCAATGGAAAGAAAGCGGGCATCACCGGCTACTGCATCGGCGGTTCCGTCGCCATGCTCGCCGCGATGCATCTCAGAGAACCGGATTCTGCGGTCGTGTTCTACGGATTTCCCGGACCCGAAGGCGGCGATCCGGCGACGATTGAGATTCCGGTGCAATGCCACTTCGCGAAAGGCGATGAGTTCTTCACGCCCGCGCGCGGCGGCGAAATCGAAGCGCGCATGAAGGAAGGCAAAGTTCCGTACGAGGTCTACTGGTACGACGCGAAGCACGGCTTCTGCAATCCGAACCCCGTCGGCAGCGCCGGACTCGGCCACTACGACGCGAGCGCGGCCCACGAGGCCTGGGAGCGCGCCGTGCGCTTTTGGAAGAACACGCTGCACGAGTGAACATCGTCGAACTGCGCCGGTATGCCCTCAAACCCGGAAGGCGCGAAGATCTGATCGAATTATTCGAGCGCGAATTCGTCGAAAGCCAAGAGGCGTGCGGCATCACCCTGTTGGGACGCTATCGCGATCTGGACGACCCACAAGCCTTCGTCTGGTTTCGGGCGTTTGAAAGCATGGAGCGGCGTAAAGAGGCGCTGCAGGCATTCTACAAGCGCTCTGATGCATGGGCGCGCAACCGCGACGCGGCGAACGATACCATGATCGACAGCGACAACGTGTTGCTGCTGCGTCCGGCGCGTGCGCACAGCGGGTTTCACGCGAACGGCTCGCGCGGCGCGTTCGCACCGGTCAGTATAGCAATGCTGCCGCAGCCGCCGGACGAGGCGTACGTCGACGAATTCGAACGTACCGTGTTACCGCAGCTTCGAGCGCATGCCCAAAACGTCGCGTATTTCGTGACGGAGCCCTCACCGAACACCTATCCGCGGCTGCCGGTGCGCGAAGGGGAATGGGCCTTTGTCGCGGCCGGTGAATGCACGACCCGCGATGCGATGGACGCATGGCACCGCATTTGGCGCACGCCCGAATCGCTGCGTCTGGAAGCTATTTCTTTAGCAGCGCATCCGCCGATCGGCTCGATCGGAGAGCGACGTTAGTCGAAAAGGAGGGCCGCAGTGCCCGATGAAGGGCTCGGAAAATGCCTGCCACGCTGACCGATCATCCGTTCTTGCGCGCCTGCCGGCGCGAATCCACTGCGTACACGCCCATCTGGCTGATGCGCCAAGCCGGTCGGTATCTGCCGGAATACCGCCGCGTGCGCGATCGCTTTTCATTTCTCGACCTTTGCCGGGATTCGAGCGCGGCGGCGCAAGTTACCGTCGACACGGTGCGGCGATTGGGTGTCGACGCGGCGATTATCTTCGCCGACATCCTGCTGCCGCTGGTCCCCATGGGCGCCGGACTGACGTACGAGAAAGGCGACGGCCCGCGCATTGCGCGCACGATCCGCAGTATGCGCGACGTCGAACAACTGCATCCGGTCAGCGTCGAGGAGTCGCTCGGTTTCGTCGCGCAGACCGTGCGGCTGGTTCGCAAAGAGCTCGAGAACGAAGTGCCGGTGATCGGATTTGCCGGTGCGCCCTTCACCGTTGCATCGTATGCGATCGAAGGCGGCGGCTCGCGCAATTACGTCGCGACCAAGTCGCTGATGTACAACGACCCGCAAACGTGGCATCGCTTCATGGATCTCGTGGCAGACATCACGGTGCAGTACCTGAACATGCAGATCGACGCAGGCGCGCACGCGGTGCAGCTCTTCGATAGTTGGGTGGGTGCGCTCTCGCCGCACGACTACCGTACGTACGTGCAGCCGCACTCGCGTAAAGTGATTTCATCGCTGCGCACCGGTACGCCGGTGATTCACTTCGGGACGATGACGGGAACGCTGCTGACGGAGCTGCGCGATGCCGGAGGCGACGTCATCGGTCTGGACTGGCGCGTCGAACTGGACGAAGGCTGGGCGCGGCTCGGAAACGGCGTGGGCGTGCAAGGCAATCTCGATCCCGTGCTGCTCTTTTCGAACCGCGAGACGATCCGCGCTGCCGCCGCAGAAATTTTGCGGCGCGCAAACGGACGGCCTGGGCACATTTTCAATCTCGGTCACGGCATTCTGCCGGAGACGCCGGTCGATAACGTGCTCGCGCTCGTCGAGGCCGTTCACGAGCTGAGCCGGCGGTGAGTTCGAGAGCGGTCGTTCTTCTCGGTTTCGGCGGCCCGACGCGGCCCGAAGAAATCCGCCCGTTTCTGGATCGCGTACTGCAAGGCCGGCGCGTTCCACCCGATCGCGTGGAAATCGTGGTCAGTCATTACCTGCACATGGGCGGAAAATCGCCGTTCAACGAACTCACGCAGCGCCAAGCCGATGCACTCGCACGCGAGCTGCACGATCGCGGCGTCGACGCTTCGGTAAGAACGGCATACCTGAATGCCGCGCCCTTCGTTGCGGACGTTGCAGCCGACATGCAGCGCGAGGGCGTGCGCCCGGTGGTCGTCATCCTTGCGGCCCATCAGAGTCCCGCCAGTTGGGACAAGTACCTCGCGTTGATTCCGGACGCGAAGTACGTTCCGCCGTATTACGAGCATCCGCTCTTCGTGCAGGCGAACGCGCAGCGCGTTCGTGAAGCGCTGGCGCGGTTCGGAAAAAACGACTTCGACGGCGTGCACGTCGTGTTCACCGCGCACAGTATTCCGCAGGCGATGGCCGACGCGAGCCCCTACGTGCAGCAGCTGCACCGCACGGCGCAACTGGTCGCCGCGAAAGCCGGTGTGCGAGATTGGACCCTCGCCTATCAAAGCCGCAGCGGTTCGCCGATGGAAAAATGGCTCGAGCCCGACATCCGCGATGCGCTGCGCGCGCTCGCCGGCGAGGGCGTTCGCGAAGCGATCGTCGCGCCGATCGGTTTTTTATGCGATCACGTCGAAGTGCTGTACGATCTCGACGTAGATGCGGCGCAAGCCGCTCGCGATGCGGGCGTGCACATGGAGCGCGCCTCCACGCTCAACGATCACCCGCTCTTCATTCGGATGCTGGCCGATCTCGTGCAGGAATGCCCCGCGTAGCCGTTCTCGGCGCGGGCGTGAGCGGCCTCGCCGCCGCGCTGCACGTGCAAGACGAGAGCGAACGCCGCGGATTGCATCTCGAGACTGCGATCTTCGATCGCGGTTCGCGCGCCGGCGGATGCGTGCAGACGATTCAAGACAGCGGCTATACGATGGAACTTGGGCCGGATTCGCTGCTTGCCGATAAACCGGCCGCACGCGACCTCCTGCGGCGTCTGGGCCTCGAGAGCGACCTGGTTGCGATGCGTCCGGAATTTCGCGGATCGCGCATCGTGCACCACGGACGGCTGCGTCCGATTCCAAGCGAGTTCCGGTTGTTCACGCCGAAGTCGCTTCCGGCACTGCTCACCAGCGGCATCTTCAGTCCGGCGGGCATCGCGCGCGCGGCGTTCGAACCATTCATTCCCGCACGCACGTCGACGGACGACGAAAGCCTCGCGTCGTTCGTGACGCGCCGCTTCGGGCGCGAAGTTCTCGACCGGCTTGCACAGCCGCTCATCGGCGGAATATATTCGGGCGATCCGCGGCGCCTCTCGATGCGTGCCACGCTTCCGCAGTTTCTCGAACTCGAACGCCGCTACGGCAGTTTGGTTCGCGCAATGAAGGACACCGGCGCTGCTGCGCCCCCGCAACTCATGAGTTTGCGGGGCGGTTTGCAATCGCTCGTCGACGCACTCGCGCAGCGCATCGGCACGCCGATACGGGGCGGAAGCGAACTGCGCGAGCTCGCGCACGTCGACGGCGCGTGGCACATCGCGTTTACCGACGGATCGCAGACGCAGGCGGATGCGGTCATTCTCGCGCTGCCGGCATACGCCGCGGCGCGCGCCTTACGTCCCCTCGACGAGCCGCTCGCCGCCATGCTCGAGCGCATCCGCTACAATTCAATCGCTACCGTCAACGTAGCGTACGACGCAGCCGATCTTCCCGCACTGCCGCAGACGCCGGGATTCGTCGTGCCGTTCGTCGAGGGACGGCGCATCGCTGCGGCGACGATCTCGACGCAAAAATACCCGGACAGATCGCCGCAAGCGGGCGTTCTGCTGCGGGCGTTTATCGGCGGCGCTCTGCAGCCGGAGCTCGTCGAGCTTCCCGATACCGACCTCGCACAGATCGCGCGCGAGGAGTTTCGCGATCTGCTCGGCATCACGGCGCAGCCGAACTTCGCGCTCACGCGCCGGTGGATGCGCATGCTGCCCGAGTACGGCGTCGGTCACCTCGAACTGGTGCGCGATATCGAAACCCATACTGGAACGCATCGCGGCCTGGCGCTTGCCGGCTCCGCATACCACGGCGTGGGGATTCCCGATTGCGTCGCCTCGGGTCGCACAGCCGCAGAGCAAGTCCTCGCAGCGTGGGAACCGGCTAAAAGCGGGTAACCTCTTTCTTAGCCGATTTTCAAACTACTTTCAGGAGGGCTGAAATAGAATGCGTCACCTGATAGCCTCCGCCGCGGCGGTGCTTTCCATCCTCATGGTCGCGCAGGCCGCCAGTGCGGCTCCCTACGCGGGCGCGCAATATGCGGGCACCATCACCTCGTCCGTCGACTCGGGCAGCGCTGCTGTCGGTCAGGCCGTCACGCTTCGTAACGTCACGTCTGAAGACGGGTCCGTCAAGGGCGCGACGATGTATGGCCGAGTCACGCGCGTGATACGAGCGGGTCAAGGCCGTCCCGCACAACTGCAAATGACCTTCACGCGGCTCGTTCTACCGAGCGGTGCGTCGTACGCAATCGACGGTGTCGTCACCGGCATGCAAGCGCAAACCAAAAACAACGCGCTTAAAGAAGTCGGAGGCGCCGTCGCCGGTATGATCGTCGGCAACATCATCGGCAAGACGATCTTCCATGCGAGCACCGGTATCGGCGGCTTCTTGGGTGCGGCCGGCGGATACCTGATCGCGAAGAACAATCGCGAGAACGTGACGGTCCCGCAAGGCTCGGCGGTGCGCGTAACGCTGCGCACGGTCCGCCGTCAAGCGGTTCGCTAACCCCAAACCCTTCGCAGTTTAACTGCACGGAGGCGGCGAACAGTCCGCGCATGAGCAAGCGACTGATCGCCGCCTTTTTGGCACTTGGCCTGACCGCTCAGGCTCCGCCGAATCTGGGCGCTCCCCCGGCGAGCGCGGTCATCTCCTACACCCAGCCGGTGATTGCAATCGAGCACGTGCGCGTCATCGACGGCACCGGTGCGCCGGCGCGCAGCGATCGAACCGTCGTTATCTCGCACGGCCGCATCAGCGCGTACGGCGCGGCATCGAGCGTTCGCGTCCCGAGCGGCGCAAAGATTATCGACGGTCGCGGCTACACGCTCACGCCGGGCTTCGTCGGCACGCACGATCACTTGTATTACGTCAGCGGCGGACCGCTGTTCATCATGCGCGAGATGCCGTACAGCTTTCCGCGCTTGTATCTTGCGGGCGGCGTCACGACCATCCGTACGACCGGCAGCGTCGAGCCCTACACCGATCTGCGCGTGAAGCGCGCCGTCGATTCGGGAGAACTCGTCGGACCGCACATCGACGTGACGAGCCCCTACATGACGGGTTTCGAGCCGTTCTTCGTGCAGATGGGCGCGCTGCGCAGCCCCGCCGACGCGAAACGTACCGTCGATTTTTGGGCCGATCGCGGCGTGACGTCGTTCAAACTCTACATGCACATTCCCAAAGCGGTCGCGCAGGCCGTCATCGACGAAGCGCATGCGCGCAGGCTCAAAGTGCTCGCGCACCTGTGCTCCATCGGCTTCGAGGATGCCGCAAACATGGGCGTGGACAGCTTGGAGCACGGCATCTTCGTCGATACGGAATTCACGCCCGGTAAAACGGATGACGAATGCGACGTCACGGGCCCGAATCAAGCAAAGGCAATCGCGGACCTCGACGTCAATGGCTCGCGAGGTCGCGCGCTGATCCGCACGCTCATCGCCCATCACGTCGCGCTGAGCTCGACGCTTGCAAATTTCGAAGGACGCATTCCGCCGCCGATGCGCGTGGAGCAGCGCATGTTCGACGTGCTCGATCCGGTATCGGTGAGCGACGTCATGAAAGTGCGCAAACAGATTCTCGCGCGTCCCGCCGCCTCGCGAGCGCTTTCCCGTAAGGAATTCGACAACGACGTGAAATTCGAGGTTGCGTTCTATCGCGCAGGCGGCTTGCTCACACAGGGGCCGGATCCGACCGGCTACGGCGCGACGATTGCCGGCTTCGGCGATCAGCGCGATATCGAACTGCTCGTCGCGGGGGGACTGCGGCCGGAGCAAGCCGTTCAAGTCGCGACGCTGAGCGGCGCGAAGTCGCTCGGACGCGATGCGACGATCGGGTCGGTTACCGTGGGCAAGAACGCCGATCTGGTGTTGATTCACGGCGATCCGGCGACCCGCATCGACGATATCGAAAAAGTCGTGACCGTGTTCAAAGACGGCGTGGGCTACGACGCCGCCAAACTCATCGCATCGGTCAAGGGAGTAGCCGGAAGGCAGTAAGCGCGCTCATCCCGGGAACAATGCGCGCATGGATATCGATAAAACGCTTCGAGATCTTTCGTTATTGGCGGCACGTCTGGCGCTCGGCGGCACGATGGCCGCGCACGGCGCGCAAAAACTCTTCGGCGCTTTCGGCGGCCCCGGTCCAGAGAAGGCTGCGCAAATGATGAAGTCGCTCGGATTCCAAGATCACGATCGCGTTGCCACGATGGCTTCCGCGACCGAGCTGGCATCCGGCTCGCTTATCGCGCTCGGCGCTCTGGGACCGATCGGTCCGGCGATGCTCGCGGGCGTGATGTTCGTGGCAATCGAGACGGTACACCGCCCGAAAGGCTACTGGAACTCGCAGGGCGGTTTCGAGATGAACACGATGTTCATCATGCTCGCGCTGCTGCTTGCAAATCAGGGATACGGATCGCTATCGATCGACGAACTTTTGGGACTGAACCGCCGAATGCGCCCGTCGTTCGCATGGCTCGCAATGCTCGGTTCGGTCGCTGCAGCCGTCGGCATCCTCGGGCAGCGCGAAACGCTTTCGCAAACGACGCGCGGCGAAATGCCCGCCGGCGAACAAACAAAGAGCCCCGCATAACGCGGGGCCTTACCCTTTGTTCTGCTCGAGATATGCAATAGCCGCGTGGAAGCGTCCCGGTTCTTCTTCCAACATGCCGATCGCGATGTTGCACGCGTTGCATAATAGGCCGCGCACCATTCCCGTAGCATGGTCGTGGTCGACGCAAAGGTGATGGAGAAACAGCGCTTCGTATCGCGATGGCTTTGCCCGAACGCACTCTTGCCACGGCTTGCGACAGATCGCACAACGCTCATCTTGCCGGCGCAGCAGCTGTTCCAAGCCCTCGATGGAGAGTCCGTACTTACGAAAGACGTATGTGCGCCGCTGATTCTCGCGGCGTCGTGCGCTCGCATGATAGTATTCCTTGCCCCATCGGTTGTGGCAAGGGATGCATCGCGATGCTCCGCTTGGCAAGATGATTTTTTGCGCGCCGCATTTGCTGCATGACGCCGTACGCCGTCGCGACATGCGCCGATCGTAGCGGGCCGCCGGCGCAACTGGGTGGCACACAAAGAAAGAGCCCGCCGAATAATCGACGGGTTCTCAAATTTGCCAAGGGTGAGAATCGAACTCACGACACCGCACTTTTCAGGCGCGTGCTCTACCGACTGAGCTACCTTGGCACGGGCGACCGCGTTGGGTTCGCTGCGCAGGCCGTAGCCCCTTGTCGCTCCAACAGCCGTTTTGTGAACGATACATCAACCCTTGACGCCTTTGCAGCGGTCGACATCCGCACTGGGACAATTGTCGCAGCCGAGCCGTTTCCGGAGGCGCGCAAACCCGCGTACAAACTCACCGTCGACTTCGGCGACGAGATCGGCGTAAAACGCTCGAGCGCGCAGCTCACGGTGCATTACCGGCCCGAAACGCTGATAGGCAAGCAAGTATTGGCGGTCGTCAATTTTCCGCCGCGGCGCATCGCCGGCTTTCCCAGCGAAGTATTGGTGCTCGGCGTGCCGGATGCCGACGGCGCCGTCGTGCTCGTTCGCGCGGACGAACCGGTCGCGAACGGCGCGCGCTTGTACTAACAAACACGTACGAGCAAAAGCGAAGAGCCGCCGCGAATTCGCGGCGGCTCCGTTACACGTGGTGCAAGGGCCTACTCCTCGTTAAAACCTTCGTTATACAGCGTTGTACGCGGGCGGTTCGTATCCGTCGCATCTTCCTCGTCGCTTTTGGCGCGAGTATCGCGCGGTTCGTCTACCCATTGCGGCCCCATACCGAGGTCGCGGGGGTCATCACCGTACATGCACTCACCTCGTACGCCTATTCTACTGAAAATCGACGACGAAGAGGTAGGAGCCCGAGACATTTTTACAATCGCGTTCTTCCGGCGCATAGCGGCTTGCCCGCGCCGCAGCCAAGGCCGCGCGATCCAGTTCCATCGAACCGGTGGATTGGTACACGCTTGCGTTCACGACGCCTCCGCTCGCGTCGAGATCCACTTGCACTTTCGCTTGACCGGTGTAACCCGCAGCGTCCACGGGCGCTACGGCGGTTTGCGTAACGAGCGTCTTTGCGGGAATGTCCGGTGCGCTGCACGCGGGCTTCGGAGTCGGCGCCGGTTCTACGGGCCCGGGCGTGGGCGCCGCGCCGACGGGACCCGGGGATGGATACGCGTCGCTCGGATCGCCCGTCGGTGTAACGAACGGTGCGATGTGGGGTCCATCGGTGTGCACTTGCGCGATGCGGCGCGGCGGATGAATCGCCCGGCGCACCGACGTGCTCTTTTGCCGTGGGTGCGGCAGGGAAGGCTTCGGCGGGTCCGGCGTGGGCGTCGGCCGCGGCAAATGAATGAGGTAACTTTTCTCCGGTTTCGGAGGCGGCGCGGCCTTGACCGGATGTGCGTAGATGACGGCTGCCACGACGAGATGCACCGCGAGCGAAACGGCTAGCGCGATGCGAACAACCCGACCATTCGATGCTGCGCTCATGCACGCATAACAGGCAAGCGCAGCGCATCGTGACCAGGGCCGCCCGGCGGGCAAAGAAACCCGCGCCCGCCCCTACAGTGAGCGGCCGGTTTAGCCGATTATAGTCTCTAAGGGGAGTATTTCGACGCCCGGCAACGGAGGCGCAATATTACCTTGCACCCTAATCGTAATAACGAAGACAGCTCCCTACGGGGCATTGTGAGCCGCGCCTTCGGCTCGCGCTCCTCAAAACAGCCGGACGACCCGGCCCCCGACTTGGACGAAGTCTTGACCGAGCTGCACAGAGCACAGGAAAACGGGCAGCCGTACGAGATCGACCGCATCTATTTCTCCGAAACCGACGCCGCCGAGCGACCCGCTCCCGAGCGGAATGCTCCTGAGCGGCCGGCTCCCGCACGCCCCCGTTCCGGCGCACCTCCCGAACTCGAGGCACAGCGACAGCGGCTGGAGCAGCTGCTCCAGAACGCACGGCACATCGAGGAAATGCTCGCGAAGGAGGCCGCGCAGGCCCGCGCCTTGAGCGAGAATCTGAAGGTCGATGAAAAGCGCGCCGCGGCGTCTGAAGCCGCCGAAAGCGAGCGGCAAGCAGCCGAGGAAGCTCGCGCGTATACGAAAAACAGCGAAACGGCCGCACTCTACCAAGCAAAAGCCGACAGCGAACATGCCGCAGCACGGCAAGAATTCGCCGCGGCAGAGGCAGCGGTGAAGGAACTGCAAGTGCGTTTGGGCGACGCGCAAAACGCCGTTGCTCTTTCGAAAGCGAAAGTCGTTGAAACGGAAGCTCGATCCAAAGAGGCCGCAAAGCGCGCGGACTTGGCTCTGACCTTGACGCGCGACGCGGAGATGCGCGTTGCGAAATGCCGCGAAGCAAGCGAAACCGCCAAGGCGCAGCTTTCTCAAGCGGAAGAGATCGCAAGCAGCATTGCGCTCACGGCTCAAACGCTCAAGAGAATTCGCGAACTCGGTTCGAGCGGACCGCACTAAAGCGGCGCCTGCGGTACGCCCGGTCCACATACTCATTTTTTGGTATC
>DATEHZ010000050.1:0-14403 GCA_035279385.1 Vulcanimicrobiaceae bacterium | reverse complement strand
GCGGACGTCACGCTGTTTGGGCTCTTCGGTCAAATCTTCGAGGAATCCGGCGACGTCGAACGGACGCGAGCGATATCCCGCGGGCGTGGCGACGATGCGGTACGTCCGTTCGCCGAAGCTCTCGATCTCCAGACCGCCTTCGCGCAAAATATCCAGCATGCGATCGAGCGCGGCGCTCTCGGACGGCCCAAGTTCGAAGCTCAGCGGAACCAGCAGCGCTTCGCCGGGAACGTGCTGCTGTGCGGTTGCGACGATCTTTTCGTACGCGATGCGTTCGTGCGCGGCGTGTTGATCGACGAGCACGAGCGCGCGGCCGTCCGTTGCGAGAATGAAGGTGTTGTCGAGTTGCGCGAGCACGCGCAACCCGCCGCTGCCGCCGGCATGGGGTTCGCCGGTCTCTCCGGGATGTTCGAAGAGCGACTGCAATTGCGGCAGAGCGGCGTCCATCGCCTGCGGCGCGGGCGATACCGTCACCGCGTCGCGAAACCGCGAGGTCGCATGCTCGCGCAGCGTCGTCGCGATCGCGCGTTTCACCGCGTCGAAGACTTGATGGCCGTAGCGCAGGCGCACGTCGCTTTTCGTCGGATGCACGTTCGGATCGACGTGCTCGGGCGGAAGCGTGAGGAACAGCACGCCGTAGGGCTGGCGTCCGATCATCGCAAACGTCGAGTAGCCGGCGGTCCAAGCGCCCGCGAGCAGCGAACTTCGCAGCAAGCGCCCGTTCACGAACAGCAGTTGCATGCGGCGGTCCGCGCGATCGTTGCCCGGCGTGCTGATGAATCCGCTCAGCGTTCCTTGCAGACCGCGCGCCGCCTGTGCGCTCAGCGGCATCAGCGGTTCCGCGGCGATCTTTCCGAACACGGCCGCCAAGCGCGCGCGAATGTCGGCCGTCGCCGGCATCGTCCACACGTCTTTGCCGTCGTGATGCAGCGAGAACGTGATGCCGGGATACGCGAGCGCGAACGTCGAGAGCCAGCCGGAGATACGGTTGAACTCCGCGGCGGCGGATCGCAAATACTCGCGCCGCACCGGAACGTTCGCAAACAAGCTGCGGGCGCGCACGCTCGTGCCGATGGGTGAGGGCGCCGGCTCAACCGGACCCGCCGTTTCCGCATGCGCCGTAATCCGCGCACCGACGTGCGCGTGCGCCTGCCGCGAGAGAATCTCGAGCTGTGCGACCGCCGCAATACTGGCGAGTCCTTCGCCGCGAAAACCGAGTGAATCGATGGACTCGAGGTCGCTGGCGATGGAGAGTTTGCTCGTCGCATGGCGCCGAACCGCGAGCGGCAACTCCTCGGGCGCGATGCCGATACCGTCGTCCAGAACCTCGATCAGCGAGGTGCCGCCCTCGACGAGCGTGACCGCGACGCGCGTCGCGCCCGCGTCAACGGCGTTTTCCACGAGTTCTTTCACGACCGAAAGCGGCCGCTCGATGATTTCACCCGCGGCAATTTGTCCGATGGTCTGCGGATCGAGCAGATGTATCGTGCTAGTCAAATCGATGCTGCTTGGCGCGCTCTTCGACGGCGGCCGTCACGCGGTGGATGAGATCGATGTCTCCCTTTTCGTGCGGGTCGCTTACGAGGACCGCAAAGATCGTGTTCTGCAGATCGTTTGCGTACGATTCGCCGATGGCGACTTCACCCGTGAACGCGGCTTCCACGAATCCGTCGACGTCCGGCGCGTCGTTGGAAGCGGCCATGACGTCGTCGTATTGCTGCTGCACGCCCCTGGTCCACGCGTAGGCGAACGTGTCGCACAGATTGCTCGCTTCCTCCGCGCGCTCGCCCCAAAAGAGAAACGATCGCGCGCCGCCTCCGGAGTCGAATTCCGTCCAATCGCTCAGTGCGCCGTAGAGCTCGTTCAGCAGCCAGCCGAGTTCGTCGCTCGTCCAGCCGTCTTTGAGCACGATCGCGGCGATCGAGAATCCCCGCGGCGCTGCTTGATCTTCCGGGTCCGGCTCATCGTGGATGAAGACTTCGCGGCCGCGGGCGCGGCCGATGTGGCGATAACTCACTGTGCCTGCAAGAACGAGAGCTGAGCGGGCGGTGCGACCTTGGGCAGTTTGCGCCGCAGCGGAACCTGCTCTTCCACGTCGGCATGACCGCCGAGCGCGTCCGCGATCTCCTGCGCGCGTTCGATAACGGCATCCGGCAAGCCGGCCATGCGCGCGACTTCGATGCCGAACGAGCGCGACGAGCTGCCCGGCAGCACGCGGTGGGAAAAGACCGGCGCGCCGTCCTTGGCGTTGTTCTCCACCGCGGTAATGTGGTAATTCGCCACGAGTTTCCAGTGATCGGCGAGCGAGACGAGTTCGTGAAAGTGCGTCGCGAAAAGCACCATGGGTGCGTGTTCTTCCAAGCCCAGCAAGAACTCGCAGATCGCCTGCGCGATGGAGAGGCCGTCGATGGTGCCGGTCCCGCGGCCCACTTCGTCGATGAGCAGCAGACTGCGCCGGGTGCAGCGCCGTAAAATGTTCGCCGCTTCGGCCATCTCCAAGAAAAACGTCGATTGACCCGAGGCCAGATCGTCGCCAGCGCCGATGCGCGTGAAGATGCGATCGACGATACCGATTCTCGCGGATTTTGCCGGAAGGAAGGAGCCGATCTGCGCCATGATCGTGAGCAGCGCGGCTTGCCGCAAGTACGTCGATTTTCCGCCCATGTTCGGACCGGTGAGCAGAATGAAGCGATGATCGCCTGTTCGCAGATGCAGATCGTTCGGCACAAAATGAGTGCGCAGCACCGCTTCCATGACCGGATGCCGGCCGTCGACGACGTCGGCCTCGCTCTCGTCCGCGAACTGCGGACGAACGTAGCCTCGCTCCGCGGCGCATTGCGCGAGAGAACACAGCACGTCGAGTTCCGCCATCGCGTGGGCGGTCTGCAGCAGATCGTCGATGCGCTGCGCGACGCGATCGACGAGCTCGCCGAAGAGCTGCTCCTCGAGCCGGAGCTGGCGGCCTTGCGCGCTGGAGATCGCGATCTCCAGCTCCTTGAGTTCCGGGGTGATGTAGCGCTCGCCCGTCGTAAGGGTTTGCTTGCGCACGTAATCGGCGGGAACTTGCGAGACGAAACTCTTGCTCACTTCGATCGCGTAGCCGAAGGCGCTGGCGTATTTGATCTTCAGCGACTTGATGCCCGTGCGCTCGCGCTCTCGCTCTTCGAGTTCGGAGAGTTTGCCGCGGGCATCCGTGCGCAGCGCGACGCATTCGGCGAGTTCGGCGTTCGCCTCGGGGCGGATCACGCCGCCGTCGCCGAGCTGAGCCGGCGGCTCCTCGACGAGCGTCGTTTGCAGATCGGCGAGCAGGTCGTCGAAGTCCGCGATGAGCTCGACGTGAGCCGAAAGCGCTTTCGGCGCGACTTGGCGCAGCGGGCGAATAATGTCCAGCGTGCGGCGAAGGGAGGCCAAATCGCGCGGGAACGCCCGTTTGAACCGCACTTTCTGCGTGATGCGCTCGAGGTCGAAGCAGCCGCGCAGCAATTCCTGCATCGATTCGCGGCGCACGTGCTCGTCGATGAGCGCCTGGACGGCATCGCCGCGCTGCGCGATCGCCTCGCGGTCGACCAGCGGCGCGAGAATCCAGCGGGCGAGCATGCGCGAGCCCATCGACGTCGCGCATTTGTCCAGCGTCGCGACCAGCGTCGCCTTCGGATTCGCGCCGAGCGCTTTGGTGAGTTCGAGATTCTTGCGCGTATTCGGATCGAGCGATACGAACGTCTGCTGCCGGTAAAACTGCGGCGGCGAGAGCACCATGTCGGAGACGCCGACGCCGGTGCGCCGTACGAAACCGACGAGCGCATCGAGTGCGCGGTGCATCGCAAGCGATTCGTCGAGCGAAAATCCGGCGACGGGGGCGCGGCTGCGCGCGTCGACAATCGCAAGCGCCGGGGCCGTCACGCGGGCATCGATGCCTTCCAGCGCGGCCGACAACGCGGCGCGCAACTCCGCCGGCGCGTCCGCGACGACTTCGGCGGGGGCGATGCGGCCAAGCTCCGCCAGCAGTTCGTCGTAGGCCGGCTCGCCGGAGAGCGCGGTGGCGGCGCACAGGCCGGTCGACACGTCCGCGTACGCCAGGGCAAACGTTTCATCGACGAACGTAACGGCCGCGAGGTAATTGTTCTGTTTGCCGTCGAGCAGCTGCTCTTCGATAATCGTGCCGGGCGTAACGATGCGCACGACGTCGCGGCGCACGAGTTTGTTGGGCTGCGGAACTTCGAGCTGCTCGGCGAGCGCGACGATGAATCGCTGCTGAACCAAACGCGCGAGATACTGCGAGAGCGCGTGATGCGGCACGCCGGCCATCGAGACGCGTTTGCCTCCGCCCGCTTCTTTCGAGGTCAACGCGATCGAAAGCGCGCGCGCAATCGTTTCGGCGTCTTCCCCGTAGGCTTCGTAGAAATCACCGACGCGCGAGAGCAGAATCGCTTCGGGATGACGCGCTTTCATTCCGAAGTACTGCTCCAGCATCGGTGAGTAGCCGGCACTCACGACGCCACCAGTTCGGCGCCGCCCCTGTGGATAACTTGTGTGCTAAACGCGAGGCTTCAACGGTTCGGAGAGAACCGCGGGGGCCGTTTGCGCATCGGTTGCAAAGCCGTGCAGCATCGGAAACGCTGCATTCGTCGGCATGCTCGTCATGCCGGTAAACGCGACCGTCGCACTATCGTACGAACGGCGATCCGTGGTGAATCCGGCAAGCGCAGACTCCGTCGTGATGAACGTCGCGCCGGAGATCTGCGCGAAATCCGTTCGCCACCGTACGCCGGTCAGACCGGCGGCCGTGAAATTCCCGTCGGTAACGACTCGGTCCGTCGCGTACGTCGACGCGTCCACCCACATCTCGCGCAGGCGGTACACCGCCGGATCGGAGACGGCTTTGAGCGCGAGATGGTAATCGATATGACCCAGGAGCGGCTCGGCGCCGACTAACCGGATATCGTATTGCCGGTGCGCCACGATCACGATGGCAATCGTTTTGAGGTTGCCCGAATCGGCTCGCACGCGCTGCGGCGGCAGCGGGTCGTGAAATTCTCTGCGAATCTCGCGGACGAGATCCATGCCGCGCAGCTGCGTATTCGGCGGCGCACCGCTCGGAACGATCCCGAACGCGTAATTCGGCGCCAGCTCCGGAACGCCGAGGTAGTCGAACGTGTGCTGCGGCGAACTTCCCGGAATGCCGCCGCCGCCCCCGTAGAAGGAAATGTTGTAAAAGAAATTGATGCCGTGCGGCGTGTACGGATGCGCGAGTTCTTCGTCGCTCACGGCGGCGAGCGTCACGCGGCTATCGGCGGTATCGTAACGAACGTGATAGTGCGCCTGCGAGGTGACGCCGCGGCGCGTTACCGTGACCGCAATGCCGTACGAGAGATGTTTCGGATAGACTTCCGCCTGCCAGTGCTGCTGCGCGGCTGCAAAAATGGCGTACGGGTCCGCGATCATCCTTCGAGCGCCTCAGGATGACGCGACCAGCAAGTCGATCACGGGACGCCGAACCGCGCGCGCTTCATCGGTGTAGTGCGGCGCGCGGCCCACGATGGTGCCCGTGCATCCCCAGATGTAGCCTTCATGGATCTCGACGTCGAGCCACGGCTCGCGCGCGTAGAGCGCCTCGTCGTAATCGGGCGGCATCGGCGCGATGACCGTCGCGTTGTCCGTCGTCTTGGCCGCGAGTTTGCTCGCGTCTTTTTTGGACGGCCCTTGAATGAGCGCGCGAACCGTCGAGCCGATCTTGCGCTCGTGATAGGCACGTGAAGCCAGGTTTTGCGCGTCGGCGAGGCGTTTGAAACGCTCGCTCGCCGCAGCCGGTTCGACTTGCTCCCAGCGCGCAGCCGGCGTTCCCCGTCGTTTGGAATAGATGAACATGTACGCGTTTGCGAAGAGGCCGGTCTTCACGTACTCGAGCGTAGCCGCGAAGTCGTCTTCCGTCTCACCGGGAAAACCGACGATGACGTCCGTCGTGATCGCCCACTGCGGCAGGTACCGATGAATCAGTTCCACCTTCTCGCGGAACTGCTCCATCGTGTATTTACGGTTCATGCGGCGCAGAACCGGATCGCTCGCCGATTGCAGCGGTAAATGCACGCGCGGGTTGAGCTGCGGAACCTGCGCGAGATCGCGAACAATCTTCTCTGTGAAATCCTTGGGATGCGGCGAGATGAAGGTCAGGCGCTCGAGGCCCGGAACTTCCGTCGCGACGCGCTTGCAGAGATCCCCGAAATCCGTGCCGGCGGCCGGATCTTTATAGGCATTGACCGTTTGGCCGACGAGCATCACTTCACGCGCGCCCGCGGCGACGCGCTCGCGAACTTCCTCGACGATCTCTCGCGCCGGACGATGATCGAACCGTCCGCGCACGTGCGGCACGATGCAGAACGTACAGTAATACGAGCAGCCCCGCTGCACGGTCACGAAACCGCGCAGATGCGAGAACGCATCGGTGATGCAATCCGCCGCGCCGCCGAACGGCATGAGCAGCGCGCGCTCTTCGGTCAGATCGGTGTCCTCGAACTGCACGCGCCACTGCGCGAGGGCATCGCCCATCTGGACGAGTTCCGACGTACCGAAGACCGCGTCCACGTGCGGCACGATGCGCTGCATGCGATCGCGGTCCTGTTCGGCAAGGCATCCCATCACGACGAGTTTGAGTGCGGGGTCGGCCTGCTTGAGCACCTTGAAGTGATTCATGCGGCCGTACGCGCGCCGCTCCGCGTTGTCGCGGACGGTGCACGTGTTGAGGACGACGATGTTCGCATCTTCGGGGCGTTCGGCGAGCGCATACCCGGCCGAAGCCGCGCGATCCGCGATGTACTGCGAATCGGCCTCGTTCATTTGGCACCCGAACGTCTCGATATAGATGCTTGCCATGCTGCTTACTTCGTCTTGGTTCCCGTCATCATGAGAATCAGGTCCAGCGGCAAGTACAGGCGGCCGCGGACCATCCCTGCGGGCGCATCATACACGACATCGCGGCCGTCGACAAGGAAACGGGCATCGCCCAAGTGACCGACGGCGCTGTGGCCGCCCCACCGTACGACCACACGGTCGCCCTTCACCTTGGCTGCGGAGCCGGGCAGGTAGTCGGAGACGGGCGCGACCACCGCGGAATGCGTCTCGGCCGGCGCTGCGAAGAGCACGTGCGTCGTCTCGTCCGGATAGACCAGAATCATACGCTCGAACTTGGCTTGCGGCTCGCGCACGGAGAGACGGTGCGTCCCGACCGAGGCGTCGAATTGCGCGTCGAGATCGCGCCACGCTCCCCCGTCGAGCGAAATTTTCGCGGCGCGGTCGAGTCCGTGCAGCGCGATCGCGCCGTGCGAGCGCAGCGGTTTGATCGGCTCGAGTTGAATCGTGGCGGGCGTCGTGACGCCTGGCGCAACGTTCTGATCGACTTCTTCGACTCTCCAGCCCGCTTTCGTGACGGTCACGGCGTGCTTGCCTTCGCGCAGTCCGTCGATCAGCAGCGGCGTTCTTCCAATATAGCTGCCGTCGACCCACACGTCCGCGCCCGACGGAAGCGAACTGACGTAGAGCCCGCCGAACGGCAAAACGCCGGCGGCGAGCAGCGAGAATACGGCAAGCAGCAATGCGGGCATTGCGCGGGAATACCCCGCGGCGTCCGGAATCTCCCACGGCGTGCAACCACCCACAGACTCAGATCAGTACGGCGGCGCGATGCTTCGGCCGGCGAGCGTCGCAATCGTCGGCCGCCCGAACGTGGGCAAGAGCGCACTCTTCAACCGCCTCATCGGACAGCGTCTAGCCATCGTCGAAGACACACCGGGCGTCACGCGCGACCGGCTCTACGGTCTGTGCGAATGGCGAGCCCGCACGTTCAGCCTCGTCGACACCGCCGGCATCGACCCGGAGCAGGACAAAGACGGCGATCACATCGCCGTCTCCACGCGCCGCCAAGCGGAAGCGGCGGCAAATGAATCCGACGCGATAATTTTCGTGGTGGACGCCGCGTCCGGCCGCAATCCGCTCGACGAAGAAGTCGCGCGCATTCTGCGCCGTACGCGCAGGCCCGTGCTGCTGGTTGCCAACAAAGCGGAATCGCCGTCCGCGGCCGTCTCGGTGTACGGCGAATTCTCGGCGCTCGGCTTCGGCGAACCGATTGCGGTCTCGGCCATTCACGGTGAAGGCACGGGCGACTTGCTCGATCGGGTGGTCGAACATTTGCCCGAGCAGGCGCCGCCGCCCGATCTGCACGGCGAGATTTCACTCGCGCTCGTGGGGCGCCCGAACGTCGGCAAGAGTTCCCTGCTCAACGCGATGCTCGGCGAGGAACGCGCCGTCGTCTCCGACGTTCCCGGCACCACCCGCGACGCGATCGACACGATCTTCCAATTTCACGAGCACCGCATCCGTCTGATCGACACGGCCGGCGTGCGCAAGAAGCCGCAGGCGCACGGCGCGATTGAATATTACTCCGCGCTGCGCTCGATTTCGGCGATCAACCGCTGCGACATCGCGCTGCTGCTCTTCGATGCGATGCACGGAATGCAGGCGCAGGAACGCCGCTTGGCCGGCATGATCTTGGAAGAGCGCAAGGGCCTGATCATCGTCGGCAACAAATGGGATCTCGCGCGCGAGCAAGGTGAGTACAGCCAAGGCGAACTCATCAACGTGATCTACGAGCAAGTTCCGTTTGCGCGCTTCGCGCCGGTGACGTTTCTCTCGGCGAAGACCCGGCGGCGCCTGGGCAGTCTCATGCCGCTCGTGATGCGCGTCGCGAACAATCTGGATCGACACGTTCCGACCGCGCAACTCAATTCGGTCATTCGCGACGCTACGCTCGCGCATCCGGCGCCGGCTCCCGGCGGCAAACCGTTCAAGATCTACTATTGCTCGCAGCCGGCCGCACATCCGCCGCTGTTCGTCTTTCACTGCAACGACCCGGAATTGGTGCAGACCTCGTACAAGCGGTTTTTGGAGAACATCATTAGGCAGCACTTCGATTTCGAAGGCGTGCCGCTCGCACTGGAATTCCGCGAACGCTCGCGCGGAGAACTCCAGGAATGAGCGTGGGCGCGTACGCAGGCCTCGCGATCGGCGCGTTCTTGCTCGGATCGATTCCGTTCGGCGTCGTGATCTCACGGCTGTTCTACCATCGCGACATCCGTCAGTCCGGCAGCGGCAACATCGGCGCGATGAACGCGCTTCGCACGCTGGGCAAGACGGGCGCGGTCTCCGTGCTGATTCTAGACGCCGCCAAGGGCGTCGTCCCCGCGCTGCTCGTCGTGCTGTTTCTGCACGACACGCATGCGGCCGCAATCGTCGCGGCATGCGCGGTGCTCGGACATTGTTTCTCCCCCTGGCTGAACTTCAAGGGCGGAAAAGGCGTTGCGACCTCGTTCGGAGCGATCTTCGCGCTCTCGTGGCCGTCGGGCGTCGCGTCGATCTGCGGCTGGCTCGTGGGAGCGCTCTCGACCACCTATTCTTCGGTCGGCTCGATGCTCGCGCACGTCGTTGCGCCGATCGCGCTGTGGTACTTCACGCGCGACGCGTGGCTGACCGGTTACGGCGTTTTCGCCGCGATTCTGGTGTTTTATACGCACCGTGAGAACGTCGCGCGCATCCGTGCAGGCCGCGAGAGCGGCATTCCGTTCCTGCGCCGCAGACGCGCACCGGACTAACGCGGGCGCTGCCGCCGCCCAACCCGCCCGGCCCTTCCTTTAGACAGGGCTCCGCGGGCCCTGCTGCGTATTGGGCGTGGTCATGATTTCATCGAACGATCTTCGAAACGGCGTAACCATCGTCGAAAACGGCCAGCTTTGGACGGTCATCGAGTTTCTGCACGTAAAGCCGGGCAAGGGCTCGGCCTTCGTGCGGACGCGCTTGAAAAACGTCAAAACCGGCTCGACCGTCGAGAAGACGTTCCGCGCGGGTGAAAAACTCGAGCGCGCCACCGTCGACAATCGCCAGATGCAAATGCTCTACAACGACTCCGACGGATACCACTTCATGGATCAGGAGACGTTCGAGAACGTCACGCTGCAGCGCGACATCATCGGCGATCCCGCCGACTTTCTCAAAGACGGCATGGTCGTGGACGTACAGTTCCACGACACCAATCCGATCGGCTGCGATCTGCCGGCGCACGTAGAACTCAAAGTCGAAGAAACGGATCCGGGCTTTAAGGGCGACACCGCAACGGGCACGACCAAACCTGCAACGCTCGAAACCGGCGCGGTCGTTCAAGTTCCGCTCTTCGTCAATCCCGGCGACGTCATCCGCATCGACACGCGCGACCGGCGCTACATCGGCCGCGTCGGAACGTAAGCGCGCAACGCACATTCAACACGAGTACTGGATCTATGCCGGCCTCTTCGTAGCCGGCCTGGGCGCGAGCATTTTCGGATCGATGGTCGGTCTGGGCGGCGGCTTCATCATCGTTCCGGTTCTGCGTTTGTTTTTCGGACTCGCACCGGCAGAAGCATCGGGAACCTCGCTCGCACTGGTCATCGCGAACAGCGGCAGCGGTGCGTTCACGTATCTGCTCCAGCGCCGCGTGCACGTGCGCATCGGACTGCTCATCGCGGCAGCGGGTTTTCCGGGCTCGATTCTCGGCGCCGTCGCCGTCAAGCATCTGCCCGCGCACGTTTTCGACTGGCTCTTCGCCGCATTTTTGATCGCGGTTGCCGGCGACATCATCTTCAACCGGGAAAAGCGGCTGCGCCATCGCGACGAGCATGCCGACGTACGCACGATTCTGGGCATGCCGTGGTACGCGTCGCTCGCAGCCGGCTTCGGCGTGGGTTTTATCTCGAGTTTGTTCGGCGTGGGGGGCGGCGTGGTGCTCGTACCCTCGCTGCTCTACTTCTCCGATCTGCCGGCGCACGCGATCAGTGCGACCTCGCACTTCGGGATCGTGCTCACCTCGCCGATCGGCTTCGTTACACATTATTTGCAAAACGACGTCAATTGGAAGGATGTGCTTCCACTGGTTGCAGGCGGCTTGCTTGGCGGCCCTATCGGTGCGCGCCTCTCCCTCAAACTCAAGTCGAATCGGCTCATGATTTTCGTAGCGGCTGCGCTCGTCGTTGCAGCGTTTGCGTTAGTTTTACGTCACGTCATAGGGTAGGAAGCGCGGCACAAGAATAGCAACCCCGGTATGTATCCGCTCGGAGCTCTATCGAGTGGAGCCGGTTCCGTTACCGAACTGGAACGGCTCTTCGAGATCACGCGCGACGTGCTGGGTGCGACGTCGCTCGATGCCGCACTGACTTCTCTCGCCTGCGGCGTACGGGATCTCTTCGGTTGGCGCTACGTCACCATGGTGGCCGCCGAGGAACCGAACGGGGAACTGCGCCGCCGCGTCATGCTCGGCTGGCCGGAAGAGATTACGCGCCAGCGGCTGTACGAAAGCATCGATCGCGCCGCGTTCGACGAGATGCTCGTCAATGCGGTCCGCTTCTTCGAAGACTGCTATTTCTTCCCCGCGGAAAAGGAAGCGCATTGGGACCGCTCCATCTATAGCGGACTAAATCCGAACACGCCGATTCGCAAGTATCCCATGCAGTGGAACGAACGCGACGCATTGGTGCTCACGCTGCACGATCGCGACGGCGTCATGATTGGATACATGTCGCCCGACGGACCGCTGGGGGGCGAAATTCCGAGCGCGCAGACACTGCGCGCGATGCAGGTCTTCGTCAACCTCATGGGCATGGCGCTGGAAAACGCGCGTTCGCAGAGCCGTTTGCAGTACGAAGCCACACACGATTCGCTTACCGGCCTGCCGAATCGCACGGTCTTCTCCCTGGAACTGGCACGCGCGCTCGAGGCGCTCGGACGCCATGACGGCGTCGAACGCGCGGTCATTTATCTGGATCTGGACGAGTTTAAATCGATCAACGATACGCTCGGACATCTTGCGGGCGACGACGTGCTCAAAGAAGCCGCGGCGCGGCTTCGCGCCGTTATGGACGAGCACTGCGTGGTCGCGCGCATGGCCGGCGATGAATTCGCAGTGCTGCTGGCCGGCGCGACGCCCGGCAGAATCGCGCACGTGCTTGACGTCGTCCACGAGACGCTGCGCCATCCGTATCATATCGCCGGCCGCAACATCGCCATGACGGCCAGCATCGGCGTCGCACCGATCGATCGCAGATACACCTCGATCGCGGACGTTCTGCGCGACGCCGACACCGCAATGTATTTCGCAAAAGGTGAGGGGCGCAACCGCAGCGCCGTCTTCACGCCGAGCATGCACGAAGCGGCGCTGCGGCGGCTTTCGCTTCGCATGCACCTGCGAAGCGCGATCGAAGAGCAGCAGTTCGTGGTGCTCTATCAGCCGATCGTCTCACTCGAGAGCGGAAGCGTCGAAGGCGTGGAAGCGCTGCTGCGCTGGAACCATCCCGAACAAGGCTACCTGGCTCCCGCGGCCTTCCTGCCGCTCGCCGAAGAGATGGGTTTGATGGTTCCGGTCGGGCGTTTCGTGCTCGAAAGCGCGTGCCGCGATCTCGAACGCTGGCAGCGGCTCTCGCCGGATCGCAAGATTTCGCTCAACGTGAATCTCTCGGTGCAAGAGGTGCTGCAGCCGGATCTTCCCGAGTTTCTCGCCGCGCTGCTGGAGAAGCATCGCATCGATCCGGGACAGCTGACGCTGGAAATCACCGAGACCTCAATTCTGCAAAGCGAATCGCGCGCTGCGGGCGTGCTCGCGCGCCTCAAAGCCATCGGCGTCGATTTGTGCATCGACGATTTCGGCACCGGCTATTCATCGCTGCGCTACATCCAGTCGCTGCCGATCGACGCGTTCAAAATCGACCAGACGTTCATCGCCGGAATTCAGCACGAAAAGAGCGCGCAGATTATCGAGATGCTGGTACGGCTTGGCGCCGCGTGCGATTTACGCGTGACGGCGGAAGGTGTGGAAACGGCCGAGCAGGCGTCCGCCTTACTTGCTCTGGGCTGCGTGTACGGGCAAGGTTTTCACTTCCACTCGGCGCTCGCGGCGGAAACCATGACGCTCCTGGTCGAGGCAGCCAAGGCTTAAATTGGCGTCCGCGTGGGTAGCATGCCCACGATGGTTATCGATACAAGCGTCGTTACGAATCGTTTGGGAAACCCGCGCAGCACCGTGGAGCGCGGCACGATCGAACGCACGTGCACCTACGTGCGCCGCTGGACGTGGCCGTGCGGCTGCGAAGGCGAGATCATCGGCGGCTCGCTCATCGAACTGATCTGTTGCGATCTGCACCGTTAGCCGGATAGAGCCGCCGCGGCCCGCGCCGCGATCCGCGCCGCGATCGTAGAACAGCGCGGGCCTTCCCGAATCAGAAACGGCAAGTCGAGCCACGCGCGCGGCTGCAACAACGCCCGCGCCGGATGCACCCATGCCGGCGAGATTTCGCGCGCCGGCGTATCGAGCACGACGCGCACGCACGCCACGCGCTGCGCCGCAATGAGGCCCGTCTCCATATCGACGCCCGCATAACCCTGCGCCGCCCACACCTGCCGCTGGGTTCCGTGCACGAGATCCTCACTGGTGAGCAGCGGATCCTGAACGACCTCGCATCCCAAACGCGCCGCGGCATAGGTCAACGCATCGACCGCAGCGTCGTCGCAATCGAGCTGCGAGCCGTCGGGCCTGCGCACGCAGCGCGGAACGAGCACGGTGCCCGTTTGCAAACCGGTACGCAATCCGCCCGCAAGGCCGCAGCTAATGGCAAGACCTTCGAACTGCGGGTGCTTGGCGAGCGCGATCCCGCATTCGACCACGCGCACGTTCGGCGATGCAAGGCGGCGCGCTGCGCGCGCTTCCGTACCCGTCGCCGCGACGATCGTTACGGTCACACGTATCCGTTCGCGCGATACCACTCGACGGCACGAGCGAGCGCGTCGCGCACCGAGCCGGGACGAAAGTGCAATTCGCGCTGCGCTTTGGAACTATCGGCGAATCGCCGCTCGCGCGCCATGCGAACGCCTTCGACCGGAACGAACGGCTGCGAGCCTTGCAGGCGGCAGCGGATCTCGTCGACTTCCGCGATCGCCAGCGCAAGCGCATACGGCGCGCGCCAGCGCGGCACGGGTTTTCCCGTAACGCCGGAGAGCAGTTCCCACACGTCGTCGAGCGAGAGATTTTCGCCGCCGAGAATATACCGCTCGCCCGGCACGCCGCCGCGCAGCGCGGCGACGTGCGCGCGCGCAACGTCTTCGACCGGCACCATATTGAGCCCGCCGCGCGGCGGTTTTGCAAACATCTTCCCGCGAGCGAATTCCAGAATCATCTGCCCTGTCGGCGTCGGTTTCCAATCGCCCGGTCCAACCGGCGCCGTGGGAAGCAGCGCAACGACGGGCACGCGCCCGGAAAACGCCGCACGCTCTTGCTCGACTTTCGAATGATGATAGCCTTCGCTGCGCCCCTCCGGCGCAAAATCCGCTTCCGTTCTCGGC
>DATEHZ010000049.1:0-5555 GCA_035279385.1 Vulcanimicrobiaceae bacterium | reverse complement strand
ACGGACGTCGCGATCCTCGTGGTCGCCGCGGACGACGGCGTCATGCCGCAGACGAAGGAAGCGATCGCGCACGTAAAAGCCGCGGGCGTTCCGATCGTCGTCGCGATGAACAAGATCGACAAGCCGGAAGCGCAGCCCGAGCGCGTCAAACAGCAGCTTGCGGAAGAAGGTCTGCAATCCGTCGACTGGGGCGGCAACATCGAAATGGTGCCGGTCTCCGCGAAGGCGGGAACGGGCATCGACAAACTGCTCGAAACGGTACTGCTCGAAGCCGATATTCGCGATCTCAAAGCCAACAAGAACCGCCGTGCGAGCGGCGTCGTCATCGAATCCGCGCTCGATCGCGGACGGGGTGCCGTCGCAACCGTGCTGATTCAGAACGGCACGCTGCGCGTCGGCGACGTCGTGGTGGTCGGCGGTACGTTCGGTAAGGTTCGCGCGCTCGTCGACGACAAAGGCAAACAGGTCAAGAAAGCCGGCCCCTCGATTCCGGTCGAGATCATGGGTCTGCAGGACGTGCCCGCCGCCGGCGACACGCTGATGACGGTCTCCGACGAACGCGTTGCACGGGAAACGGCCGAGAAGCGCAAGACGCGCCGCCGCGACGTTCGCATTGCCGCCAGCGGCGGTCAGCGTGTCTCGCTCGAAACGTTCATGTCGATGCCGACCGAAGGCAAAAAGACGCTCAACATCATCGTCAAAGCCGACGGCCAAGGCTCGGTCGAAGCGCTGCGCGCCCGCATGGAGCAGCTCTCGACGGAGGAAGTCGACATTCGCGTCATTCACGGCGGCGTCGGCGCGATCACGCCGAACGACGTCAACCTCGCGAGCGCGTCGAACGCGGTGCTCATCGGCTTCAATATACGTCCGGACGAGACGGTCAAGCGCCTGGCCGAGAACGAAGGCGTCGATCTGCGCTTCTATCAGGTCATCTACGAAGTCGAAGACGATTTGAAGAAGGCGATGCGCGGCATGCTTGCGCCGGTGCAGCGTGAGGTTACGCTCGGCCACGCGGAAGTACGCGAGATCTTCAAGGTCAGCAAAGTCGGTTCGATTGCCGGCTGCTACATCAAGGACGGCAAGATCAACCGCAACAACAAGGTTCGCGTGCTGCGCGATCAAGCGGTGATCTTCGACGGCGAGATCGAATCGCTGCGCCGCTTCAAAGACGACGTCCGCGAGGTCGCGGAAGGATACGAATGCGGTATCCAAGTCGCCAAATATCAAGATCTCAAAGTCGGCGACGTCATCGAAGCGTACACCGTCGAATTGATCGCCGCGGAGCTTGCCAATGCGTAGCTACGGATCGTTGCGGCGCCAAGAGATCGTCCCCCCGTCTTCGAGGGGGGGCGCGCAGGCTGGGCCGGAGCGCCTTTTCAAATGAAGCAGCAGCGGATGCAGCGGATCGACCACGAGATTCAGCGTGTCCTGGGCACGCTGATCTCGCAGGAGCTCAAGGATCCGCGTCTGGGGTTCACGACCGTCACGCGCGTCGAGATTACTCAGGATCTCAAGCACGCGAAGGTGTTCGTGTCGATCATCGGCGACCGCCACGTCGCAAAACAGACGATGGACGCGCTCGGACACGCTTCGCGCTTCTTGCGCGGTGAACTGGGCCGCGAAGTGAAGCTGCGTCACACGCCGGAACTGCAATTCGTGGAAGACCGCTCGACCGAGCGCGCCATTAATCTCGCAAAAACACTCCGCGAAGTGAGCGGAGGGAGCGCGTGATCGAACAGCAGCAGCCCATTGCCGCGACGACGGAAGAGGTGGTCGCGGAGCTTCGTAAGCGCACCGCGTTCGTCATGGTCAGCCACGTCAAGCCCGACGGCGACACCCTGGGCGCGGGCCTGGCATTGGGGCTCGCGCTCAAGCAGCTCGGCAAACGCGTGCACTACTTCCAGCAGGACGCGGTTCCGCGTAATTTGCGGTTCATGGCCGACACGCAGTATGTGTCGCGCGAGGTGCCGCCCGACTTGCCGGAAGACACGCTCTGGGTGTTCGGCGACATGAGCGACACGGCGCGTGCCGGCGAGTTTCTGCCGAAGATCAAGCGAGAGAACATTCTCGACATCGATCATCACTTGGGTAACTCGCACTTCGGGGCGTTCAATTACGTGCTGCCGCACGAGTGCTCCACCGGGACCTGCGTCATGCATCTGCTGCGCGCGCTCAAAGTGGAGGTCGACGCCGATATCGCCACGTGTCTGCTCACGACGATCATGACCGATACCGGCGGCTTCATGCACAGCAACACGACGCCCGAAGTACTGATGCTCTCCGCCGAACTCATGAATCTGGGCGCGGATAAAGAGCAGATCACGCAAGAGATCTTCGCGAACAAGCGGCTTGCGGCGCTCAAACTGCTCGGGCGCGCGCTCAACGAAGCGCAAACCGAGCACGACGGCCGCTACATTTGGTCGTACGTGGACGAGGCAATGCTCGCGGAATGCGACGGCGACGGTGAAGACACCGAGGAGATCGTCAACCACTTGCGTTCGGTGGAAGGCGTGGAAGTTGCGGCACTCTTCAAAGCGTACGACGGCGACATTCGCGTGAGTCTGCGCAGCAGCGGGCGCATCAACGTGCAGGCTGCCGCCGCGCGGCTGGGCGGCGGCGGACATTTCCGCGCGTCGGGACTGACGTTTCTCGGTCCGCTTTCCGATGCGATTCGCAGCGTCGACGACGCACTGGTCGCCGAAGGGCTCTAACGTGTTTATCCGCTGGGGTCTGGTCATCGCGCTCATCGGGATCGTTCTGACGTTCACCGCCTTTCGCGGTATGCGGTTCGGCGCGATCTTGATCGTCGCCGGCGTGGCCGTGTATTACTACGGCCGCTTCGTGCGCAAAGAACGCATCTTCGTCTCCCGGCGCTAACGTCGATGCTCGGGTTCGTCAACGTCTTCAAGCCGGCGGGTCCGACATCGGCCCAAGTCGTTGCACGGCTTCGCCGCATCTACGGTCTGTATGCGCGCGATCGCCATATCGGCGTCGGCCATCTCGGGACGCTGGATCCGCAAGCCGCGGGCGTGCTTCCGATCGCGGTCGGCAAAGCCACGCGTCTCATCCCGCTGCTGACGGATCAGCGCAAGGCGTACGTGTGCGCCTTCGTTCCGGGCCGCTCGACGACGTCCGGAGACGCGCTCGGCGACACGCTCGAGTCGCTGCCGGTCCCGAACGGCTGGGAGCGCAAATTGCGCGACGTTCTGCCGCAGTTCGTCGGTAAAATCGAACAGATTCCGCCGATGTTCAGCGCCGTGCATCACGAGGGCAAACGCTTGTACGAACTCGCGCGCGAAGGCAAGCACGTCGAGCGCAAGCCGCGCTCGGTCACCATTTACGGCTTGACGCTGCTCGGCACCGAACGCGGCGTTGCGCGCTTGCGTATCGCGTGCAGCGAAGGCACGTACGTTCGTACGCTCGTCGAAGATCTCGGCAAAGCAATCGGCGTTCCGGCGCATATGGGCGCGCTCGTACGCGAAGCCTCCGGATCGTTCATTTTGTACGAAGCGCGTACGCTCGAGGAGATTGCGGATCGTCCGCGGGAGTCGCTCATCGCACCCGAGCACATCATCCCGTTTCCGACGATCGTGCTCGACCTGCGTCATTCCGCCGACTTCCGCGCGGGGCGGGTCGTGCCGCTTCCCGCGGGCGCCGCGGGCAAGCACGTCTTCGTGCGGGACGAATCCCGTACGCTCGTCGGCGTGGGCGAAACCCACGGCGCACTTCTCGCCCCGCGCAAGGTCTTTGTGTGAAGATCTATCATTCGCTCGAGGAGCGCGATCCGCAGACGCAGCGTCCGCTCGTTCTGGCGATCGGGTTTTTCGACGGGATGCATCGCGGGCACATGGAGATCGCGCGCCGGACGCTGCGGCTTCGCAAGCCCGGCTGGCGCGCCGGTGTGCTCACCTTCGCAAATCATCCCGCGTCGTTCTTACGTCCCGGAATGGAACCGCCGCTCATAACCACGCCGGAGGAACGCATCGACCTGTTCGCGGGCGCAGGCTTCGACGAATGTTTCTTCGTGCGCTTCGACGGTCGCATCGCCTCTATCCCAGCGGAGCGTTTTCTCACCGAGACGCTGATCGCCGGCATGGGCGTGAGGGGCGTCGTCGTGGGCGAGAATTTCCGCTTCGGCAACAAGCGCGCCGGCGATACGGCGATGATGCGCGCGGTGCTCTCGGAGCGCGGCGTCGCTTGCGTGCCGGTGCCGAACACGAGCGATGAAGACGGCGAACGTATTTCGAGCACGCGCATTCGCGAGTATATTGCCGCCGGCGATCTGGAAACGGCCGATCGGCTTCTGGGCCACGGCTACGAGTTGCGCGGAACGGTGGTGCTGGGCCGCGGGCTCGGCCACGATCTGAACTTTCCGACCGCCAACATCGACGTTCCGCAAAAACTGCTTCCCAAAGACGGCGTGTACTCGGCGGCTGCACGCTACGACGGACGCGACTATGCCGCGCTCGTCTCAATCGGAACGAATCCGACTTTCGACGGCGCGCATCGCACCGTGGAGGCGTGGCTACGCGATTTTCACGAAACTATCTACGGAAAGGAGCTCGCCGTGCGGGATTTGCGATTTGTGCGCGAACAGCAGCGTTTTGACACCGCCGCGGAGCTCGTGGCTCAGATGGAGCGCGATTTACACGCCGTAGCCTACCCGGCGTTCGGCTGAAACGATGCGAGCCGGCAACGCCGTCGTTCTTTGCGCCCTTGCCGCGCTGGCCGCTTGCTCGGCCGGTTCGGGCGGCGGGACGCGCACGGCCGCCGTCGGGCGCGCGGCACCCGATTGGAACGAACCGACCTCGACCGGCGCAATGCTCTCGATGCAGTCGCTGCACGGAAAAGCGGTTTACCTCAATTTCTTCGCGACGTGGTGCCCGCCGTGCAACGAAGAGGCGCCCGACGTGAACGCGCTGCAGAAGAAGTTCGCTGCAAGCGGGCTGCAGGTCGTCGGCGTCGACGAACTCGAGGATGCCAAAAAAGCGGCGGAGTTCGTTCGCAAGTTCGATCTCGTGTATCCGGCGGTCGTCGACGGCGGGGCGCTGCAGAGTGCGTACAACGTCAACGGCTTGCCCGTGCACGTCTTCATCGACCGCGGCGGCGTCATCCGGAAGATCGTGCAGGGCGAGATGAGCAAAAAAGAGATCGCCGCCGCCATTCAATCGATCCTGTAAAAAGGCGGCAAGGAGGATAACCCTCCAGTTTATTGGTCCCTCTTTGTTGGGTAGAGAACACCTGGCTTGGGGAGAGCCTAGTCATTTGGAACACAACGAGCCCGCCGCAACGATAGAACTTAGCGGCGATCTTGACGTTTACCGGCGCGACGAAATCGCGGCGGCTTTTCCGCCGCCCGGGAGCATCGACCGTTTGGTGGTCGACATGCGCGGTGCGAGCATGCTCGACTCGTCGATCGTCGCGGTACTCATGCGGTATCGTCGCAGCTTTATGGATGCCGGAGGCGATCCGCGCGAAATCGTGGTCGTCGTGCCGCCCAATCTGCGCCGCATCTTTGAAATCACGGGTTTGGTCACTCTACTGACGGTCGTCAC
>DATEHZ010000048.1:0-17410 GCA_035279385.1 Vulcanimicrobiaceae bacterium | reverse complement strand
CGCTGCGAACTGCACCGCAAGCGCGGCGGGGCTGTAACGGAACATTTGCAACTCCGGATGCGTATCGGTCAAAGCGTCGAATGCGGGCTGCGGCGCGTACGGAATGTCGCCGATGCCGTCGCCGTCGCGATCGTAGCCGGCATAGGCGCTCCAGTAATTGCCGCGCCACACTATACCTGTGGTCGAGCCGCCGCCGCTGACTTCGACGTCCTCCAGGTTGTCGATGAAGGCATTGGCGGCGACGCGAATGGCGTGCGGATCGGACTGAAGCCCGAGCGCCGTACCGTTCTGCGCAAAAACGTTGGCGTCGACCGCGTCGGGGCTGCGCGGATCGGCGGGCGAATCGACGCCGTTCATTGCGACACGGTTTTGCACGAAGCGGTTGCCGTGCACGCGGGAAGCGTCCACGTCCTCGAAACCGATGCCGTAGCCGGCGGCGCCGTGATTGGCACGAAACGTATTGCCGCGAACCTCCAAATGCGCGGCATACATGAAATTCGCGCCGATCTCGTTGTTCTCGAACGTGTTGCCCAGCACGCGCATGCCGTCCGAGAACATGTCGTGTAAGCCGTAGCGGTTTCCGCGCACGCGGTTATCGGCGAAGGTCACGCCCCGCGAATAGGAAACGAGCACGTCGCGTCCTGCGGTAACGCCATTGCGTGCAATGACGGCATCCGGCGTATACCATAAACGGATCGCATCGTCGCCACCGTGAATCGCGTTGCTCTCAATCCTCGCGCGATCCGCTCGAGATGCGGTTATCGCGAAGCCGTTTGCTTCGAAGACGTTCTCGCGTACGGTCCCATCCGGAGCGGCCAGCACGACGGCCGCCGACCGTCCGGAGGGATCGTCGTGCGCGTATCCCGTGAAGCGAAGATGCTCGACGACGACGTGCGGTGCGCGAACGACGATACCGGAATCTCCGCCGGAGATCGCCGCGCCGCCTTCGCCGCGAATCGTCAGCGGTCGATCGACCGTGACGCCGCCGCGCGCGTTGCCGCGAACGACGATCGTCGAGCGCACGGGTACGCGCTGCACGGCCGCGCCAAGCGAGTCATACGCACAGCCCACCGCGCACACCGTCACAATCACGCTGCGCGGCGCTCCTTTGCGCGTGACGCCATTGCGGTAATTGCCGCCAGCGCGGCCGCGAGCGCGAGATAGAAGCCCGGCTCGAAGACGCTCTGCGTATGAAACTGTCCGACGCCTCCGGCGCCAAAGAGCACCGGCGTCCACGGCATGACCGCACCCGAGAGCGCCGCGTGCGGATCGAGATGATGGCCCGCATATCGCAGCCACCCGGCGAGATCCGCGACGAAGACCGCGGGCAGCGCGATCGCGGGAACGGCAAGTATCGCGCCCGCGCGCGATCGCACGGCCGCTGCCGCTGCCAGCAGCGCGAGCGCGAGCGGGCCGGCGATAAAGGCGAGGTGCCGTTCGAACGCGGCGAGGGCCGCAAGCGGCATGAAGCCGATGTAGTGGTTGAGTTCGTCGACCTCTTTGACGTCGCCGCTCAGGCCGAAGAACCATGTCGTTACGTGCAAGCCGAACGGATATTGCGGCGCCACCATCGAGATGCGCCACCACGGCAGCGCAAGCGCCAGGAAGAGCAAGGCCGCCGCTGCGTAATACAGTGCCGCAGCGCTCGGCCTGTGAATCGAGAGATCGTCGAGCGAGTGCGCAGGGTGAATACGATGCGTGTGAATCATCATGCCACCAGGAAGTAGCCCATCATTTCGAGGTGCAGCGCCGAGCAAAAATCCGTGCAGTAGAACGGAAAGACGCCGGGCTTGTCGGCTACGAACGAAAATTCTTCGTATTTGCCGGGCTCGAGCGTGAGGCTGACGTTGTAGCCCGCCAGCGCGAAGCCGTGCATCGTATTCGGCGTGCCTTCCATATTGGTGATGCGCCAGACGACTTTCTGTCCTTGCTTGACTTTGACGACGTCGGGAAGAAAATGGCTTCGAACTTGCGTCATGGAGACGATGACGGTGTCACCGTCATGCTTGACGCCCTCATTTCCCGGCTGCGGCGCCTTCGCGCTCACTTTGCCCTCGTGCGGATCGAAGCCGAGCGGATAGGCGCCCATCGGTTTGAGCAGCGACGCGGAGATGATTTGTGCGTAATGCGGCTCCGCCATACCGATCGGCGCATCGTAGATATGCGACATCTTCTGCTCCCGGCTTCCAACGTCGACGAGTTGCAGATTGCGCGGATAGAGCGGGCCCACCGGTGTGAACCGGTCGATCGACCATTTATTCAAGCCGACGACGTATCCGCCGCGCGGATTGACCGTGTCGCCGTGCGGTGCGGCCAAATGCCCGGTATTGTATTGCAGCGGAAGTTTGTCGACCATTTGCCACCCTCTGCCGCTTTCATCCCCGAGCGAGAATTTCGAAACCGCGGAATCCAGATAGAGGCTCATGTACGCATAGCCTTTTCCGTCGAACTGGGTGTGCAGGGGGCCTAGTCCCACCGGAACCTGCGCGATGACGACGTCCTTGCGCGGCAGAATCGGAATGCCGTAACGATCCTTTTTCAAACCCGTTCGTTTGGTCGCCGCTTCGATTCTCGCGAAACTATAGACGTTCGCGTGCGGATCCAGTTTGCCGCCGACGATGAGGAACTTTCCATCGGGCGTTACGTCGACGCCATGCGGACTTTTCGGCTCGGGAGCGAGGAAAATAAGGTGGTTCGCGATCGCCGTATCGAGCGGAATGAAATACATGCCGTTGCGCTTGCCTACCGCGCCCGACTCGACCAGCGCTTGCGCGCGTTTCCAATTGATCACGTGCAGCCAGTCGTCGGCGTTCTGCGATTCAGCGGCCTCGGCGAACGCGCCGCCCTTGTAACCTTTCGGGAACGTGAGTTCGCTGTTGAACGAATTCGTGAAGGACCATCCGTAGCTCGCAAGTTTGCCGGCGTCCGTCAGATCTTGGTTGTACGGCGGCAATTCGATCGAAAACGAGGCGCCCGGGTCGATTTTGCCTTTCTCGTTGTCGAACTTCCAATATGTTGCGACGCCGCGATAGTATTTGACGTAGTTCTCGTCGGTGAGATCGACGTACTCGCCGCCGATAGGCGCGCCGTATTGCGTGGTCTCGATGACGTATTCGGTGTTCGGCGTCACGCAATGCCCGTGGTCGTCGGCCGCGTGCGGGTTCTTCACGATCTGCGTGGTTTCGAAGCGCTTGAGGTCGATGACCGCGACGCGCGCGTTGACCTTGTCGTTGATGAAGCAGTAGCGCCCGTCGTAATCGCCGTTCGTTTCGCTCAGCGCCGGATGGTGCGTGTCGCCGTGCGTGATGCGCTTGCCGTTCACGCAGCCGTCGTCCAGGCACGTGTTCGACCCGTCCGAATACCCCCAGCCGGTGTACGCGTCGGGCGTGAACACCGGGATGACCTTCAGAATGCGCATTGACGGGACGCCCATCACGACGACTTGTCCGCTGTGTCCGCCCGATGCAAACATCACGAAATCGTCGTGCTTGCCCAGCGGTACGAAGGTCTTCAAAGCGGCCGCGACGTCGCCCGGCGTCAATCCGCGCGCGGCGACGATCGCTTTGGCGTCGCCGCCCAACTCACCGGTGGTTGCGATCGCTCCGGCGGCTGCCTCATCTGCCGGTTTGGGAGTGCTGCATCCTGCGAGCAGCGCCGCGCCTGCGGCGGCTCCCATGGTTGCGACGAAGTCTTTTCGTCCGATACTCACTGTTCAAATCCTCATTCGCCGCGATGAAAATGCGGCGTCTGAATCCGACTGTACGCAACTCGCGAGAAGCGCAGAGGACCGCTGAAGATAGGGCTGAGAACGCACGGAGACCGATCGATGTTTGTCGCAGACCTGGCGCCGTAGGCTCGGCTATATTAGGACTTAGGCTTACCTAATAGGCCGAGGGAGGCACCGGTGCAGGCAGCAGGTCTGATTGGCGTGCGCAGGAGCGCGTCCGCCCAGTGGTGGCTAAAATTTTTCGCTATCGCCGGGCCCGGTATCGTGGTTGCGTTCGCCGACACGGAAGCCGGCAGCATCACGACGGCCGTCACCTCCGGCGCGCAGTTTGGACTCAAACTCGTGCTGCTCCAGACGCTGCTGATCGTTCCGCTCTTCGTCGTCCAAGAGATGACCGTGCGTCTGGGCATCCTCACCGGTAAAGGCCACGCGCGCCTCATTCGCGAGAACTACGGACTGGGATGGGCGTGGGTCTCGCTCGGTACGATGCTGGTGACCAACGTCGCGGCGCTCGTCACCGAATTCGCGGGCATCGCCGGCGCGGCGCTGATTTTCGGCGTCAACCCCGCAATGCTCGTCGTCGCGGCTGCCGTGCTGCTCGTCGCGGTGATCTTCTTGGGCGCCTACAAGCGGGTCGAGTGGATCGCGCTCGCGCTCTGCGCGCTCGAACTGCTCTTTATTCCGGCCGCACTGGCGGCGCATCCGCACGCCGGCGCGCTCCTGCGCGACGGACTGCTGGGCGCGCAGCCGCTCGGCAATCAAACCTATCTGCTGCTCATCGCCTCCAACATCGGCGCGGTGATCATGCCGTGGATGATCTTTTACCAGCAGAGCGCGACGGTGGACAAAGGCTTGCGCGCGGGCGATCTCGCGCACGCACGCGTCGACACGGCGCTCGGCGCGATTGCCACGCAGATCATCATGATCGCTATCGTCGTGACGGCCGCCGCGACGCTGCACGCCCATCACGTGAACGTCTTGGATGCAGCGCACGCGGCGATCGCGCTGCAGCCGTTTGCCGGCCGTTTTGCGGGCGTCGTCTTCGGCGCAGGTCTCGTGGGTGCGTCCATGCTGGGAGCGCTCGTCGTTTCGCTCGCCACGGCTTGGGCGTTCGGCGAGGCATTTGCGTGGCCGTGCTCGCTGAACTCCTCGTGCCTGAAGGCCAAGCGCTTCTACGGATTATACGCCGCGTGCGTAGCGGTTGCGGCGGCCATCGTGCTCGTTCCGCATTTGGCGCTCGTGCAGATCACCGTGTACGTCGAAGCATTCAACGGTTTCGTGCTGCCCGTCGTTCTGGGCTTCTTGCTCGTCATGGTAAACGATCGGCGGATCGTGGGCGAGCGGCGCAACTCGTGGATAGCGAACGCGGTTACGCTGACGCTCTCGGCGATCGTCATCGTCCTGGGAGTGTGGATGGCCGCGCACACTCTCGTGCACGGCGCTTAGCCTACGGTCCCAGGGTTACGCCGTTCGGCCCTTCGCCGACCGAAATCGAGCGCACGCTCAGGGTGCGCGCATCGATCTCGCTGAGTTTGGAATCGAATGCATCCGTCACGAACACCGTAGAACCGTCGGGCGCCACGACGACGCCGTGCGCTCCTGCCGGAACCTGCACCGTTGCCACGACCGTTTCCGACGCGGTGTCGATCACCGAAACCGTATGGCCGGGAATCGCCTTCGTGCCCTGACCGGCCACGTATATCCGCGTTCCATCGGGTGAAACGGCGAGCTGCATGGGATTCGGACCGACTTGAATCACATTGCGGCGCGTGCGCGCGGCGACGTCGATCGCGGCGACGGCGTTCTCTCCCGCAATTGTCGCGTATACCGTCTTGCCGTCCGGCGCGACGGCCACTTGCACCGGCGTCTTCCCAACGAACACGTTCGCGACGAGCCGGCGCTCTGCGACGTCGATGAACGAGACCGTGCCGCCCCCCATATCGGCGACGTAGATCGTCCGCTCGTCGGGCGACATGCGCAAACCATGGGGCATCTTGCCGGCCGGAATCGTCGCCGCAACGGCCTTTCGATGCAGATCGACGACTTTCACGGCATCCTCTCCGGTAACCGTTACGTACGCGAAGCGATTTGCCGCGTCGACGACGACGTGCGCGGGATGCTTGCCGAGCGCAATCGAGAACGGCGCCGCGTCGGGGTAAAGCAGATCGAACCCGAGCAAGAACCCGGAGCCCTCCATCATCTCCGCCATCTCCGGCTCGCTCATGTGCGCGGCGCCCATGTGCGACATGTCCATTGCAGGGATCCCGGTCGCGTACAAATAGCGCCGGTCCGCAGAGGTCTGCACGTTATGCGGCGCAACGCTCACATGGACGGTGTGCACGCGCGAGGCCGCGGCGTCGACGATACTGATACTGTGCCCCTGCTCGTCGGCGGTGACCACCGTGCCGCTCCAGGTCACGGCGGCAAAAACGAGTGCGAGAAACGCAGCCATTACGGAGATTGCTCCTGTAGATTATGCGGATAGAGCGCGCCCCAGAGCGCGACCACGCCCGTGAAAACGCCTATCCAAAAGACGAACCACGATTCGAGCGTCACGGAGAGCGCAAACACGGACGCCGGCAACGCGAAGACCGCGAGCGCGATCCCCAGCGGAATCATCACTCGCGAATACCACGCTTCACGCGTTTTGAGTGCGGCCGCGGCCAGCAGTGCAATCGTAATGCCTGCAAGCGCTTCGACGGCAGAGCCGCCCGTACCGTGCAAGAACGGCTGCCGGAGAATCGCAACATAGATGAGCGCGATCCCGAGCGCAGCGTTGACGAGATCCGGAATCATGATGCTCCTTTTTCGGGCGAATCGTGAAGGTGAAGGAAGTACCGCCACGTCAGCGGCGGCACGAAGTAATAAGCCAGGGCGCTTGCGGCGACGAGCGTCTTCCACCACCAGTCGAGCGGTGTGAAGAGCAGCACCGCTGCCGCCAGCGCACACTGAAAGGCGTACGCGTACGGCGCAAAGCGCAGCCAGCGCGCGTCGTTCAAACTCTTTCCAAGCGTGAACGCGATGCCGTACGCGCCGCCGGCGGTGACGAAAGCGCCGAGCAGCAGCGCGGTCGCGATCATCGCGGCCGGAGCGAGTTCAGTCACCGCCTGCCGCTCCGGTAAGGACGGGCGCGGATGTTGCGGTTACCTCTACACGCCGGCCGATCGTCAGGAAGTCGTACACGAGCACGACGTAGCCCGCAGCAAAGATCAGACCCGCTCCCAGCCGCACCCACATGCCTTCGATAAACCACGGATTCTGCTGGGCGCTCATGAATGCGCTCACCGTACTGCCGCCGATCGCGCGTTCGTAGAATGCCTGCGTCATGCCGGAGACCATCAGCGCGCCCGCCATCGCGATAATGCCGAGATTGAGCAGCGCGAAGCCCCATTTCCAAGCGCCGCTATCGAATGATTGTGCGCGTCTGGCGTGCTGCAGCGCGAGATAGATCACCGTAATCACGCCGCATCCGTAGGCGCCCCAGAAGGCGAAGTGTCCGTGCGACGCCGTCCACTGCGTGCCGTGCGCGAACATGTTGATCTGCGGAAGCGTGATCATGAAGCCCCAGATGCCCGCACCGATGAAGTTGCCGAAAGCTTCCGCAAGCATCCAAAAGAACGCGGGCCGATTGCTGACTTTCATTTGGTGCTCGCCCGCGTCGTAAATGGCGTGGACGACCATTCCGAGCAGCGGCAGCGGTTCGAGCGCGGAGAAGAGGCCCCCGATGCCCATCCAGTATTTCGGCGCGCCGATCCAGAAGTAATGATGCCCGATTCCGAGCACGCCGGTGCCGAGCACCAGCGCGACCTCGATGTACAGCCACGTCTCGACGATCTTGCGCTGCGTTCCGAGCAGCTGCATCAGCAGAATTGCTACGATGCACGCCATCAGCACTTCCCAGGTCGCTTCGACCCAGAAGTGCACGAGCCACCACCACCAGTACTGGTCGACCGACATGTTCGTGATCGCCGGAAACGCAATGAGGTACAGCGCAAAGAGCGGTACCAAGTCCGCAATCAGCACCCACAGCACGCCGGTCATGCGCCTCGCCTTGACCGCCGTGCCGACGACGTTATACATGAACACGGCGATGCCGATGGTAATGACGATGCTCGCCCAGCGCGGAGCTTCGACGTATTTGCGGCCTTGATTGACGAGCCACAGCGTCTTCTCCGTACCGGGACCGATCTGCACGAAAATAAACGTGAGTGCTACGGCGAGCACGGTAGCGCAGAAAATCCAGAACACCGCGTTTGCGAGTTTTAACCCGACCAGGTCGCGCTCGTACTCGAGCGGCAGCAAGTAGTATATGGAACCGAGGAAGCCCATCAGCAGCCAGATGATCAGCGTGTCGATGTGCAAGATCTTCTGCATACTGAACGGCAGCCCGGGCAAAAAGCCGGGGAACACGTACTCCGCGGCGGCCGCAAGCCCCGCGATAATCATGACGCCGAACAGCGCGATGGCCGCGGCGAAATACTTCATGCCCAAACGCTGGGACTCATACGTCGTCGTCATCATTTCGTCGAAAATCCGTTCGGGAAGCCGTTCGTATCGACGGCCGAGAGCCACTTGAGGTACGCAACAATGGCGACGGCTTCGTCGCGCGCGATGTGCAGGTCGGGCATTTTGCGCGACCAGGTGGCGTATTTCTGCGGCGCCATCAAGAACCGCGCCATCGCCTCTTCTCTGGTTTTCGCCTGCGTCATCGGCATCCAGACGTTTTTCCATGCCGGATCGAGCCACGCTCGCGTGAGGTCGGGCGCGTAATACGCGCCGTTGCCGAAGAATGTGTGGCAATCCATGCAGGCGTGGCTCTGAATCGCGAGCTTGCCGTGACGAATCAGATCGGCGGCCTGCTGCTGCGTATAATTTCTACCGAAGAACTCTTCGCGTTCCTCGACGATCGGCTGCGAGATCCCCGTGTCCGGATTGGGCTCCACGTCGATGTCTCGATTGATGACCGTATATGCCGGTACGTGCGCTCCACCCACGCGCATGGCCCAGAGGGTGTCGGTGGTGAGCATAACGAGCACGGCAACCATCACGACGATGGAACTTATCGCACCCGCGCGCCAAAAATGCGGATCGCCAAAGGCCATATGCGTCCTCCTGAGCGTACGGTACGCAGAGCGAGGGAACGCTTCGGGACAAGAATGAGAACGTCGTGGGATTTGCGTTCTCATCGGCGCGAGAACGCACGCGCTACCATCGGCCCATGGCATTGTTATCGGGGGTGTCGTATTCCGACGCCCCTCGGATTGTTATCTGGGAAATGACGCGGGCGTGCGCACTCGCTTGCCGGCACTGCCGCGCCGAAGCGATCCCGCGCCGCGATCCGTCGGAACTGAGCACGCAGGAAGCCTTCGCGCTCGTGGACGCGGTTCGCCGGTGCGGAAAACCGATTTTCGTGCTCACGGGCGGCGATCCGCTCATGCGCGACGACGTCTATAAAGTCGTCGAGTACGGCACCAATCGCGGATTGCGCATGGCGGTCTCGCCGAGCGCAACGGGCCGCTTGACGCGCGCGGCTTTGGAACGTCTCTCCCGCGCGGGATGTAAGCGCATCTCGCTGAGCATCGACGCGGCGACCGCCCAGATGCACGATACCTTTCGCGGCGTCGCCGGTTCGTTCAAACGCACGCTCGACGCAGCGCACGCCGCACGCGAGTTCGGCGTAGAATTGCAAATCAATACCACGGTCTCGCGTTTCAACCACACGACGCTTGCGAGCATCGCCGAGCTGGTCGATACCCTCGACGTCGCGCTGTGGAGCGCGTTCTTTCTGGTCCCGGTCGGACGCGGGCAAGTGAGCGAAGTACTCGACGCCGCCGAAACCGAAGCGGCGTTTCGCGAGATCTACCGGATCTCTGCAACGTACGCGTTCGCCGTGAAGACGACGGAGGCACCGCATTTCCGCCGTTTCGTCGCACAGCGCGAAGCCGCCGCACCCCCGCGCGAGCGGCCCGCGACCTCGCACCGCCCGTGGATGGAATTCCCCGCGATCGGCGACGGCAAGGGGTTTGTCTTCGTCTCGCATACGGGAGAGATCTGTCCGAGCGGTTTTCTGCCGTATCCGGTAGGGAACGTTCGTACGGACGACTTGCTCGAGGTGTACCGCGAGGATCCGTTGATGCGCCGGCTGCGCTCGCCGGAGACCTTCGGCGGCAAGTGCGGCGTCTGCGAATTCCGCCAACTCTGCGGCGGCTCGCGCTCGCGCGCGTTTGCGATGAGCGGCGATCCGTTTGCCGAAGAGCCGTCGTGCGCATACGTACCGGCAGTGCTTAGGGGGAGATAGCTTTTGTCAGGTATTATGGTTCTGGAAGTTTTTTTGATCGTCGCCGCCGTCGCGATCGCCATCATGCTTTTGGTGGCGTTATACGGCGGTAAGACGCCGGTCGGGCAAGACGTAGTGTCCGCAAACGGCTACGCCATCCGGCGCTACTGGTTCGTAACCGTGCTGGCCGCCTCTTTTGCCGTCTTCATTTTCACGATACCGCACTTCCCGTACGCGGGTGCGCAGACACCCGGAACGCATTACAAGGTCGTCGCGCAACAGTACAGTTTCGCGCTTCCGCAGACGCTTCCGGCGAATACGCCGATCGTGTTCGACGTCACCTCGCGCGACGTCAATCACGGCTTCGCCATCTACGATCCGCAGGGCCGGCTGGTAGGGCAGGTGCAGGCGATGCCCGACTACGTGAATCACCTGCCGTTTGAATTTCGCACTCGCGGCCACTACACGGTGCGCTGCTTGGAATACTGCGGCATCGCGCATGCGGCGATGCAGGGAGGGTTTGACGTTCGATGAGCGCGATCTCGATTGACATAGGGGCGAGCGCGCCGCCGAGCGCATTGGATCTTCGCCGCGCACGCGTGGTGATGTGGACGTACATCGCCACGGGCCTGGCCATGTTCTTTCTGATGATGCTCATCGGCATCGCGATGCGCGCCGAGCAGGCCGGATGGATAACCTACGATCCGGGCTGGTTTTACGCACTGCTCAGCCTGCACGGCATCGGCATGATCACGGCGATGGCGATCGCGGGATTGGGAACGCTGTGGTATTTGGTCCGGCGCGAAGCCGCGATCGATCCGCGCATCGCCTATCTCGCGTACGGATTCTTCGTCGCCGGGGCGCTGTGTGTCATCATCAGCGTGTTTCCCGGAAAGTTCGGCTCGCTCTGGACGATGCTCTATCCGCTGCCGTTCGTCGGAACCTATTGGCCGAGTTGGGCGACGGGTCTTTGGCTCATCGGCAACGCGCTCGTGATGATCGGATTCATGATTTGGTGCGCGCAGATTCTGGGCGCGCTGCTGGTGCGATACGGCGGCATCACGGGCATGCTCGGCATCGACTACGTGTTCAACACTCGCGCGTTTCAAGCGTCGCATGTGGAGCCGCCGCCGCAGATGTTCGCCGCCGCAATCACGGCAATCGACGGTATCATCGGGAGCACCTTCGGACTCGCGGTGGGCGTCGGTATGCTGGTGCATTGGATCGACCCGTCGGTGGCGATCGATCCGCTCTGGGCGAAAAACCTCATCTATCAGTTCGGGCACACGTTCGCCAATTTGACGATGTACATGGCCGTCGCAGGCGTCTATGTCGCTCTCCCGCTCTGCACGAAACGCGAATACCACACATCCAAGCCGCTGGTCGTTGCCTGGTGGGGCACGCTCCTCTTCGTCATCATCGCGTATTTCCACCATCTCTACATGGATTTCGCGCAGGCGCAGGCGGTGCAGTTCATCGGTGAAATCGCTTCGTATTTGGCCGCCATTCCGGTCGTCGTCGTTACGGTGTTTTCCGGAGCGATGCTCGTGCACCGTTCGGGATTGCGCTGGAGCTTGGGCTCCGTGTTTCTCTACGCCGGCATGATCGGGTGGGTCGTCGGCGGCACGGCGGCGGTGCTCGACGCGACGATTCCGGTGAATCTGGATCTGCACAACACGCTCTGGGTTCCCGGGCACTTCCATACCTACTTGCTGCAAGGCGTGCTGCTCTTCACCATCGGGTGGGCCTTCGTCAACTTGGAAGAACGCAGCGGCGAACGCTCCTCGCTCTTCACGCGCTGGCTCGTCGGCGCCGCCGTGTTCGGCGGAGCCGGGTTATTCTTGATCTCGTTCTATATCGCGGGCGCCAGCGGCGTGCCGAGGCGCTACGCGGTTGAGCCGGGTGTCGGACCGCACTATGCAGGCATCGCAACGATCGGTGCGCTGATCTTGCTGTGCGGATTGATTGCCGCCGGCATTGAAGCCGTTCGTTTGGCGCGGCTTGCGAAGGCGGGCGCTGCGGAGGCGGCGGCATGAAGACGCGCGCCCTGGGCTATGCCGTTCTCGCCTTGACGGTCGTATTTGCACTCGCGCCTGCGTATCGCGGAGCGGCCGACTTTCCGATTCGCATCCATCATCTTCTGCACGCCGCGATCTTGATCGGCGCCGGCGTTTCGGCGTTGCTGCTCACGCGTCGATCGCCGGCACCGCTCACCACTCGAGCGGTGTGGCTCGTCCTGAGCATCGTGGCACCGCTTATCGCGATGCTGCTGATGTGGCCCTCGGAGTATTCGCCGCTCGATAAGCTGCCGGCCGCGCATGCGTTCGAACATCTGGGCTTGGCACTCTTCGGTTTCCTAACCGCGTACGCGGGTCAGCAGTACGCGTACGGCGTGGGCACGGCGATGACGCTGAGCCTTTGGGTCATGGCGTTTTTGGCCGCGTGGGGTTTCGGCGTGAGTCCGCCCCTGCGCGTAACGAACGCCGCGCCCGCTCCCGCATCCAACGCAGCAGCCGCGACCGCACCGGCAAATCTCGCGCACGGCAAAGTCGTCTTCGCCCAAAACTGCTCGTCGTGCCACGGTACGCAAGGACAAGGCGGCATGGGTCCCTCGCTCGAGAACGAGGCTTCGCGCAAAAACCTGGATCAGGCAGTCTCCTGGATTGAAAACCCGCAGCCGCCGATGCCCAAACTCTATCCGTCGACGCTCGGCGCGCAGGACGTGCGCGACGTCGCCGCCTACGTCGAGTCGCTAAAGTAACGCGCAAAAAAGAGGAGGAGCCAAAATCGGCTCCCGTTCTTTTTACGTTCCTGCAGCAGTCTCATCGCCGCGTTACTATTGCGTGAGGAGGCACTTTTCATGAGCCAACTCACAGGTGGCCGCATGTTCAAACGCATTCTTTGCCCTATCGACGGTTCGGACGCCGCGGCGCGGGCGCTGAACGTCGCGGCCGAGCTTGCTCGAGACCAACAGGCGGAATTGCTGATCTGCAGCGACGTGGATCCCAGTCACGCGGCGGCGATGGCTTTCGGAGATCCTGGAATGAGCGCCCTCTGCTACGACGCGCTCGAGTCTGAAGCGCAGGCGCTGCTGCGCGAGGCCGCCGCACGCGTCGGCGACCTCGTCGCAGTACAAACGATCCGCGTGAGCGGACAGCCGTCGTCAGGCATCCTCGAGTGCGCGGCCTCGGCCGGTGCGGATCTCATCGTCATGGGCAGCCACGGGCGCAGCGGCATCGAACGCGCGCTGCTCGGCAGCGTTGCGGAGAGCGTGCTGCGTCATGCGAGCGTGCCGGTTATGGTCGTCCGCCGGGACGGACGCGAGCGGCAGCCTACGAAGCCATCCGCTCGAGAACGCGACTCAGCCGCTCGTTCGCTTCCTGCGCAATCGGCGTAAGGTCCGCAGTCTTGGAGAACGAGAGCATCGCTAGCGCGTCGATCGCAGACACGACGGTTTGATTGTCTTCTTCCTGCACCACGAGATTGCACGGGAGCAGCAAACCCAGTTGCGGATCGCGCAGCAGTGCCTCGTGCGCCAACCCCGGATTGCACGCGCCGAGAATCCGATACGGCCGAAAATCGGCGCCGAGCTTCTCCTGAAGCGTCTTGCGCACGTCGATCTCGCACAGCACGCCGAAGCCTTCTTCTTTGAGAAGCGCCTTGGCGCGCTCGACCGCTTGTTCCATCGAGAGTCCGGTGACGACGACCTTGCCGTAACCGGGTTGCAGCGTTTGTTTCATATTCGCCTCCTAACGGTATTCCCGATGATACAGCCGGCGCGCCTCAACGGGGCGGAACGCGCTGAGAACGCAACGAGAACTGCGCCGCTCGCCGCTTCCTTCGCGTTTCCTCCGGCATTGCTATGGTATATAGGCCATGACACAGGTACGTGAAAAGCGCTTCGTCGCGTGTCCGTTCTCCGCCGCCCTCGAACTCGCGGAAAAAGCCGCGCAGCAGCGCACCGGCCTCTATCTTACCCCTTTGCCGCCGCTGGGCGAGCGAGCGAGTTTTGCGGTCGCGAGCGCTCCGGACTCGACGGACGAGGTGCGTAAGCACGATGCACTGCTCATTGCTTGGCGCCCGCAAACGCCCGGAGTCTTTCCCGATTTCCACGGCGTGCTCACGGTACGGCCCAGCCACGCGGGCGTGACGCTGCAATTGGACGGTGCGTACGCTCCGCCGTACGGGACCCTCGGAAAAATGTTCGATTTCGTTGCCGGCCGCGCGATCGCGCGCCGCACGCTGCGGCATTTGCTCGACGATTTCGCGCACGACATCGAAACGGAATATCGCGACGAGCGAGTATCGGCGCGCTCATGAAACGCGGTGCACGCCGGCTGGACGATATCGATCTCGCGGCAGCCATTGCGGCGGCGCTGCACGTCCAGGCACGTGCCGCCGGTATCACCGTGAACGTTTCCCACGGCGCCGTAACGTTGGAGGGCGAGGCGGAAAGCGAACAGCAGCGCACCCGGGCCGAGGACATCGCGCGGCAATTCTGTGCCGAAGTCACGAGTGCGGTGCGCGTTCGAGAAGCTCGCGCAAGATCGCAAGCACTTCCTGAGGATCGCCGGGCTTGGGAATAACGCCGCAGATCCCGTAAAGATCCGTCAGCTCTTGTACGGCGGCCGCCGAGCGGGTCGCGCTGTAGAGGGCTATTTTTGCGTTCGCCGTGCGCGGTTCGCGGCGCAAACGTTTTATGAGCGCGGTGCCGGTCATGTCCGGCAGCGATAAATCCACGATGATGAGTCCGGGCACTTCCTGCGCGACCGCCGCAAGCGCGGTATTTCCGTCCGCCGCTTCCACCGGCTCGTGGCCGGCATGTTTGAGCAGCGTGGCCAGAAGAAGGCGATTGTTGGGATCGTCGTCGACGATCAGGACGCTAGCCACGGCTGCTCAGGAACGCAGCGATCTGTCCCGCGAACTTCTGCGGATCGATGGGTTTGGAGATGTAGCCGTCAAAACCGGAGCGCAAAACTCTCTCCCTGTCGCCGGTCATCGCCAGTGCGGTTACCGCAATGAGCGGCGTCTTCGAGACGCCGGGGTCCGCTTTAAAGCGTCGCGCGAACTCATAGCCGTCCATGTCCGGCATCAGGATGTCGCTAAGCACGAGATCGTAGCCCCCCGAAAGCGCAGACTGCAGCCCGGCGGCCCCGTTCGACTCACACTCGACGTCGTAGCCGAACGCGCGCAGCAGATAGCTAATCAGATCCCGGTTCGCCGGATTGTCCTCGATGACCAAAATGCGCGCGCTCACGCGACGCTCGCGGGTAGCGTCAGCGTGAAGATGCTTCCCTCGCCGTACGTGCTCTCGCAATCCAACGTCGCACTAATCATCGTTGCGAGCCGCTGACTGAGGTGAAGCCCGAGGCCCACGCCCTGAAAACGCCGCGTGCTCGACGCGTCGAGCTGCTCGAACGCCTGAAAGAGCCGTGCACGGTCTTCCGCGCGGATGCCGACTCCGGTATCGGACACGGCGACGGCGATACGCCCGCCCTGCGGCGGCTGCAGATCGACGTTCACGGACCCATTTTCGGTGTACTTTATCGCGTTGTTGACCAGATTGAGCAGAATTTGCGCGAGCGCCCGGCGATCCGTAACCGCGACGACGGGCTCTGCCGGCATATCGACCTTGAACTGCAGGCGCTTCTGTTCGGCGATGGCGCGCAGCGAATCGGCGACTTCGCGCACGACGTCTTGCAGCAAAACGGGCTCGGAGGTGACACTGACTTTGCCGGATTCGATTTTTGCGACGTCGAGAATGTCGTTGATCAGCGAGAGCAGGTGCCGCGCGCTCGAGTCGACGATCTGCAGTTGCCGCTCCTGCTCTTCGGTAAGCGGCCCGGGCAGCTTCATGAGCAGCGTCCCCGTGAATCCGATGATCGCGTTCAGCGGCGTGCGCAGTTCGTGGCTCATGCCTGCAAGAAAGCGGTCTTTAGCCAAACTTGCGTTTTGAAGCTCCACGTTCTTTTCGTGCAGAGCCTTCTCGATTTGCTTGCGCGCCGTAATGTCGCGGATGGCGCTGGAAATATACGTTTCACCGCGGATCTTGATCGGACTCAGACTGATCTCGACCGGAAACTCGCTGCCGTCGTTGCGCAGACCGTAGAGGTCCAAGCCGGCCCCCATCGGGCGAACGCGCGGTGCTTGCTGGTACTGTTCGCGGTGCCCGGCATGCTTGCCGCGAAAGCGCGGCGGGACGAGCGTTTCGATGCTCCGGCCCAGCAGATCCGCGCGCGTGAACCCAAAGAGTTTCTCGGCCTGCGCGTTTACCAGCACGATCGTGCCCCGATGATCGGTGACCACCATCGCGTCCGGAGCCGCCTCGAGAAGCGAGAGACGAGCCGAAGAGGTGCTGAGCGTATCCTCCATACGCGGCGTTTCCGCGGGCGCGCCGCGCGTTCCCCGCGGTTTCCCGCACGGTTCCCGCACGGTTGCTATGCTCGCGTACGGTGGAGACGATGCGAAGTTGCGCGGCGGTGGCCGTGCCGGAGTCCTTTGCAATGCCCGCGGTGGACGCGATTCTGAGCGAGTTCGCGCAAGAGCCGGGACGGGCGTCGCTCGCGCTCAACGTGCGGCAGCTCCATCTGCCGTTTCAAGCGACGATCTCCGTCGCAATCAGCGCTCGAATCGCGAGCGGCGATGCGCCCAACGAATGGCGGCTGCACATCGAGGCGGAGCACAATCCCGCCGTGTACCCGAAGTTCGACGGTGTGCTTTCGCTCACGAGCGACGGCTGCAGTTCGCGGTTGCAGCTCGACGGCACCTACATCGCACCGTTCGGAGCCGTAGGGCGCGCGATCGACGTGACGCTGCTTCGCGGAGCGGCGCGTTCGAGTTTGGACCGCTTCGTGCGGGAGCTGGCGTACCGGGTAGCGGCACTCTCACGCTGGGCAGCACCGTAGCGCAATCGGGGATATACTAAAGAGCATGCGGCTCGATTTTCGCGTGCTCGAGGGCTACAAGCGGCGAGCGCTCTACACGTTCGTCTGGGGCTTCGCCGCAATGCTGCTGATCGGGCTGGCGGCAGATCTCACGCAGCGGCCGTACATTTTCCCCTCGCTCGGCCCGTCCGCCATCATGCTTTTCGGGCATCCGCTGCGCCGCGACTCATCGCCGCGCCATACCGTTCTCGGACACGCAGTGGGCGCGCTCGCGGGCTACTTCGCACTCTGGGTAATGGGACTGCTCGGCGTGCCGTTCAGCACGCACGTGGGAACCGCACGCATCGTCGCGGCCGCCATCGCCCTGGGCGCAACGTGTGCTCTGACGACGCTGCTCAAAGCCGAGCATGCGCCGGCGGGAGCGACGACGCTCATCGTCGCTCTGGGAATTCTCCCGAACCTGATAGACTTCGTATTTCTCATGGCCGCCGTGGTCATGCTCGTCGTGCTGGCGCTGGTCGT
>DATEHZ010000047.1:0-2604 GCA_035279385.1 Vulcanimicrobiaceae bacterium | reverse complement strand
ACGTGGCTGGTGAACAGCGCGACGCACATGTTCGGCTACCGCACGTACAAGACCACGGATCGCTCGACGAACTCTTGGTGGGTCGCCCTTCTCTCCTTCGGAGAAGGTTGGCATAACAATCACCATGCGTTTCCGTATTCGGCGCGTCACGGCATGGCGTGGTACGAGATCGATCTGACGTGGTGGACGATTCGACTGCTCTGGCTGCTGCGGCTCGCGGATAAGGTTCGCGTTCCGAGCCGCGCGCTTCAAGAGAGGCTTCGCTTGGCGCCTCGGCCCTCGACGACTTCGGGATGAGTCCGCCCGGGAAGGCGCCGTAACGTAACTTTACTGTGGGGATAACGTCCCCATGAAGAATCGCGGCAGCAGGGGAGCGCTCATCGGTTTAGCGGCGATCGTGGTGATTGCCGCGGTTATCTACGCGTTTCGCATGCCCGTCGCCCAGTTTGCACTCGCCAAAGGCCTGGGCGCCGCGACGGGAACCGGCGTTTCCATCGGCCATCTCTCACTACGGGGCGGGCACGCCGTCGCGACGGATCTGGACATCACGGGACACGGCGGCAAGCGGCTTGCGTTCGTACCGCGCGTCGACGTGACGTATAACCTGCACGACCTGCTGCCCGGCAGCACACATCTCTACGGCTTGCGCGACGTGACGATCTATCATCCGCTGATCACCGTCGTACACAATGCGGACGGCACGTATAATCTGCCGCATATGCCCAAGGGCGGTCCCTCCAAGAAGACCGCCGCACCCATGCATTTCACGATGCGCGTGATCGGCGGCTCGCTCGCCGTGATCGACGATACGCGCCTCGACCCGAAAGCGCGCCGCCTGCTGATCGATCGCGTGAACGTCGCGGCGAGCGTCAACACGGCCGCGCGCACGCGCTACACCGCGTCGATGGCGTACGAGGATGCGGGCACGCAGTATCCCATCGACGGACGCGGAACGATCGACAAGGCGACGGGGCTCAATTATCAGCGCTGGACCGCCGCCCACGTGCCGCTGCCGCAACTGATCAACTACGCGCTCAACAACGCCAACCTGAGGCTGCGCGCCGGATTTCTCGACAACCTCGACGCGCGCTATTACGGCAAGATTGCCGCAAGCGCGTACCTGAGCGGCGGACGCGTCACGATGCAGGGCGTCGCATCGCCCATCGAAAACGTCCGCGGACCGATCGAGGTCACGAGCGCCGGCCTGACCACGCCGCATATCGATGCGAGCATTGCCGGCGCGCCGATTCGCGTGAACGGCGCAATCTACGATCTCTCGCACCCCAATTTCCGCTTGGTCGTGCACGCGCACGGCGACGTCGCGCGGCTCAAGCACCTGACCGCTGCGGCGGCGCGCCTGCCGCTGCGCGGACCCATCGATCTCGCAATGCTCGTCGAGGGCGGCGTGCGTTCGCCCCTGGCGATCATCCTCACACATTCGCCGCAGATCGATTACCGCGCGATGCCGCTGCGCAATCCGAACGGCATGCTCGCATTCGACGGACGCACCGCGACGGTGCTCAACTTCGGTTTGCAGTACGGCGGCTTCACGCTCGGCGCGCGCGGGCGCATGGCGCTCGCCAAAGAACCGAACGCAGTAGAAGCCCTCGCATCTGTGAACGGTCCGAGCGATCGCGTCCCATACGTTTCATCGCTCTTCCCGGGGATGACGCTCGACGGCACGCTGCTTGCAACGGCGAATTCGCTCAAACGGATCGATACGCACGGCGTGCTCGACGGCAGCGGTGCGAACGGCACGCTCGCTAGTGCGTTCAGTGTGGCGAGCAGCGGCGTGGGAAGCGTAGTGCTTCGCCTCGACGGTCGTTCGGCGCCGCACGGCGACACGCTGTATGCGAAGATTGCGCTGGACCATCCGCGCGATCGGATGAATGCGCTCGTGCGCGCTCGCGACTTTACGATCCGGCCGGCAGCCGCGGCGTCACTGCCCGGGCTGGCGATGAAATCGCTGCCGCCGGTGAGCGGCACGGTAACGGGCGACGTCTTTGCCTCGAGCGCACGCAGCGCTCTGGGGCTGCTGGGCAACGTTGCGCTGCGCGACGCACGCTACGGGAAGATCGCTATTGCAAGCGCGGACGCGCGCTTCGGCGGAACGCCGGGCAGCGTGCGGGTCGCCGCGCTGAACGCGCTCGGAAATTTCGGCTCGATTCGCGCGACGGGAACGATTGCCGGCACGAATCGCGTCGCGCTCGAGGGACGGTACAGCGGTTCGCTCGCGCAACTCTCGCACATCACCGGCAACGTTTCCGCGCAAGGCGCCGTGGACGCGCCGATCGCACTCGTGTATGCGGGCGGACGTTCCGTGGCGCAAGTACGCGATGCGCGGTTCAGCGGGGCGAGCATTCGCGGCATTCCCATCGAGGGTGTGAGCGCGACGATCGGCATGCGGCCCGTTCGAGAGGCTCGAGGTGACACCGAAATCGACGTGTACGCCGCGCATGCGAGTTTGGCGCGTCATGCGAGCGCGGTGGCTGCGGGAAGCATCGGCAACGGCGGAGAGCTCGCTTTCTCCGTTTCACGATTCCCGGTCGCCGGCGGGTACGCCGATGCGGCCGCAACGGCGTCGGGATCGCTGCGCGCTCCGCA
>DATEHZ010000046.1:0-35875 GCA_035279385.1 Vulcanimicrobiaceae bacterium | reverse complement strand
CTTGCTCACGCTGTAGTGCGTATGCTCGGAGAAATAAACGATGCCGCCCGGATGCAGCTCGCGTGCGAGGTAGAGGCCGTAGAGATTGCCTTCCGTGCCGCCGTTGGTGACGTAGCCCCACCAGTCGTCGGCCGGCGCGCGCAGCAACTGCGCGAAGAAGGCGAGCACTTCACGCTCGAACGGGCGCGTTTCGACTTGATACGTACCCTCGGCGAACGGATCGCCGACGTTGTTGAGCGGCAGTTGCAGAAAGCGCAGCAGCGGCGTGCAGTCGAAGTCTTTTGCGGCGGGATAACCGAGCGCGTCGCGATTGCGCTGCGCGAGGCGCTCGTAGAGATCGTCGAGGGCCCGCATCGTCGCGGGCCCGCTCGTGACTTCGTTAGGCATACACTCCGCGGAGCCTGAGCGCCTGCACCACGCGATCGATGGCGATCATGTAGGCCGACGTGCGGTACGGAATGCCGTGCCGCTTGGAAACGCCGCGCAGTTCGTGGAAGTTGGTGATCAGCGTGTCTTCGAGCCGCTCGTTCACCTCGTTGAGCTTCCAGAAGTAGCCCATGCGATCTTGAACCCACTCGAAGTACGAAACCGTTACGCCGCCGGCGTTCGCCATGATGTCGGGAATGACGACGATGCCGCGCTCGTTGAAGATGCGATCCGCGTCGGGCGTGGTCGGGCCGTTCGCGCCTTCGACGATCAGTTTCGCTTTGACTTTGCCCGCGTTCTCCGCCGTGAGCACTTTTTCGAGCGCCGCCGGAACGAGCACGTCGCAATCCGATTCGAGCAGCTCCGTGTTGCTGATCTTCTCGCCGCCCTTGAAGCCGTCGAGGTTGTGTCCGTCTTTGTTGCGATCGATGTGCACGACCGCTTCCGAGATGTCGATGCCCTTCTCGTTGTAGTACGCGCCGGTGACGTCGGAGATGCCGACGACCTTGCAGCCGCGCTCGGCGAACAGACGCGCCGCCCACATGCCGACGTTGCCGAATCCTTGGATCACGATACGTGCGTCTTGCGGCTTGATGCCCATGTTGGCAAGTTCGTCCATGCCGCAGATCATCACGCCGCGGCCGGTCGCTTCGACGCGACCCTTCGAGCCGCCGATGGAAAGCGGTTTACCGGTAACGACGCCCGGCACCGCTTGGCGCACGTGCATGGAGTACGTGTCCATGAACCACGCCATCGTCTGCGGTCCGGTGTTGACGTCCGGAGCCGGAACGTCTTTGTCCGGACCGACGACTTCGACCAGTTCCGCCGCGTACCGGCGCGTGATGCGCTCGAGTTCGCCTTGCGAGAGCTTCGTCGGATCGCAGGTGACGCCGCCTTTACCGCCGCCGAAGGGCAGATCGACGACCGCGCACTTCCACGTCATCCAAAACGCGAGGGCGGTCACTTCATCGAGCGTTACGCCCGGATGGAAGCGGATGCCGCCCTTTGCCGGACCGCGCGCGAAGCTGTACTGAACGCGATAGCCGGTATACACCTCGAATTGTCCGTTGTCGCGCTGAAACGGAATCGAAAAAATGATCTGACGCGTCGGGTGCGTCAGGATAGCGCGCATGGTGGAATCGAGTTCCAGGAGCGACGCCGCCTCGTTGAAATAGGCGATTCCGTCCCCGAATACGGACACTTCGCGCACAGCAGTGGTCATAGAGCGTAAAAGCCTCCAGCAGAAACCAAACTTGGGAGAGTTACGGTCCGCCGCGAGGTTCCCCTATGTTCAAAAGTCGCAGCACGCTTGAAAGGGCAGCCGCCTCGCGCCCGCCGGCTCGATGCTAGTGGTGGTGTTTGGGCGTGGCGGTAGGCGAAGGGGTCGGCGTGGGCGTATGCGTCGGCTTCGGCGTGGGAGCGGCCGTCTGCGTAGGCACCGGCGTCGGCGCGGGCGTGGACGTCTGCGTTTGCGTAGGCGCCGAGGTCGGCGTCGCCGCACTCGTTGGCGCCGCGGTGGGGGCGCCTTGCGAAACCGGCGGCGGCAGGGTGTAGTTGTTGACCGTCGTCCCGCGGCAAGCCGTCAAAAGCACCGCCGTCGTAGCTACCAGTAGCAGAACTGCCCGCATAGCGATTCATTCTATGGCGAACTCCGCGCGGCGTGCGAGGGCCGAAATTCTGCGCCCCGTGGCCAAATGGTTGCTTACACGTTGAATTTGAAATTGACGACGTCGCCCTCGCGCATGACGTAGTCTTTGCCTTCGCTGCGCACGAGCCCGGCGGTGCGCAGCGCGTCCATCGTCTGGTGCCGCACGTAATCGTCGTAATCGACGATTTCCGCGCGAATGAACCCGCGCTCGATGTCGCTGTGAATCTTGCCGGCAGCTTGCGGCGCCTTGGTGCCGCGTTCGATCGTCCAAGCGCGCGTTTCTTTTTCGCCCGCTGTAAGAAACGTCATGAGTCCGAGCAAATCGTACGCGGAGACGATCAGCTGATCGAGCCCGCCGCGCTCGATGCCGAGTTCCTCGCGAAATTCCTTGGCTTCGTCTTCGGAGAGACCGGCGAGTTCCGCCTCGACCTTGCCGCAAAAGGCAACGATCCGGCTGCCTTCTTTTGCCGCAACTTCTTCGACCGAGCGCATCAGCGGCCCGGGCGTGCGAATCTGCTCCTCGTCGATATTTGCGACGTAGAGCAGCGGCTTCACGGTGAGTAGGAACGATTCGCGTGCGACTTCGGCCTCGGGTGAATCGTGCGCGAACGTACGCGCCGGAACGTTCTCCTCGAGCGCCTTCATGAGGTTCTTCGCGGCGTCCAGTTTATAACGCAGCTTCGGATTCGCGCGCGCCTCACGCTCGAGTTTGTCGACGCGTTTCTCCAGCGTAGCCAGATCCGCCAGCGCCATCTCGATCCCGATGATCTCGATGTCGCGCAGCGGGTCGGGGCCGCCCTCGACGTGCGTGACGTTCTCGTCTTCGAAGCAGCGCACCACCATGGCCACGGCGTCCGTTTCACGGATGTGGCTCAAAAAGGCATTGCCCAAGCCTTGGCCCGTGCTCGCACCGCGAACCAGCCCCGCGATGTCGACGAAACGCATACTCGCAGGTACGATCTGCTTGGAATGGAGCAAATCGCCGAGCACGTGCAAGCGGTGGTCGGGGACGGGCACTTCGCCGACGTTGGGTTCGATGGTCGCGAAGGGGTAGTTCGCGGCCAGCGCCTGCGCCGAGCGAGTGAGCGCATTGAAGATAGTGGACTTGCCGACGTTCGGCAAGCCGACGATTCCGCACGAAAGAGCCATGGTGAACCGCGCTCCGTTCGGCCGGCACCGCGGCGTGCCCTGGTTGGCGGGTTGCTTCCCTAGGAATGATTAGCGGTGGAGTGCGTAGGATAGGACTCTCATGCGCCAGATGAAGGTCGACAAGCTCGGGATCGATCTGCTGACCCACGACCCGGTGGTGATTCTCAAGGACATGGACGGCAAGCGCTTCTTGCCGATCCTCATCGGTCCGTTCGAGGCGACCGCGATCGCGCTGGCCCTGGAGGGCGCACCGGTCCCTCGCCCGCTTACGCACGACCTGATGCGCAACGTCTTCGAAACGCTGGACGCGCATCTGGAGCAAGTCGTCATCCACGACATTCGCGAATCCACGTTTTTCGCCAAACTCGTCGTGCGCACCAACGGCGATCTGCAAGAGATCGACGCGCGTCCTTCGGACGGCATCGCGCTCGCGCTTCGCATGAGCGCGCCGATCTACGTCTCGGACAAAATCGTCCTCGAAGAATCGGTGCCGGACAAGAAGACCGAAGAAGCCGAAGTCGAGCGCTTCAAGAAATTCATCGAAGATCTCAAACCGTCGGATTTTAACAGGTAGAGGTTCTCCTCGCAACGGTCTAGTGAGTAATTCGCGCGTCTAGCCCACATCCGGTTTGCCTGAAAATATAGTCTCCACGCGGCTCGCAACGTTCGAATATTCGATTCGCTCAGTGCGGGGACGCCTTCAATACTCGACACCTCGCTAGAATGCGCTGCGATCTTCACGTTTGATGAAGAGTTCGCTCATCCATCGTTCCAACGCGTCGAGATCCGAACAGCGGCCGCGAAAACCGATGTAGCCGTCCGGGCGTATCGCATACAACATGCTGCTCCCGCCCGCGTAATATTTCGCGAAGTCCGCGTCGCCGTCGATGAGCACGCTGCCCTGCGCGACGTCGCGATACGCTGCGAGCAGATGCGCGAGCCGAGGAAGTTCGACGTCGTCTTCGGGCTTGACGGCGAGCACCGTATGCACCGGCTCCTTGAGCAGATCGAAGACGCGAAAGCGCGTGCCCGTTTCGTCGACGGCCTCGCAGTCGGGTGCGCGGTCGCCGGCGTGAAGCGGCGCGTCGCCGCCCGCATCGTGCACGATCGCGCTTCGGCGGTAGTGAATGCCGATTTCGGAGACCGCACCGCGCAGGCGGTCTTGCACGGCGTCGAGCGTGGCGATGCGCGAAAGCAGCGCGTCGCGAAAACGCTCGAGCAGCCAGTTCGACGAGGTCGCCGCTCGAAGCGCGGTCGCGCTGACCTTCATGAGCGCGTCGCTGATCGGCTTGCGTTCGCCGTCGTACGAATCCAGCAGCGAAGGGCGCGCGCGCTGCGACTCCACGAGTGCGAGTTTCCACACCAGATTTGCGGCGTCTTGAATGCCGGTGTTCATCCCCTGTCCGCCGACCGGCGAATGAATGTTCGTCGCATCGCCGGCGAGAAAGACGCGGCCTTGCGAATACGCCGGGGTGCGCCGCTCGCTCACGTGGAATGCGGCCATCCAGCGCGGATCGCTGACCCGCAAATTTTCGATGGCGCACAGGTCTATGGCGGCTTGAAAATCGTCGACCGTGGGCTCACGCATCATCGGATCGTCGTGCAGCGCAACGACGAACCGGCAGTACGCCTCATCCATGCGGCCCATGAACGAGGTTGCCGCGCCGCAGATGGACGCTCAGTTCGTCCTCCGGCACGTCGCCTTGCACGCGCAAATCGCCGAGAAAGAAATCGAAGTTCACGGACTCGCCTTCGAACGGCATGCCGAGCAGGCTGCGCACGGCACTGTGCGCTCCGTCGGCACCGATGAGATACGAGCAGCTCGTGCGCTCCATCGAGCCGTCCGCATGAACGAGTTCGCAGTCCACGCGTTCCTCGCGCGTCTGGAACGAGCGCAGCGCGACTTCGCGTTCGATGCGCCCGCCCTGCGAGCGCACGTGTTCGGTGAGCAGCCGCTCCGTTTGCGTCTGCGGCAAGAACAGTACGAAGGGATAGCTGCCGGGAATCTCGTCGAACGAGGCTTCGAGCATGCGGCGCCCGTCGCTGTACATCCGAATACGGCGCAGCCTGCGTCCGCATTCGATCGCGCGCTGAGCGATTTCGTAGCGCTCGAACTGTTCGAGCGTTCGCGCTTGAACGACCAGCGCTTGCGAATGCTGCGCGCCGTGCGCCGCCTTGTCGACGATGCGATACCGCATGCCGAACCGGGCCGCTTCCGCGGCCATCGCCAGACCGGTAGGACCCGCCCCAACGATTAAGAGATCGAGCTCCGCAGCGCTCAAATATCCCACTGCCACATGTTATACCACGGCGTGCTGCTCGGATTGACCTTGAAGTTGCGCAGATCCGGCGAACGCACGGCGATGCGCCGGCGCTCGTAGAGCGGAATGTAAGGAATCGTCTGCCAGATCAGCCGCTCCGCTTTGGAATAGATGGCGGCGCGTTTAGCGGGATCGTCGGTCGTCAGTCCCGCTTTTTCGAGCGCGTCGACCTGCGGATTGCAATAACGGTACACGTTCTCACCCTTGGGATAGAAATAATCGCATCCGATGTAGTACAGCATGTCGGGATCCCACGACATCGTGACACCGTAAGTGGCAAAATCATAACGGTTTCCGTAGATCGGGCCATCCGGCGTAAAGATGTCGTTGTACGCGTACGGCTTGACGTCCAAACGAACGCCGATTGCCGCGAAGTAATGCTGCAACTGAACCGCAATCATGCGAATGGAGTCGGAACCGGAAATGGTCGCGAGCGTGTACTCGAGCCGCACTCTGCCGTTGCTGCGCACCCCGTCCGCGCCGCGCTTGTAGCCGGCGGCGTCGAGCTGCGCGTTCGCAGCCGCCGGATCGTACGCATACGGCGGATTTTTCACGTAGCCGATGGCGGTCGGCGGAATGATGTCGTAGGCCGGTTCGGCGGACCCGTGCGTGAGTTTGTCGATGAGGCCGGCGTAGTCTATCGATGCGACGAGTGCGCGCCGCACGCGTACGTCGTCCAGGCCCGCATGACTCTGGTTGATGATGAGCAGCGACTGGGAGTTCCAGGGATAGAGCTCCGTCGTCACGTCCGGCAGGCTGCGATATCGTGCGTATAACGTCGTGGGCGGCGAAGCAACGAGATCGACGTGATGCAGCCGCACCTCGTTGAGCACGGTCTGGTCTTCGGGGATGACGCTGAACTCGATGCGCTCCAACTTCGGCACGCCTTTGAAATACTTGTCGAACCGTTCGAAAACGATCTCGCGTCCGCGCTCCCATTTCAGGAAACGGAACGGTCCGCTGCCGATCGGCGCGGAGTTGAACGGTACTTGATTGATCGAACGGTACTTCCCCAGGATGTGCTCGGGCAAGATCGGCTTGCCGCCTTCCTGCAGCGGCGTAAAGAATTTCGTGACGAACGGCGGATAACGGCGCTTCAGGTGCACGACGACGGTGTATTTATCCGGCGTGTCGACCGAGGCGATTTCGGTGTATCCTTCGCGGTGCAGCGTGTTGTTGTTCGGATTGACGACGGCTTGCCAGGAGAACTTGACGTCGGCGGACGTGAGCGGCTCACCGTCGTGCCAGAGCACGCCGCGATGCAGATGGTAGACGTACGTCTTGCCGTCGCGCGAGATGCCGCCGTTGGCGAGCGTCGGAACCTCGGTCGCGAGATCGCCCTGCAGTTGGCCTTGGTCGTTTGCGACCACGAGATACGAGTACAGCATCGACGAGAGAAAATACACCAGGTCCATCGTCGAAAGATACTCGTTGAGATTATCCGGATCGGAGATGTCCGCAAACCGCAGGACGTGCGGCACGGTGAACGCGTGCCGGCCGCCCGCAACGGGTCCCTGCGAGACGTGGGTGCACGCGGAGAGCAGCAGGGCCAGAGCCGGCACGCCGCCCGCCAGTCGCTTGAGGAGCTGCATGTGGGTTGCTTCGAGGGGTGCCGGAGTTTTCCCAGAATCCAGCGGCTCCTATGGAGACTGAATATCGCGCCGACATCGGCGTTTTTGGCGGCTCGGGCTTTTATTCGCTCATCGAGAACGCCCGTGAAGTCACAATCGAAACGCCGTACGGCGCGCCCAGCGACAAATTGGCGCTCGGCGAAATCGCCGGCAAAAGCGTGGCCTTTTTGCCGCGGCACGGAAAAGATCACCGCTACCCGCCGCACATGATCAACTATCGTGCCAATCTATGGGCAATGAAGTCGCTCGGCGTCAAGCGGATCATCGCGCCGACGGCCTGCGGTTCCCTCACGCCCGACTTTAAACCGGGCTCGATGGTGGTGGCAGACCAAATCGTGGACCGCACGACGGGCCGCAAAGACACGTTCTACGACGGGCCCATCACGACGCACGTCAGCTTCGCCGATCCCTATTGCCCGACGATGCGCCCGATCGCCGTCGAGCAGTTGCGCGCGCTCGGCATCGAGACGCACGATCACGGCACCGTCGTCGTGATTCAAGGCCCGCGCTTCTCGACGCGTTCGGAATCGCGCTGGTTCTCGGGTCTGGGTTGGGAAGTCATCAACATGACGCAGTACCCCGAGGCATACCTCGCGCGCGAGCTGGAGATGTGCTACGCGAACATCTCGCTGATCACGGACTACGACGTCGGCCTCGAGGGCGTGGGCGGCATTCAGCCGGTCTCGCACCACGAAGTCATCGAAGTGTTCAACAAGAACAATGCGCGGGTAAAGGACGGCATCTTCAAGATTGTCGAGAAACTGGACGTGAACGCAGCGTGCGCGTGCCAGAGCGCCCTTAAAGGAGCCCGAGCGTAAGATGCGCAGCCCGATGAGCGGATTGGATTGGAAACTGTACTTCGAGGCGCTGCCGCTGTACGCGCGCAACCTCGGCGTTCTCCTCTATCCGCTCGTCGCGGCGGGCATCGGTCTTGGGCTGACCTATCTCGAAGGCCCGCTCTTCAACCCGATCGGCGGTGCGGGCGATCCGATCGTTGCGTTCATCATCCAACTCATCTACGGCTACGGTTTTGCGCTCGCGGTGATCTTCGCCGACGATGCGTGGCGGCACGGCCGCGGCAATCTGCGCGCAGCCTGGGATCAGGCGCGCAGAAAAGCGGGCAACATCATCCTTGCGATCGTCGGGTTCTATTTTCTCGTGTACGTCGCCGGACTGATCGGCAGCATCGGCGGGGGCATCGTTGCGCTCGTCCTTACCGTGCTTGCGGTCTGGGCGTTCATTTATTCGATTCCGGCCGCGGCTATCGGCGGCATCCCTGCCGGCGGAGCATTTTCCGCATCGCTGCAGGCGGCGCGCCGTCATCCGCTTGCGACGGCGATCCTCACGATCGTTTCGTACGGCGTCTATCGCGCACTCACGGATTTTGCGCTGCAGGCGATCGGCGGCTACATGGGCGTCGGGTTCGACGCAGCGCAAGTTTTGCTCACGGCGATCGCGCTCGGATACATCGCGCTGATCATCGCGCGCCAATACGCGGACTTAGCGTTCCGCTTCTGGTAACTCGCTCAAGAGGCAGTACTCGTCAGCGCCATGCGTACGAAGTCGGCGACCAGTGCGGGGCTCACGTTGGTGCGAGCGAGGCGCTGCGCTTCGGTAATTTTGCCGAATGCGCCGATTGCGGTTTGCGAATCGATGAGCGGGAGTTTCTTGAGCTGCTTGCCGTAGTCGAGTGCGAGCAGGCGCGCATTCTTTCCGCCGCTCGTTAGCGCCACCCAGTCGCGCAGCAGCGTCTTGAGAATCTCCAAGCCTTCGTCGAGGGTTTCGCGGGTCGCCCACGTGCCTTCCGGCGTTCCGCCTTCGACGACCTGGAAAAACCAGCCGGCAACTTGACCGCGAAGCTGTTCTTCATCTTCCGCCAGCGCGGCGAGCGCGCGCGTCACCGATCCCTGTGAAAGCGCCGCGCCGAGCTTGGCATTCCCGTCGTCGAATCCGCGTTCGCCCAAAATTTCTTCGACTTGAGCCGACGAGAGCGTCGGAAAACGAATCTCGATCAGCCGCGAGCGAATCGTCGAGAGCAGCCGCGCCGGCGTTGAGGACGTAACGAGCAGCACGACGCTCGCCGGCGGCTCTTCAAAAAATTTCAGCAGCGCATTAGCCGCGGCGGGCGACGCGAAATCCACGTCGCCGAGGATAAACACCCGGAAACCGCCGCTGTACGACTGCAGCGAAAGCTGGCGCACGAGATCGCGCGAGGTGATCGCCTCGGCTTCGTGAAATCCGAGCGCGTCGTCGGTCTCCCCAATCTTGAGCGGCCCGATGCTTTCGAGCAGATCGGGATGGCGCGTCTCTTCCTTGCCGATGAGTTTGCACGACGAACACGTGCCGTCGTAGCCGAGAACGCCGGCCGGGTGCGGCGCTTCACAGAGCAGCGACTGCGCTAGGCGCCGCGCAAAGGTCTTTTTTCCGACGCCCGCGGTTCCGGTGAACAGATAGCCGTGCGCGATCGTCTCTTTCGTAAGACGCGAGAAAAACTGCTTGGGTCCGTCTGCGCCGGTGACTTCAAACTTCAGATCGGTCATCCACTACCGCCGAGAGCGCCGCCAGCGCTGCGTCTGCAACTTCTTCGGGCGCGCGTTCGCCGTCGATGCGCACGACGCGCTCGTCATGTTTGGCAATTTCCAGATATCCCTCGCGAATGCGCCGGTGAAACGCCTCGTCTTCGCTTTCCATGCGATCGTGCGCGGCGCCGCGCTGCGAGAGTCTCGCGCGCGAGGTTTCGTACGAGATGTCGACCAGCAGCACGAGGTCGGGCATGAGCCGTCCCGTCGCGGCGTCGCAGACCGCGCGCACGACCCCCTGCGGTAGGCCGCGGCCGTAGCCTTGATAGGCAAGCGACGAATGCATGTAGCGATCGCTCAGGACGACCGCTCCGCGCTGCAGCGCCGGGCGTATCACGTCCTGGACGAGCTGCGCGCGGGAAGCGTTCATCAGCATCAGCTCGGCGAGCGGGCCGATCGCCAGATCGCGCTTGTGAAGCAGAATCTCCCGCGCCGCATCGCCCACCGGCGTGCCGCCGGGCTCGCGCGTCACCACAACCTCACGGCCCTCCGAACGCAGCGCGCGCTCCACCGCGGCCATGACGGTGGACTTGCCGCTGCCCTCGATGCCTTCGAACGAAATAAACACAGGAGGCCCGCTTTCGCGGGCCTCCATTTCTGTCCTACGCTTCGGCTTTGAAGATGCGCACGCGCCGGTTTGGTTCCAAACCCGTGCTTCGAGACTGCAGCCGGTACTTTTCGGCGAGTTGGTGCTGCATGCGCCGGACGTACGAGGTCTGCGGTGAGAGTTCGATCGCCTTGCTGTTGAGCAGCACCTGGTAGACCGCTTCCTCCGCTTCGCGCAGCGCGATTTCTTCGGTGTCGATCGACGGCAGGTTGAACACGTCTTTGAGACAGCTTTGGATTTGCGTGGTCGTGTTCGTCTTGATGCTGTAGATCGGAATGTTCTCAGCGGCGATCTGCTTGAGTTTGGGCTGCTCTTTGCGCTCGAGCGTCTTGAGCGTGAGCACGACGTCGGCATCGTCCCAATTGCGCGCAATCGATGCCTGTACGCGCAGATTGTGCACCGCGCGTTCGATCTTGTTGCGCGAAACGCCGTACGGAAAGATGAGCAGCGGTTTCTCCCGGTCTTCCCGCTCTCCCGCGTCTTCGTGATACGCCGGCGAAGTCGCGGCGAGGTGCGGCATCGATTCCGTGTCGGCTTCCTGCACGATGGTGACTTGGCCGCTCGCGGTGCGTTTGCGCACTTCCGGCTGCGGCTGATAACCGCGCAGGAGCGCGTCGACGACCTCGGCCACGTTCTTGTGAATCGCCATCGTGTCGCGATCGTGAATCTCGACCACGACGTCGAAGGTCGGCGGCGCTTTACGTTCGAGAACGGTTTTGCGCGTGCCGCGGCGGCGCGCTTCTTCGTCCGAGAGCGTCACCGCGCTGATGCCGCCCACCAAGTCCGAAAGCGTGGGATTCATCAGCAGGTTCTCGAGCGTTTGACCGTGCGCGGTGCCGATGAGCGCGACGCCGCGTTCCGCAATCGTTCGCGCCGCGCCCGCTTCGGCTTCCGTGCCGATTTCGTCGATGACCACCACCTGCGGCATGTGATTCTCGACCGCTTCGATCATCACGGAATGCTGCAGCGCCGGATCGGCGACCTGCATGCGTCGAGCGGTACCGATACCCGGATGCGGAATATCGGAGTCGCCCGCGATTTCGTTCGACGTGTCGACGATGACGACGCGCTTGCGATCTTCGGAGAGCACGCGCGCGCATTCGCGCAGCATCGTCGTTTTGCCGACGCCGGGACGGCCGAGCAGACAGATCGATTTTCCGCTGCGTAAAATGTCGAGTAAAATATCGATCGTGCCGTAGACCGCGCGTCCCACGCGGCACGTCAAGCCGACGATCTTGCCCGTACGATTGCGAATTGCGCTGATGCGATGCAGCGTCTGTTCGATGCCGGCGCGATTGTCTGCGCCGAACGTCGAGAGACGCGAGCTGACGTGAGCGATGTCTTCCTGCGTGACGGGCGTGTCCGAAAGATACACGAAGTCGTCTTCGAAGCGCGCCTCCGGCGGCCGTCCCAGATCCAATACGACCTCGATCATCGCGTCGAGGTTGGGAAGGCGAACGAGCGATTGCCGGATGGGAAGCGGAAAGATATCGAGGAGTTGGGTGAGCTCCCAATTGGGAGCGAACGATTCGGCTTTAACCGCCAATACTGACCCTCGCTTCCAGAGCGTTTTGAGTCTTTTTCCCATTATCGGGCAATCGACCTTCAACCAATAGTTTGTCGACCCAGCGCAGCACCATCCGCTCGTATTCGACGCCGAACTCCAGCGTGAGCGCGGGGTACGGCGCCCGATCGCGCACCTGCGGCACGAGCTGCTCGTAATGCGCTAAGCGCTGCGCGTGACGCTCTCGATGTGCGCGCAGCCACGCTCGCAGCCGTTCGGGATCCAGCGCGTCGCCGAAGAACAGCGTGAGCAGAAGCGGATAGCGAATGAGTTCGCCCTCCGGTTCGCGCGAAATCCACTTCGCGAACGCTTTGCGTCCGGGCTTGGTAATACTGCAAACACGTTTTTCGCGCGCTCCGGTTTCAGAGAGCGCGATGTATCCGCGCGCTGCGAGATCTTTGAGCTCGCGGTACAACTGGCTGCGCGTGACGTTCCAGAAATACCCGATCGAGCCGGCCACCTCGGCCGAAAGCTCGTAACCGCTCATCGGGCGCTGCTGCAAAAAGCCGAGGATCGACGCGGCGGTAGCGTTGAGTTCGTCTTGACGTTCCATTTTGGACTATGATAGCATAGCGCTGCGCCATAGTCCACATTGGCATATTGGAGGACCACAGTGAACCCGATCGCCTCAGCCCTGGTCGCCTACGCGCACTTTCTCGCGATTTTTGCCACGCTCGCGCTCTTGGTCGCCGAAGTCGCGGTGTACGCGCGCGACATGCCGGAAGGGCGGCAGCAGCTGCTGAGCCGGCTGGATCTGGGCTATCTCGGCGGTGCGCTCGCCCTCATAGCGACCGGGATGCTGCGCCTGACGACCTCACCGAACGGCGCCGCGTTCTACGCGCACAACCCCGTGTTTTGGACGAAGATGGGCCTGTTCGTGCTCGTCGCGCTGCTCTCGATTCCGCCGACGATGCATTACCTGGGCCGTTATCGCGCGAGCTATCGAATCATCCGCGCGTACCAGACCGCCCAGATCGCCGTGTTCTTCGCGATCCCGCTCTGCGCGACGTTGATGGCGCGCGGCGTCGGGCTCTAGTCGACTTCGCGCGCGTTCACGTCGACGAGCGCGCCGTTGATGCCGGTCGCCTCACGGCTCGCCAGAAACGCCAGCACTCTGGCAACTTCTTCTGGTTGCGAGGCTGCTGCAAAATCTTCGGCCGAAAGATAGCCGCGCGCCGCATCCGTCGCGACCGTGCCGAGCACAACGGCGTTTGCAACGATACCGTCGGCCTTATGTTCGCGCGCGATCGCCTGCACGAGCACGTTCAACGCAGCCTTCGACGCGCCGAACAACCCGAAACGCGGCTGCGGATATTTGGAACTGCCTGCGCTCACCGCGACCAGACGGCCGCGCGAGAGTGCGCCGGCCGCAGCCGGCCGTTCGAGCATCGCGCGCAGCGCCGCAATCAGCAGATTATAATTCCCGACCAGATTGCCTTGCAGGTTCTGCTGCAAATCGTCGAGCGTCGACTCCGCGACCGGGATGAAATGTCCGCGTCCGCTGAGCGTAACGACCGCGTCGATTCGGCCGAATCGCCGAACCGCGGCGTCTATGGCGGCGTGCGCCGCAGCCGGGTCGCTCAAGTCGGCCGCAAACGGCACGGCACGCTCGCGCTGCTCTGCGGGAACGTTTTGCGCGATCGCTTCTTCCGCATGCTTCTGCGTTCGCGAGAGCACGAGCAGCCGCGCGCCCTGCGCAGCGAACTCACGAAGCGCGGCTGCGCCCACCTTGCCGGTCGCACCGGCTAACACAACGACGTCATCGGTCAGCATCATCGCTTACTCCTTAACGACGCGAATCTTCTTGAGTTCCTTGTCGAACGGGCCTTGCATGCGAACGCCGGCCTTTAACTCGAGCGTCAGATAATCGATGATCTCGTCGGTGATCTCCTCACCGGGCGAGATGACGGGAATGCCCGGCGGATAAGGCGAGATCGTCTCGGCGCAGATGCGGCCCTCGCTGCCCTTGAAACGGGTGAACTCGGTTTGCGCGAGAAACGCTTCGCGCGGCAGCATGCGCATCGGCGGAATCTTCGGCAGTTTATACGTGCCCGTCTTCAAACGGCGCTCGAGGATTCCAGAGGGTGCGAAGATGTCGATGGGACGATCCTCGCGCGCGAGCTCCATGACGCCTTCCACGAGCCGGTCGGCCGCCGACTGCGTCGTGCCGATGGTGAAGAGCGCGACGACGTTGAACAGGTCGGCGAGTTCCACTTGCACGTTGTAGCGGCGGCGCAGCACTTCGGATGCTTCATAGCCGGTGTAGCCCAGATCTTTGACCGTGATCGTCACCTTCGTGGGATCGAGATCGAAGACGCCCGGCTGACCTTGCAGTTCTTCGCCGAAACAGTAGACGCCGTCGATCGCGTTGAGGCGCCGGCGCGTGTCGTCCGCAAGCGAAATCGTGTTCGAGAGCAGCGCGGCGCCCTCCACGGCCATCTGCTTGCGGGCGACGTCGAGCGATGCGACCATCGGCAGATTCGGCGAGGTCGAGAGGAACATCTTGAGCACCGCTTCCAGGCGGTCGACGCGCACGCGCGGACCGCTCTGATGCAGCATCGCACACTGCGAGAACGCAGAAAGCATCTTGTGGGTGGAGTTGATGCACAAGTCGGCGCCTGCGGCCGTCGCCGAGATCGGCAGCGCCGGATGGAAATGAAAATGCGGCCCCCACGCTTCGTCGACGAGCAGCAGTTTGCCGGCGTCGTGTGCGATCGTCGCGATCGACTCCAAATCCGCCGCGACGCCGTAGTACGTCGGGCTCACGACGTACACGGCTTTGAGGTCCGGGTGCTCGGCAATGGTGTGCGCGATCGTCTCGGGCGTCACGCAGTGATCCATGTGCAGCGCTTCGTCGACGACGGGCTGCATGTACACGGGGTGCGCGCCGCTCATGACCAGGCCGCCCAGCATCGACTTGTGCGAGTTGCGCGGCACGGCGATCTTCTCGCCGGGATTCACGGCGGTCATCATCATGCACTGATTGCCGCTGGTCGATCCGTTGATTAAAAAGTACGAGCGGTCTGCGCCGTAGGCTTCCGCCGCAAGCTGCTGCGCTTCGAGCAGCGACTCCGTGGGCTGCAGCAAGTCGTCGATTCCCGGCATCGGCGTGAGGTCGATCGCGCAGATGTTGTCGCCGACGAATTCGCGGAAGGCGCGGTCCATGCCGATGCCCTGCTTGTGGCCCGGCGTGTGAAACGGAATGACGCCCGAGTCGACGTACTCGAGCAGCGCTTGAAAATAAGGGGTTTTCGATTGGTCCACGTGCACACGCTCCGTTGACGGAGAAAAGCGAAAAAGGGAAATCGCGCAGCTTTACGCGCGCGAGAATCCCTTCGCCGTGTGACTGTGATGCGAAATCAGCCATGCCGCCATGCGCGCTGCAATGGTCACGCGAGCACCTCGAAGCCCAGGCGGTCCAGCATCGCAAAGTCGTCACGATCTTGGCGGCCCGAGGTCGTCAAGTAGTTGCCGAGCACGAGTCCGCTCGCGCCGCTGCGCATGCCCAAGTCCTGCAGTCCTTGCAGCGTGACTTCGCGGCCGCCGGCGAAGCGAATCAGCGCCGCAGGCAACGCGAGGCGCGCCATCGCGACAAAACGCAGCGCTTCCGTGGGATCGACGAGCGAACGATCACTCATCGGCGTCCCGGGGCGCGGATTGAGGAAATTCACCGGGACTTCTTCCGGCTGCAGTTCTTGCAGCGAGGTAAGAAAATCGATGCGGTCCGCCGGCGTCTCGCCCATGCCGATGATGCCGCCGCAGCACAGATCGAAACCCAACGCCTTCACCAGTTGGCAGGTCTGCCAGCGCTCCTCGTACGAGTGGGTCGTACAGATCGACGGGAAGTAGCGGCGAGAGGTTTCCAAATTATGATTGACCTTGTCGACGCCCGCTTCTTTGAGCTTCGCAAGTTGATCTTCGCGCAGAATCCCGAGCGACACCGCGACGGTGAGCGGATAGCGCTCTTTGATGAGCGGCACGGCGGTACACACGCGCTCGAGGAGCTTCGTCGAGGGTCCGCGCACCGCGACGACGATGCAAAATTCGGCCGCGCCGCGATCGTATGCGTCGCGCGCGGCGTCCAAAAATCCCTCGACCGAGCTCAGCGGCTCTGCTTCGACGTCCGTCGCAAAACGCGCGCTCTGCGAACAGAAGTTGCAGTCTTCCGAGCAGCCGCCTTTTTTGGCGTTGTAGAGCACTTCGACGGCAATGCCGTTGCCGCAATAGGCCGCGCGCACTTCATCCGCGAGCGCGAGCAGCTCCGGCACGTGTTCCTGGGGAAGTTCGGCTAGCTCAACGAGCAACTCGCGATCCGCGAAGCGGCGCTCGCCAAGTACGCGCGCCCGCGCGCGCTCGATGGTCGGGTGGGTCAAAACGCTCCTGGTTCCTCTACGACTACAACAGTGGGACGAATAGCTGCGCGCCCTGCTGGACGGAGGCCGTCTCGTCAGGGTCAAACGGCAGAATGCCAAGAATCTCGAGTTTTCCCTGCAACGCGCGGCGCACGTCCGCAGCGTACGACGGCTCCGGCTTCTCCCAGCGCTCGACCAGCACGCCGCCCGCCACGCGAATGTTGAACTGATCGCACAGGCTGAGCGTGAGCAGCGCGTGATTCATGCAGCCCAGGCGCAAGCCGACGACGAGAATCACGTCGAGTTTGGCAAGCACCGCGAGCGTCGCGAAACTCTGCGCGCTATTCAGCGGCACGGCCAGACCTCCGGCGCCTTCGGCGACCACCGCGCCTTTGACGCCCTCGATGATGCGCGCCAAGTCCTCGGCGTGCACGGTCGGCATGCCTTCCGCAAGTGCCGCCGACCAGGGATCGGCCGGTTTGCGAAAACGCGCCAGCTCCACGTGCTTGCAGCCGGAAAGTTTGCCCGCGAGCGCGGCATCGCCGGGCGCGCCCGGGTCGAGCCCGGTTTGCACGAGTTTGATCACCGTCGGCGTTTCGCCCGACACGCGCAGCGCTTTGGCGAGCGACGCGGTAACGCGCGTCTTTCCGACGTCGGTGTCGGTGCCGGTTACGAGGTAGCGGTGCAGCACGCCAATTGCTCCAACAATAATCCTATCTGTTCGTCGGTGTGATCCGATCGCAGCGAGATGCGAAGACGCGAGGTTCCCGCCGGAACCGTCGGCGGCCGAATCGCCGGCGCGTTGATTCCATGCTGCGCGCACCGCTGCATAACATCGACCGCGAGACGTTCTTCCCCGACAATAATCGGCACGATCGGGGTTTGCTCGTCGAGTGCCGGAAGTCCCAGTTCGCGCAAGCCGGAACGTAGACGCTCCGCTTTCGCGAAGAGCCGCGCGCGCCGATCGTCCGCCGTGCGCGCCAGCATGATGCCGACGCGTGCCGCAAACGCCATCGCCGGCGGCATCGCCGTGTCGAAGATAAACGTACGCGCAGTATTGACGAGCAAGTCTATCAGCGGCGCGGGACCGGCGATAAAACCGCCTGCTGCGCCGATCGCTTTGCTGAGCGTGCCCAGAATGACGACCCGCGGATCGTGCAGGTCGTGCGCGAGACCGCCGCCTTCGGGTCCGAAGAGCCCGAGCGCGTGCGCTTCGTCCACGAGCAGGATATCGTCCTCGTGCAAATCGTCGAGCACCGCGCGCAGATCGATAGTGTCGCCGTCCATGCCGAAGAGCGATTCAGTGACGACGAGCGCGGGATGCCGGCGCCGCGCCTTGGGCGGCAGTTGCGCGTGCGCGAAAACCTCGCGCGGCTTCTTCGACGCGCGAATCCCGTCGATCAGGCATGCGTGGTTGAGCGCGTCCGAGTACACGACCTCGACGAATCCCGCAAGTACCGGAATCACCCCGAGCGCCGCCATGTATCCCGAGGAAAACAGCAGCGCGCGTTCGCGTCCGAGCCAGCGCGCGACGTCCGTTTCGAGCAGCGCGTGTTCCCGATGCCGCCCGCCGAGCAGACGCGCGCCGCCCGCACCGACCTGCTTGAGATGGCGCATCGCTTCGACCATGCGAGAATCGGTCGAGAGCGCGAGGTAATCGTTGCTCGAAAAATCGGCGACGTATTTTCTCTCGTCCGAAGGAATCTCGCGGTAGCGCTGCGCGTCGCGGATCGCGGCGATTGCGGCCTCAACCCGCTGCAAGTAGCTCAATTAGATCCCCCAGGAACGTGCGCACTTCGTGCTGCGTGCTCGAGAGCGGCGGCACGAGTTGAATCACGTCGCCGATCGGCCGCGTGAAGTGCCCGCGCTCGTACAGTTCGCCGGCAATGCGCCACGCCGGCGTGACCGCATCGCCTCGATGCACGCGCTGCTCGTCGATCTCCACGCCGATCATCAAGCCGGCTTCGCGCGTTTCCCGCACGCTGCCGAGCGCGCGCAGACGCGCGAGCTGCGGCTGGATCGCCGCAGCGAGATCGGTCACGCGCGCAAGCGTCGTCTCTTTTTCGAACAGATCCAGATTTGCAAGTGCGGCGGCGCACGCAATCGGATTTCCGGCATAGGAGTGGCCGTGGAAAAACTGCTTGCGCTCGCCGTACGGACCGCGGAACGCATCGTAGACGCGCGCGGTTACGACGGCGGCGGAGAGCGCGAGCGTCCCGCCGGTAAGGCCTTTGCCGACGCAGACGATGTCGGGACGCAGGTCGAGCTGCTCGTGCGCGAACATCGTGCCGGTGCGCCCGAATCCGGTCGCAATCTCGTCCACGACGAGCAGCGGTTTCATGCCGGAGAGCGGCTCGTAGCGGTCGACCGGAACGATCCGCATACCCGCCGCCGCTTGAACGATGGGCTCGACGATCACGGCGGCAATGTCGTCCGCTTGGAGCAGGGACGCATCGCCGTCGTAGGAGAGCGTTTCAAAGGTAACGGCGCCGTACCGCGATTTGAAGACCGCGATATCGGAAACGCTCATTGCGGCGGCGGTGTCGCCGTGATACGAGTCCACCAGATGGACGAACCGCGTACGCAGCGGCTCTCCGGCGCTGCGCCAATACTGCAGCGCCATCTTGAGCGCTGCCTCTACCGCACTCGCGCCGTCGCCGGAGAAAAACGCGTAGTCGAGATTGAGAAGGGCCGTCAGGCGATTCGCGAGCTCCCCCGCTACGGGGTTGGCGGCGCCCAGCAGCGTGGCATGATCGAGCGTCGATGCTTGTTTGGCGATCGCTTCGGCGATGTGCGGATGGCAATGCCCGTGCACGGTCGTCCAAATCGAACTGACCGCATCAAAGATGCGGCGGCCTTGCGCGTCGACGAGGTAGTTGCCTTCGCCGCGCACGAACGTGCGCTCTGAGGCGTCAAAGTCGTCCATTTGCGTGAACGGCAGCCACAGGCGGCCGGTAGCGGTACTGAGCACAGCGCCGTACTGTTTGCCGCGAATCAGTCCCGCCCTCGCAGGACGCCCTCCGCCGGGCGGGCAAGCAAGCAAGATGCCGCAGGCGGGCGGGCTCAACGAAGCAGGTGCGCTTCTCATTGCGTTCGGCGCGCTCGCGGCAGCCGGTCTTCTTTTCGCAGCCGCGTACTGGGGCGTTAGACGATCGCTGCTGCTTCTCGCGCGCTTCCTCTTATTTTTTTCGCCGGCTGCCCTCGTGATGTACCTGCTCGCGCGCTATAGCATTCCACAAGTGCACCTTATCGGAACGCCGCTGCTCGCTCTGGGGTGGGCACTGTTCGTGGGCACCAGCGTGCGATCTTCAACGATGAAGGACCATCTCGTCGCACTTTCCTTCGGCGCCGTATTCGTCGCCTGTTTTGTCGCTTTGGAATCGCTGCACTTAGAGCGCCTCGAGTGGCCCGCTGCAATTATACTATTCGCAGCGCTCTTCATCGTCACTCGATACTATCGGCGCTCTCACGCTTCCCAGCTGCTTAAAAAAACATAGGGACGGCCTATCCCGCCGCGATAGGAGCGGCCGGACGCGCGACCCGAACATACGCGCATGTCCGCGGAAATGTTGACCGCCGTGGCTTCGTTCGCGACGGCGATAATTATTGCCGCTACTGCCGTTGCGGCGATAATCCAACTGCGCCACATGCGCGCGGGCAACGCGATTGAAGCCATTCTCTCGTTCCGAAGCATGATTGAGGACGAAGAGCACCGCCGCGCAATGCGGCTTCTTCGTACCGGCGACCTCGATCGAGCGATGCACGATCCGGACTTTCGGCGCTACCTCTACCGCCGAATGATGCAGCGCCCAAATCCGGATGTGCCGCAGTCGTACAGCGATCTGAACGAGTGCGCGATTACTATCGCAAACTGCTTCGAACTCATCGGCGGAATGATCCGAAACAAAGTCACGCCGCCCGACATTTTCTTGCCGAATTATTGGTGGATGGTAGTCGGCACGTGGGAGCGCGTGAATACCTGGATTGCGGCAATGCGGCAATATTCGGGCAGCGACGGGATGTACGTCGATTTCGAGTTCCTGACGGTGATTTCGCGGGAATGGGGCAAAAAGCACCCCGACAGTTACGCGCGCGGTTACCCGCGCGCGCCAATCGGAAAAGCATACCCGCTCGCAGACGAGTCATGGTCGCAGGAAGAGGCGGCCACAACGCCGGGGCGCTAAGGCAGCTGTGCCGGCAAAGGGAACAGCCGCGCGGCGCCGTGCGGGTAGTCGCCGCGGGGATGGGCCTTCGCCCAAGCCTGTGCGCGCGCCGCAAGATATTCGAAATTTTCAAATAGGAATGCGTTTTGCGTGCGCGCGATCTCGACGACGTCGCGCAGCAGATCCCAATAGAGCGCGACGTTGTACCACTCCGTTTGCAGGTAGATCTGTTCGTCGATGAGGCCGCTGCGCACGAGGGAACCCACGTGCTGATACATGTCGCACAGCCACAGTTCCGGGTGGATGCGGCGATCCGCCGGGCGCTCGCAAAGGCCATCGCGAAACGCCGGATCCTCCATGCGCACCTTCAGGTCGTGACGCACGAAGTTGACGATCTCGCGAATGCCCGGATCCTGGAGGATGTCTACCGTTTTGGTAAGGCCGCTCAGCTGGTTGGCGCGCCGAATGTGCCGCAGTTGGACGATCGCCGCAACGGCTGTTGCGGCGATGACAAGAAGCGTCGCGATCGACGCACCGGTATTGAGCGCTTCTAGCGCCACTACGTCTCGATCCGTTCCTCGATAGAGACGTTGTACAGGAACAAGAACTTGTGCCACTCGTCCGGCAGCGTGTTGCGCTTGATCTGAATCCACGGAATGTACTTGGGCTGGCGCGGTTTGCGCTTGAGCTTCATGTTGCAGTCTTCGGGCGTGCGGTTGTTCTTGCGATTGTTGCAGCGCATGCACGCGCACACCAGGTTTTCCCAGGTCGACGGGCCGCCTTTGCTTCGCGGCAGCACGTGGTCGACCGTCATGAAGCGATCGCCGCGCAGTCCGCAGTACTGGCACGTGTGATCGTCCCGAATGAGAATGTTTTTCTTGGTGAGCGCGACCTTCTGCATCGGACGCTTGATGTAGTACAGCATCCGGATAATCGACGGCATGCGCATTTCGAACGTCGTCGACGAAATGACGCGTTCGCGTCCGTGCACGACCTCCGCTTTGCCCGCGAAAATTAATTTGACGGCGCGCTGGAAGTTGGTGATGTTCAGCGCTTCGTACGTGAAGTTCAATACGAGAACGTCGCTCAAACCCAGTCTCCCCCAAGAAAATAATTAAAGCGAGGCATCATAAACCTCGCTTTCTTACAAACGTCATTCTGGTTTCGGTTAACAATTGCGTTATTGCTAACCGGTCCGACGGCCTCAGCCGTTCTTTCACCCGATCGTAAGCGGAACTCGCAACGTCGATCGCGATTTGGGCGGCGGGCAAGTCCGCCTGCTTGCCTTCCTGATCCGAAAGATAAGCATGCGCGGCGAGTGTGAGCCGGGCGACCGCATCCGTGACCAGGACCTCCACCGGAGGTATCTGGTCCGCATCGACGGTGGGCGGTTCCCCGGTGGGCGCCTGCGGACTCATAGTAGTGGAAGACTTAGGCTACGCTGCGTTCCTTCCCTACGTGCTGCTCGCGCGAATTGCGCACCATCTCGAGGAAATACGCGTGAACGCGCCGGTCGTGCGAAAGTTCCGGATGGAACGACGTGCCGAGCACGTTGGCTTGGCGCACCATCACGCCGTGGCCGCCGCGCTCGGCCAAGAGCTCGACGTCGCCGCCGGCGCGCTCTATCCACGGCGCGCGAATGAAGATCGCCGGAAACGGCTCGCCGCCGAGCGCCGGGATCGGCAGATCGACTTCCGCCGATTCGTTCTGGCGGCCGAACGCGTTGCGGCGCACGGAAATATCGATCAGATCCAGCGAAGGCTGCTCGAGCCCCAGCACTTCGCGCGCGATGACGATCATGCCCATGCAGGTTCCCCACAGCGGCATGCCGGCTTTGACGCGCTCGACGATCGGCTCGGCCATCCCGAAACGATCGAGCAGTTTCATGACCGTGGTCGACTCGCCGCCCGGAATGATGAGGCCGTCGGCGCGCGCGAGATCCGCCTGATTTTTTACTTCGATCGCTTCCCCGCCCGCGCGGCGCATCGCAGCGAGGTGTTCGACCACGTCGCCCTGCAGCGCCAGTACGCCGATGACCTGTCCCTTAGCGGGCTCGGGGTGACTAGTTGCCACGGGGTGAGAGCAGCTCCGATTCAGGGAGTTTGCGAATGTCGATGCCTTCCATCGCCATCGCTTCTTTGCCGAGCGATCTGCTGGCTTCGACAATCACCTGCGGATCGTTGAAATGCGTGGTCGCGTCGACGATCGCTTTGGCAAACGCTTTCGGATTGTTCGATTTGAAGATGCCGCTGCCGACGAAGATGCCTTCGGCGCCAAGCTGCATCATGAGCGCGGCGTCGGCCGGCGTCGAGACGCCGCCCGCGCAGAACAGCACGACGGGCAGTTTGCCGTTCTTCGCGATCTCTTTCACGAGTTCGAGCGGGGCGCCGAGATCGCGCGCGCGCGAAACCAGTTCTTCTTCGGGGACGACGGTCAGTTCTTTGATCGCATCGCCGATCGCGCGAATATGGCGGACGGCTTCGACGATGTTGCCGCTTCCGGCTTCGCCCTTGCTGCGAATCATCGCGGCGCCTTCGGCAATGCGGCGAAGCGCCTCGCCGAGATCGCGCGCGCCGCAGACGAACGGCGTCGTAAAGTTGTGCTTGCTGACGTGATACTTGTCGTCGGCCGGCGTGAGCACTTCCGATTCGTCGATGAAGTCGACGCCCAGCGTCTGCAGCGCCTGCGCCTCGGCGAAGTGCCCGATGCGCACTTTGGCCATCACGGGAATCGTGACCGCGTCCATGATCGACTGCACGAGTTCGAGATTGCTCATGCGAGCGACGCCGCCCATCGCGCGAATATCAGCGGGAATGCGCTCGAGCGCCATGACGGCAACCGCGCCCGCTTCCTGGGCGATGACGGCTTGTTCGGGGGTGACGACGTCCATGATGACGCCGCCTTTGAGCATCTGCGCGAGACCGCGCTTGACGGTAACGGTTCCGGTTGTCTCTGTCATAATCTCATCATATCAGCCAAATCCAATGGCGACATTGAGATCAATGCCGGGATGTGACGGGAAAGTTTCGTCGGTTTGCTAGCCTTCCGGGGAAGGGCTCGGCTCCGGCGACACGGAGCCGCTCGGCGAGACGCCCGGCGAGCCGGTTTCGGCCGGCGTCGCGGTCGGCATGGGTGCGGCGCGCCGCCAGATCGGCAGATTCATGTTCGGCGTGGGGGTTGGCGTCGGCGCCTGCGTCGGAGGCGGCGGCGTGTTCTTCGGGCGGGGCGTCGGCGTCGGCAGCGCGGCGGGCGGCACGCGCGGATCGGGAAATTGCGGGTCCGGCGCCGCGGCCATGACGTCCGTGTGCTTCCAATTGGGCCCGTACGCGTTGGCCGTGCTCTTCTTCGGCGCCGGCGTGACGGTGACCGGCGCGATGCTTTCGAGCCGTTTTTCGGTGACCTGCCCGATGACGCGGTCGCCGGCGCGCTCGCCCAGCGCAATGCCGACGACGAGCACGAGAATGCCCAAAGCTAAGGCGATCGTTATAAAGCGTTTGGCGGGATCAAGCACGGGACTCTACGAGTACGGGGCTAGACGGTTTCGAGCCTGCGTGGCGCGACGTCCCGCGCCGCGGCGCGGGCTTGGCGCTCGGCCGGCTTGCCGACCAAGTGGACCTCACGCAGCTCGCCCGGTTCGAGGGAGATGCGCTTGCTGATGCCGCGGAATTCGATGGAGACGTGGCGCGCCTGATCGTTCATGTTGCACAAGAACGCGCGCACCGCGCCTTCCTCGTCTTGGAACGCGACCGCGCCGACCTCGACCGGCGAGGTCGTGACCTCGCCGCTCACGTCTCGCCCCGCGTACATGCACAGGTAGGGCTCTTCAGCCGAAAGCTCGCGCATGTTCGCGTAAATGACGTGCCGTTCGAAATCGATCACGTACGTGCAGAGCTGTCCGCCCCAATGCACGCGCGCCGCCGCAACCCACTTCCAGCCGCGCGGGCGCAGCGGCACCAGATGCGGACGTCCGCTCGTGCGGTATCCGTCGAGTCCGCCGACGGTCTCGGCGACGGCCCACAAGTATTTTGCGCCGGTCCACGGCGAGAGATACATGCCGCGATTGGTCAGCGAGCCGCCGTCGAACCATTCGCCGAATTCGCCCGGTACGGTGTTGCGCACGGCGCCCGCTTCCATCGTGTCATAGATCGCTTCCATCCAGTGCACCGCTTGATCCGTGCTGCCGTTGCGCGCGAGGCAGAGCACGAACCACAGCGTCAGATCGGGCCAGACGCCGCCGAGCAGACCGAAACCGTGGGACGGAAAATACCACGAATCCGCCGTTGAAATCGTGCGCAGTCCCACCGGCGTCGTGAAGTCCGCCTCGCACAGGCGGTCGAGAATCTTGCGCCGCTGATCGGCATCGGCAACATTGAAGAGCACCGGAAAGACTTCGTCCGCGGTGAAGTTGTCCTGGTAGTTCTGCTCCTGATCGTAGTTGAGCACGAACGCGCCGGTGTCGCTGTTGAACAGATACTGCATCATCGATTGGCGCAGCGACTGCGCTTCGGACGAGTAGCGGTGCCAGCGATCGTTGTCTCCCACGACCGCCGCGAGCATCGCCGCCGCTTCGAGCGCGAAGACGCCTTCGGCGTTGATCTCCGTCACCGCGCCGTCGAGGGTGTAATACGGAATGATGTTCCGCCAAGAACTGATTCCGAACATGTCGACGCCGCTGGCCCGGCAGAACAGCAGCCCGTTCTTGTCGCGCTGCGTGAGCATGTAATCCGCAATCTTGCAGATGAGCGGGAACCAGTTGCGCACCCACTGATCGTCCAGCGTGGCGTTGTAGTGATGGAGCATCGCGATCAGGTGCAGCGGCGTGTCGTCGTTGATGTTGAGTTCGTACGAGGTTTTGAATCCGCTTACGCCGCGCACGTACTCGATCATCTCTCCGGACTCTTCCGTGAAGTTATTGAACACCTCGATTGCGTCGCGGCTGAATTGCGGCAAGAAATAGTCGAAGCCGTGCACGAACCACGACGTGTCGCGTGAGACGAGAATATCCGACGGCGGCGAGTTGGTCGAACCCCACCCGTTGGGATACTCCTTGATGATGCGCAGCATGTTGGCTTTCGCCCAGACCACGCCGCGGCTGATCGCCGGCGAGGGCGTCATGAAGCGCGCATCCAAAAGTTTGCCCGCGAAGTAGCGCTGCGTTTCGTGCAGCGCTTTCGGATCGTGGAGCAGCTGCTCGAGCACGGGCCGCGATTTCTCCTCGCCGTCTTTGTGAAAGACGACGGCCAGACGCAGCGATTCGCGCGCACCCGGCGGCACGGTGATGCGATATTCGAGAGCGCCGAAAATGCGCCGGCTCACGCACTCCGCGAGTTGCGGAGTCACTTCGTCGAGATGTTCTTCCGCACGCAGCGATCCCGCCCGCATGTGGTGCAGCATGATTTGTTCGCGCAAGCCGACGATCGCCGCGTGCGGCGTGCGTGACCCGCCCCACCAGCGCTCCGCACCGGTCTGCTGATTTTTGGAGCAGATGAAGTCGCCTTGCACCCACGCGCGCACTTCGTGCTCGGGTTCGCCGTAGAACCGCTGGCCGACGAGCAGCGCCCACGGAAAGACCGACGTTTCGAGCGGCGTGCCTCCCGGATTATAGAGCGTGACGTCGACGACGAAACTGACGACGCGCTCGTGCCGCGGACCGTGAGGAACGAAGAACGCCTCCGTGACGTGCAGCCGGTCGGCAACCGTAAATTCCGAGATTTGCGCGTAGGGCAGAAACGTGAACTCGCGCGTTATCTGATGCGGGAAAACCGTGTGCTTCAGATCGCGCAGCCGGTATGCGATCTGATGCGTTCCGAAAATGATCTGATCGGTGTCGGCGTCCCACAGACCGCGAATGCCGCCCTTGGCGGTAGACTGGGCAAACGATTTGAAATTCCCGAGCAGCAGCCCGTAGGGTGTCTGCGCCTCCGGTAAGACGTACGCGCAATATTCGTTGTGCTGTGCGTCATAGCTGGCTCGCATGTTGTTCCACTTACTACCCCGCGCAGGGATGTCCCGCCCGCGCAAGCAACCGCAGGCGCGTGAAAGCAAGCGAGACGCTGCGCGCTCCGGCCAAACTCAACCTCACGCTGGAAGTCCTGGCGCGCCGCGAGGACGGATTGCACGCGTTGCGCAGCGTCATGGTGCCGGTCGACCTGTGCGACGAGCTGCGTATCGCGCCGTCGGCGCAGCCCGCATTCGACTGCGACGTTGCAGAACTGCAGGACGACAATCTCGTGGAGCGCGCGATGCGCGTGCTCGGCGTCTCCGGATATCGCCTTGACCTGCGGAAGGCGATACCCACGGGCGCGGGCATGGGCGGCGGATCGAGCGACGCCGCTGCCGTTCTGCTGGCAGCTCAGCGCGGAGTATTCGGCACACCGCCGCATATCGACTATGTTGCCGCCGCACGCTCCCTCGGCTCGGACGTTCCATTCTTCTTGGTGCAGACCGCCGCGCTGGTCGAGGGCACCGGCGAACGCGTTACCGCGCTGGGCCCGGTGCCGCCGTGGCATGCCGTGGTGGTGAAGCCTGCCGTCTCGGTTTCAACGGCGTGGGCGTACGCGCAAATCGACGCGGCGCCCAAACCGTCCCGTCCGCGAAACGCGTCGGCGAGCTTGCAAATGGCGGAAGCGCTGCAGCGCGCCGACTTCGATCGCGTCCTCTCGCTGCTGCAAAACGATTTCGAAGACGTTCTTGCACCGGCAACGCCCGAGATTGCATCCGCACGTGACGCCCTTGCGCGCGCAGGCGCAAACCGCCCGCTCATGACGGGTTCGGGGTCGTGCGTCTTCGCGCTTACGCGGACGCGCGCGCAGGCCGACGCGCTGGCCGCAGCGCTGCAGCTGCCGGATTCATTCCGCGTTTTCCGCTGCGCCTTCTGGAACGGCGAAGACTGGCGCGGCGCCGCATGAGCCGCATCACGGCGATCGTTTTGGCCGGCGGACCCCACGATGAGCTCGCGCGGCAAACGCCGGGCGCGCCGAATAAAGCGTTCGTCGAAATAGCCGGAGTCACGCTGGTGGAACGCACGCTTCGCGCCCTGCGCGCCGCTCCGTCCGTCGGACGCATTATCGCCGTCGCGCCGCCGCAGACGCACGGGTCGCCGGCTCTCGCGCTCGCAGACGAATGCCGCGCCGACGGCGAGCGCATTCGCGACAGCCTGCGCAGCGGACTGCGCGACCTCCCGGCGGATGACGACGTGCTCGTGAGCACCTCGGATCTTCCGGTTCTAAGCGTTGAATCGGTCGAAGACTACATTAAACAAGCGCGTTCGAAGGACGCCGATCTCACGTACGGCTGCCTCGAGAAACGCGTGCACCTGGCGAAATATCCGCAGGTGCCGCACACGTGGGCGCCGCTGCGCGAGGGCACGTATTGCGGAACGGGATTCATCACGATCCGTCCGCGCGTCTTTCCCTCGCTCGAGCGATTCATCGAGCAGCTCGGCCGGGCGCGCAAGAACCCGCTGCATCTGGCGCGGCTCTTCGGCGCGGATGTGCTGCTGCGGTTCGCCTTTCGCCGGCTCTCGATCGCGCAGGCCGAGGCACGCGCGTCGCACGTCATCGGGGCGCGCGTTCGCGCGGTGGTCTCACCCTATGCCGAGATCGGTGTAAACGTCGATCGGGTCAGCGACATCGCGCTGGCGCAAGCGTTGCTTACGCAGGCGACTCCCAGCGCTTGAAAAGCGCGTGCTCGATGCCGAACTGATCGAGCGCTTTGCCCACGGTATGATTGACGATGTCGTCGACGCTTTGCGGCTTTGCGTACATCGCCGGCATCGGCGGCAAGATCACGGCCCCAATTTCCGCAAGCTGCGTGAGCGTGCGCAAGTGTCCGGCGTGAAGCGGCGTCTCGCGAACGACCAGCACGAGTTTGCGCCGCTCCTTCAAACACACGTCGGCGGCGCGAACGAGCAGATTCGAATTGATGGAATAGGCGATCGCCGATGCGCTTTTGATGGAGCACGGGATCACGATCATCCCGTCGGTCACGAACGAGCCGCTGGAGATGGACGCTGCCAGATCCGCGTCGTGATGCACCGCGTGCGCCAGCGCTTCGAAGTCCGCGACGCTCTTATTGGTCTCCAGTTCAATCGTTCGGCGTGCCTGTTCGCTCAGCACCAGGTGCGTCTCGACGCCCGCGCTGCGAAGCGCTTCGAGCGCCCGAAACCCGTAGATGCTGCCGCTCGCGCCGCTGACGCCGATGACGATCCGTCGCATGGTTGCGCCGTTACACGCAGGCGGCAGGGTCGCCTCCATCGATTTCCCAACCATGCTTCGTGGAGTCTGCGGAGCACCGTGCTTTTCTCGCGGCCGCGGCGGCGTGGAGCCGGTCGCGCGACGAATCCTACGCGGCGCGTTTGCTGCGCTCGCCACTCTCGGGCGTCCCGCACGAGGTCGCCGGCGCGTACGTAACGCTCTGGGCGCGCGCACGCTCTCTTCTCGAGCTCATCTCACGCGAGCGCGTCGCATGCGGGATGGAGGCGCGAGAAACGCTCATCGCGTTCACGGCCGCGCTGCGCGAGGCGAAGTTCGAATTCGACTCGCACGAAACCGCATTGCCGGCCGCAACTTCGGACGGCGAGTTTGCACTGCTCGAACCTCTGGCGCCCGAAGCGGCGTCGGGCGTGCGAACGCACAATCCGCGCTTCTCCGCATCGCAGCTCAATACGTACGTGGAATGCCCGCGCAAGTGGTATTACCGCTATCTCTGCGCGGCGATCGAAGATCGGGGATCGTCGGCCTCCTTCTATGGAACGGCATTTCACGCCGCGCTGGAGGATCTGCACGCGGAATTCCCGCAGCCCGCGGAGGCTTCGCCGGAAGAACTCGATCGCAAACTGCAGGGTTACGTCAACGCTGCGTTCGATCGTCACCGCAACCTGTTCGAGACGCCGGTCGAATACGAGCTGCAGCGCCGGCGAGCGACGCGAACCGCACGCAAGTACGTGGAGTGGCTTGTTTCGGAAGCAAAACGCGCGCCGTTCACGGTCGTCGGCTGCGAGCTGAGCGCGGAGCTGCAGATCGACGGCTACGATTTCATCGGCTACATCGACCGCCTCGACCGCGACGACCGTACGGGCGCGGTGACGGTCATCGACTATAAGACGGGCTCGATCGCGATGAGCGCCGCCGAGTATCGCGAGAAAGTCCGGCAGTTCAGGGATTTTCAGTTGCCGTTCTATTATTGGGCGCGCACCGCGCAAGGCGATCGCGTTTCGCGTCTGGCGCTCGTGCCGCTCAAAGACGCACTGCTCGACGTGCGCCCGATCGCGCTCGAAGTGGTTCCGGTTCCCGCCGACGTGGTGCGTTCGCAGAGTCCGACCGGCGTCATCCCGATCGGCGAGCTCGAGCGCGCGCGCGACCGCATGCTCGAACTGTGCGCGGAACTTACGTCGGGAAAGACGGCATCGTTCCCCGTTAGCGAGGATCCCTCGGCGTGCCAGTATTGCGTGTATAAAACGGCATGCGCGGGCAGACCGTATCCCGAGGAAGAGCGTTTCGCGCGATGAGCACGTTTATCACCGGCGCGGCCGGCACCGGGAAAACGACCGAACTGGTTCGCCAAGCCCTGGAAGCCGCGGAGCGCGGCCCCGTTTTACTCACCTCGGTCTCGGAGGCGGGACTGAGCGTGCTGCGCGAACGCGTGCGGCATCCGAACGCAAGCGTGCGCGAATTGCACGCACTTGCACTCGAGTCTCTCTCCCAGGCGGAAGAGATCGACGACGTGCGCGCGGCAATGCTCTTTGCGGAAAGCGCGCGGCCGCTGCTTACGCTGGAATGGCGCGAACTCATCGAAGCCGAGGTCGATCCCGAGGTGCCGGGTCTGCGCGCACCCGAGCGATTCCTGGACGCCGCCTTCCGCCTCTTCTGCAAATTGCGCGACGCGCGCATTTCGCCCGAACAGTTTTTGGAGAGCGCGCTGCGCGGAGCGACGCAGTTTTACGCGAAGCCCCCCAACCTGGCGAGCCCCGAGTTGCTTTACTACACGAAAGACACGCACCGCGACTCGCTGCACGCCGATGCCGCAGAGCTCCAGCGGCAGTACCGGCGCGAAATCGACCTCGCGAAAATCCTTGCGAAACTGTATCGCTCGTATCTGGATCATCCCGTTCGTCAAGGGTGTCTTACGCCGCGCGACGTCATCGCTCAAGCCGCCGATTTTCTGCAAAAGGATCCCAGCGCCGCACGCAGTCTGCGCGAGCGCCATCCTTTACTGTTCGTCGACGACGCGCAAGAACTCACCATCGGCGAGATGCAACTGCTGCAGTCGATCTACGGAAACGATCTCGACGGCGCGACGCTTGCCGGCGATCAAGATTCCGCAACCTCGACGTTCCGCGGCGCGCGCCCGGATCGCGTATTCGCTCTGCCCGGCCGGCGCGTTCCGCTCGACGAGCAGCGCCGCAGCCCGTTCGCGGTGGACGTCGCCTGCCGCCATCTGCTCGGCACCCCCGGCGCTTCGCCGGTGAGCACGGATCCGCAAATCGGGCTCACGCTCTTTCGCGCGAGCACGCGGCGCGCGGAGGCCCAGTACATCGCCGAGCACGTGGTCGATCTGCTCACCTCCGGCGTCTCGCACGATGACATCGCGATCGTCTTCCGTTCCGTCCGGGACGTGCGCCCCTATCGCGACGCGCTGCTCGATCGCAACGTGCGCGTGCAAATCGCCGGCGATCTAAACGTGTTTGCCGAACCCGAAGCGCTCGACGCGCTCGCGATCCTCTGGGCCGTTCACGATCCGTTCCGCCACGATTATCTGCTGCGCGTCTTATCCGGGCCGGCCATGGCGCTTTCCGATGCGACCGTCTACGCCTTGTGCAGCGAACCGCCCGATGCGCAAACGGTCTTATTCGAAGAGTCGCCGGGCGAGGAGAACGGCGCGCGTTCCGGGCGGTGGGACGTCAAGCGCGACCTGCGGCTGGCGTGGAACGTGCTGCGCGGCGACCAAGACGATCGGCTCTCCCCGCAGGGGCGCGAACGCGTGCAAATGCTGCGCGCGAAACTCGCGCGCTGGCGCGAAGCGCTCACGCGCATGGAGCTCGCGCCGTTTGCGCGCTTGGTATGGAGCGAAGGTCTCGCGGCAGCCGCGCCGGCCGGCAGCGCGCGCGCGGCGCATCAGCAGCAGACGTTGGGGCGTTTGCACGATCGCATGAACCGCTTCGCGCAGAGCAACCCGGCGGCGTCGCTCGGTGAATTCTTGGAGTACGCGCAGGCGCGCATGGAGAGCGACTTTGAAACCTGGGAGCTGCGCGAGCAGCCCGGAGCAGTCCGCATGCTCAGCATCGATGCGGCGCGCGGACGCGAATTCGACCATGTCGTCATCCCGCGTGCGCGCGCGGGCTCGTTCCCGCGCTGGTACGCCCCCGACGCATTTTTGTACAGCCCGAGCCTGGGCATGATCGCCAAAGAGAACGTCGGCGACGCGCATGCGGCGCGCACGGCGAAATTCACCTATTACATGTTTCGCACGAAAGCGCGCGAGGCGTACAACAAGGAAGAGCGGCGCGCGTTCGTCTACGCGCTGCGGCGCGCGAAGAAAAGCGTACTGGTCACGGCGAGCGAACGCGCGACGCGGGGCATCGCCGCTCCGGAGTTTCTGCACGAACTGCAGGCCGCGCGTTTGCCCGGCACGATCGACGTCTCCGATCGCTGGCACCCGACCCGCGCAGTCTACGCAGGATGAATCTGCGGCTCGTAGAGATCTCCGCGCAGAGCTATGCCGAGCAGGTTCTGCCGCTTACGGAGCCGCTCTGGGCGCGAGGCCGTCCCCTGCAAACGTACCGCGAGCAGACGACGCAGCTCGCACACACGGCGTACGGGCGCAAGTCGTACCGGACGATAGGACTCTCCGGCGGCGAAAATATTTTCGCCACATTCAAGCGCTACGAGCGCGGCGCGCGAGCGGACAACCAGACGTTGCGAGCGATGGGCATCGGCGCCGTGTTCACGCCGGAACCGTTTCGCGGGCAGGGGTTCGCGAGCGCAATGCTCGCGATGGCGCTCGACGCGGCACGCTCGTCGGGCATGGACTTCGCGTACTTGTTTTCCGACATCCATCCGCAATTTTATAAAGAACTGGGGTTTACCGAACTGCCGTCGCGCGCGATCTCGTTTCGCGCCGATTCATTGGAACCCGCGCGCATCGACGCTCAGCCCATCGCCGATCGCGAATGGACGGGCGTGCGCGCGTGCTTCGAAGCCATGGAACGCGCTCGCGATCTTTCCCTCACGCGGCCCCCCGCGGTTTGGAACTGGATGCGCGCGCGGATCGCGCACGCCTCGCAGCAGCAGCACGCGCAGCCGGTGAACCTCGCCGTTTGCAAAGGACGCGCGATTGCCGCCTACGTCATCGGACAGCGCGAGCCGCGGCACGACGCCTACGTTGTTGATGAACTGGCGTTCGGCACCCCGCATTCGCGCGCGCTCATACCGGCGCTGCTTCGCGTCGCGGCAGGCGATTTGCGCAGAATCGTGGGATGGCTTCCTCCCTCGCCGGTTCGCGCCGTGCTGCCGCGCGGTTCGGTACGCATACGCAGCGACGCCATTTTCATGGTCGCGCCGCTTACGCCGGGCGGCACGCGGTTTCTCGAACGCGCAAAGGCCGCGGGCAGCGCCGACCCCGTCTGGTCGCTGGATCACATCTAAACATTTAGAACAACGATTGTTGCTTGGGTTCGCCTTGCACGAGCGATGCCACGCGCGTGCCTAGAAGGCGCACGGCGTGGCGTCCGAGATCCGCGCGGCGCAGGCAGTGTACGGCGGCGACGAAGATCTGCCGCGCTTGCGTCGTCGGTTCGGCCAAATTCGTTTGACGCGCGACGATCGTGAAATCGGAGCGTTTGATTTTTATGCCGATCGTACAGGCCGACAAACCTTCGCGCTCCAGTTTCTGGGCGAGTTCGATCGCCTGTTCGCGCAGCACCTCGCGCAGCCGCCGCTCGTCGCGCACGTCGTATTCGAAGGTCTCTTCGGTCGAAATCGACTTCGTTTCGCGGTCGGGCTCGACCGGGCGGCGATCGATACCCGCAGCCAGGTCGCGCAGCTCCAAACCCCACGAGCCGAATATCGCGCGCGCCTGTTCGTCGCGCAGCGCCGCAATATCGCCGATGGTCGTGATGCCGCGTTCGAGCAGACGGGCTTGCGTTTTCGGACCCACGCCCCATAAACGCCCGACCGGCAACGGCGAGAGAAACGCCGCCTCTTCACCGGGCCAGAGCGCTTGCAACCCGTTCGGTTTGCACGAGTCGGAAAGGATCTTTGCAACCATCTTTCCGCTCGCGACGCCGGCGCTCACCGTCAGGCGAACCGTGTCGTAAATCTCCGCGCGAATCGTCTGCGCGAGCTCGACGGCGTCCTCGAGCGATATGCCGCCAAAATCGACGAACGCCTCGTCCATCGAGAGGCCCTGCACTTTGTGGCCGCGCCGCTCCAGAATGCCGAAAATCTCGCGCGAGGTGTCGCGGTATTTCTGCATGTTGGGCCGCACGACGACGAGCTGCGGACAGGCTTCGAGCGCTTTCCACAGCGGCACGGCGGATTTCACGCCGAACGGCCGCGCTTCGTACGATGCGGTCAGCACGACGGCACGCCGGCTCGAACCGGCAACCGCGACCGGCTTGCCTTTGAGCGAGGGGTCGTCCCGAATCTCGACGCTTGCGTAGAACGCGTCCACGTCAAAGTGCGCGATCACGCACGGAACGTTCGCTATCTCACGCGGTCTACCCGCGCGCAGACGAACGGCGCGATTCGTTACGGCAAGCTAGTCGACCGTATGCCCCGCGCCGCGAAAGATGGCGCGAATCGTCTCCATGTTGCGCAAATCGTCCGCTTCTTCACCCGGCGTTTCTAAAATTGCGGTCTTTTCGCGCAGCTCCGGGCGGGATGCGAGCGCGCGAAAGCCTTCGAAGCCGATATTGCCCTCACCGATGTGATGGTGCCGGTCGCGGTTGCCGCCGAGCGGTACTTCCGTGTCGTTGAAGTGGAACATGTGCACGCGATCCAAGCCGACGTGCTCTGCCGCCTGATACAAAAAGTCGTCGACGCCGCGCTGCGTGTTGATTTCATAGCCGGCCGCCCAGGCGTGCGCCGTATCCAGGCACACGCCGAGCCGCGGGTGATCGAGGGCCTTGACGAACCGGCCGAGTTCCTCGAGCGTTCCGCCGCAAAGCGCACCCGCGCCTGCGGAGTTTTCCATGACCAGATACACGTCCGGCGCCATATCTTCCAGCGCCTGTTCGAGCAGCCGGCACGCCGAAATGAAGCCTTCTTCGCGATCGCGCTTGCCGTACGATCCGAGATGCGTGTTGACGAACTTGATGCCGCCGGCTTGCGCCGCGGCGAGATCGTTTTTGAGCAGACCCACGGAGCCGGCGCCGATCTTCGGATCTTCGCTCGCCAAGTTGATGAGGTACGGCGTGTGGATGACGCACGGGTCGATGCCCGCTTCGATGCGCGCCGCCTTGAACGCTTCGAGCGCCGGTTTATTGATCGCGCTCGTGCGATAGCTGCGCGGGTTGCTCGAGAATATCTGCACGGCCGTGCACTTGACGCGCTTGGCGTACTCGATTGCAGCGGCATACCCGGCGCTCACGCGCACGTGCACTCCTAGACGCACTGAAGACTCCTACGGCTTTTTGCCCAGGTAAAGGTACTGAATGTATGCGAGCGTGAGCGTCGGATTCTCAGCGCCGGCGCGCTCGCGTATCCGCGTTTGGAGCAATCGAAAATAGTCGTCGGCTTGCGAGCCGAACGCGTTGCGCACGGCCGCGCGCGAGCGTTCGTACCCCATGTACTCATCCAGCGAAATCGCCATGCGCCAGGGCAGCACGCGCAGCGTTTGCTGCGTGAACTGGGAGGCGTAGAACTCTTTGAATCCGCCGCCCAGGCCGCTTGCGGCGGGCTCCTTCCCGAGCTGCAGAAAGACTTCGTCCCGCAGAATCTTGATCGGATCCTGCGCCATCAGATGCTTCCACCAAACGGCGATGATGCCGCCGCGCCGCAGCACGCGATATGCCTGCGCGAGCGCGCGCGTGCGATCGACCCAGTGGTAGGTCTGCGCGCTGACCGCGACGTCGAACCGCTCGTCCGGAAACGGCAGCGCTTCGGCTTCGCCTTTCACGAACGTTGCGTTGGGCACGTGCTGCAAAGCCTGCGCGAGCATCGCTTCGGACGAATCGACGCCGGTGACCGTAAAGCCGTTCTCGGCAAACGGCCGGCTCGCAACGCCCGTGCCGCATCCCACGTCCAGGATCGTCGCGCCGCGGCGCAGACCGAACGCGGCGATGGTATCGTACAGCTCGGTCGAGTATCCGGTGCGTTGACCGGCGTACTCTTGCGCGAGCACGGCCCACTGATCGCTCATGCCTGGTCGGAAGGCGCCTCTTCCGGAACGTTGGCGGTGATATTCGCCGTCAAAAGGTCGAGTTCGAGCGGTTGT
>DATEHZ010000045.1:0-4715 GCA_035279385.1 Vulcanimicrobiaceae bacterium | reverse complement strand
CGCCGAGTGCGAAGAGCAGACCGGCGAGCGCGATCTGAAGCGGAAGATGCAGATGATGCAGTACGCGGTAGAACGGCTCGTTCCATAAATCGGGACAGTAGCGGCGATACTCCTCCGGCGTGCGCGGTATGTTCGGATTGGCTTTGAACAGCCACGTCATGTGCGCCCAGCTGAATCCCAGCCGCGTGCTGTGCGGGTCGCCTTGCTGATCGGAGTTCGCGTGATGCACGCGATGCGTGGCGACCCACGATATCGGATCTCCCTGAAACGCCAGCGCGCCCAGAACCGCGACGGCGTATTCCACCGGCTTGCGCAAACGCACGCTGCGATGGGTCAGCGTACGATGGTACCCCAGCGTAACGCCCCAGCCGCCGGTGGCGTAAGCAATAATAGCTGCGGTTATCACCGCCCACCACGAAAAGAAGATCGGCAGTAGAACACCGATCGCACCGAGGTGGATCGCTAAGAGACCGATTCCGTTCGGCCAGTTGGGCTGAGCATTACGCATGCTCGCAAAATTCCCGCCGCTTCGTTACGCGAAACCTGCGGTCGCCGCTTGGATGCAAATCGCCCGGCGCCTGCGCGGCACCGGGCGATTTGCTGCTGCACCCAAGGAGAACGCTTATACGAATCCGGCGCGAATCGCGTAGACCGCGACTTGCGTGCGCGCCGTCAGTCCCATCTTCGCCAGGATGTGCGAGATGTGGTTCTTCACGGTCTTGTCGCTGAGCGTCAGACGAGCGCTGATCTCTTTGTTCGAAAGGCCCTCCGCGACCAAACGCACGACCTGCAGCTCGCGGTCGGAAAGCGAGGCGAGCGCGTCGCGCTCCTCGGGCGTGGCCACGACGCGCAGGTGCCGGTTCGCCTGCGAAGCGGACTGCGGCGGCGCCATCCGGCGGACCGTTTCGAGCAATTCGCTGACCGTCAGGTCGCGCAGCGTCTCGAGCGCGCAGACGTTGCTGTCGGGCGAGACCTCGGAGATATAGTTGCGGGCGGCGGTGGTGTCGACGCTCTGCCCATCCTCGTCGACAATCACAACGTCCGGGCGTAATTCCGAAATCGGCGCGGTTCCAATGGACGGCGCCTCTCCCAAAACGTGAATCCGTTCGTCGAGCTCGAGCAGTTTGCTGAGCGTTCGGGTGATTATTGGGTCCTTGCCGACGACCAAAACGCGGGCCGCGGCGGTTTCCTGCAGTATGGACATCCCTGGTCTCCCCTATGAGAGCGCTGTGAGAACGGCTCTGAGCCCCTCCGAAAAAGCCGATTTCCGGCGGGGCATAGTGCAAGCGTACCGGATCGAATTTTCTTGGGCCTTACGGACCATGAACATTTGCTTACAAACTGCTTACAAGGTTTATTGTGCGACGGAAGTCTTAGCGGCCACCGCGTCGTAATAACTAGGAGATGGCTATCGCTCCCGGCGGACTCCATGAGCTCCGGCGTGATTCGCTTCTGGACCGCCTCGAACGGGTTCAGCCGCGAATCCTCGCGCTCATCGCCCCCGCCGGTTTCGGGAAGTCGACTCTAGCGCGCCAGCTCATAGCAGGGCGCGCCGGCAGTGCTGTGTGCGACGCGGCCGGCATCCTCGACGACCTGGACCTGGCCCGGCGGCTCGTTCCGGCGCTCGCGGCGGAGACGCCGGCCCGCACCCAGGCGCTCACGCAGCGCGAACTGATGCTGGGCGACGGCGGCACCAGCGTGGCCGAACGGGTGAACTTGGCGCTCGAAGCCTGGAAAACGCCCGTCAGCGGCACGACGTTCGTCTTCGAAAACGCCGAACACATCGCGCGCAACGCATCGGCCCGCGATTTTTTCGCGCGGCTGCTCACGCAGCGCCCCGAGGGGCGCGCGATCGTCATCTGTTCGCGCGAAAGCCTGCGCGTGCACCTCACGCGCTTTGCACCGCCCCATGAAATCTTGACCCTGCGCGCCGACGACCTCGCGTTCAACCGAACCGAGGTCGCCTCTCTTTTTCGGGCCAACAGCGACGACCCGGTGCTGCTCGCGCGCATCATGCAGCTCTCGCAGGGCTGGCCCATCGCGGTCTTCCTCTTAAAGCGGTTCGCGAACGAAGGCCGCATCGAGACGCTGCTGGAGTCCCTCGACGACGTCGCGTTCGAGGAACTGCACGACTACCTGGCGGACCAGGTGCTGGCGTCGCTGGATCCGGCGCTCGTCGAGGCGCTCTTCGTCTGCGCGTGCGTTCCGAACGCGAAGGTCGAGGACTTGCAGGCGGCACTCTCCGACGACACCGCGGTGCGTGCGCTCGCCGATTTCGCGAAGGAATCGCCGTTCCTCACGCGCACGGCCGACGGAACCTTTCACATGCACCCGCTGCTGGGATCGCTGCTGCTCGAGCATCACGAACAGCGGCGCAGCGAGGTACTCGCGCGGACCGCGGAAACGCTGGCGAAGGACAAGCACTATCAGCGTGCGGCGGAATTGCACTTGGCGCGCGGCGATCAAGCCGCCGCCGCGCAGGCGCTCGGACAGCATGAAGTCATTCGCGATCACGCGCCGTCGATGCAGTACGCGCGCATTCTTTCCTCGCTCGATCGCACGCTCGTGCAGCGTTATCCGCGTCTGTGGGCCGTCACGGCGCTGCTGCGAATGTTCTGTATCGACACCGAAGAGCTGCTCGACGAAGCGGAATCGCTCTGGCGCACGCTTTCGCCCGACGTCACGCAGCTCGAGCGCTATTACATATTAGTTTTCCGCATTCTCTTCATGAGCTACATCGGGCTGCTGGAAGAAGCGGAGGAAATGCTCGAGCGCTTCGCATCGGACAACGGCGTCGGCGACGAGCCCAAGAATTATTTCGAAGGCTACCTGTTCTATCTGCTCGGCCTGATGCGATCGCGCAACGGAGAGGTCAATCGCGCCGAACGCGATCTCACGATGGCGCTGCCGCTGGTGGGCGGCATGGACATCATGGCCTCGGGCACGCTGCTCTCGCTCGGCTCCGATATCGCGCGCGTGCGCGGAGAGTTTGCGGTTGCGCGCCAATTCATCGACCGCGCGCTCGAGAGCGCGCGCCGCTCCGGCCTGTACAATTTCGTGGCGTTGGATCTCGCGGAGGGTGCGTTCGGCGCGTGGCTGTCGGGGGATGACGCGGCGTTCGTACGGTACAGTGCGGAGCTCGACGAAGTCGTGCAGCGCAACGGCGTGCGCGGCTTCGCCTATTTCGCCGCAGCCGCGCGCGGACGCAGTGAGGAACCGCACGACGCCGACCTGCTCAAGTGGGTTGCGTGTGCGCGCATGATCGCCTCTGCTTCTGCGCCGCAAACGACGCTGGCCATCAAGCACGCTCGTGCCGCGGTCACTGCCGCGCAGCAGTACCGCGCGCCGTTCATCGAGGGCCTTGCGCTCATCACGCTCGCGAATTTCGACGATTTGCACTTCGACGAACATATGTCGCAAGCGCTCGAACGCGCGCAGCGGTGCGGAACGCCGGCGTTCATCAAAGCGGTCGAGGCGGTCGCGCAGCGGCGTGCCGATTTCGGCATGCTGAACGGGTTCATGGCCCGTTTGCAGCGGGAACGCACGGAGCGCGTTCCGCTGCTCGAAATCGGATTGACGGACGGTTCGGTGCGCTGTGCGGGACGCACGGTGACGCTTTCGGAGCGAGAACTCGCGCTGCTTGTTGCGCTCGCGCTGCGCCGCGAAACGGTGCCGCGCGCGCGTCTGGCGGATCTGCTCTGGTCCGAGCTCGACGAGTACGCCGCACGAAACTCGCTCTCGGTCTGCTTGCACCGCTTGCGCCAGCATCTCGGTAACGATCAGGCGATCGTGCGCACCAAAGACGGCTACTGTTTGCACGACGACGTGCGCGTGGATTTATGGGAGATCGATCGTGCGGTCTCGATTCTGCGCTCGCGCCCCGCGTTGGCGGATTCCGAACGCACTCTGCTCGAATCGGTCTACGAAAAATTGCGTTCGCGCCGCCCCGATCGCATGTCGCAGTGGGAGTTCTTCGAACCCACGGAACGGCGCATCAACGAATTGCGGTTGGAGGTCGCGCAGCGGCTTGCGAGCGATGCGCTCAGCCACGGCAGCGCGCGCCGCGCGCTCGAACTCGCCGAGGAGATGATCGGCTACGATCCTTGCGATGAAGCCGCACGCCAAATCGCAATCACCGCGCACCTCGCAACGGGCGACCGCGGCGCCGCGATACGCCAATATCGCCAATACCGCGACACGCTGCTCGCGGAGCTCCAATGCGAGCCGTCGGACTCGATCAAACGCCTCGTCGGTGTAAGTTAACCTCACGAGCGGCACCAAGCGCAGGCGAGGCGTCCTGCTGACAGTTCGCCCGGTATTCGTCCAGTAATTCCAATTCGCCGGCAGCTATGAAAATGGCGGTCTGCTCCTTGTACCAGTCGCGCTGCATCGAATGCAGCAGCGGACGCGCTTTGCGCTTGCGGTACACGAGATAGCCGGCAAGACCGGCGAGCAGCCACGCCGGCCCCGCGATGCGGCCGATAGGATGCGTGAGGAGCACGAACAGCAGAATTGAAAATATTCCGCAGAACCCGAGCACCCCGACGATCGGAAACGAAACGTTCCGGCCTGCGTAGCGCACGTTGACGTTCAGCGGAATCTTGAATTTCCGCGGAGTCTGCGGATCGTTCAGGCGCAAACTGATGAGCGCAACAAAGACCAGCGTGTAACTTGCCGCTGCGCCGAACGCGTACAGATCTCCCAAAAAGTTGAAG
>DATEHZ010000044.1:0-2366 GCA_035279385.1 Vulcanimicrobiaceae bacterium | reverse complement strand
GAGGTCGACGCGGCCCTCGACGATGCGAACGTCGAGCGCTTCTCGCGCATGGTACGCGAACTTGCCGTCAGCGGATCGCAGATGATTATCGTCACGCATAACAAGCAGACGATGGAACTTGCGGATCGCATGTACGGCGTGACGATGGGCGAGGCGGGCATCAGTTCGATCATCTCGGCGGAACTCACGCGCGAACGCGAGGCGGAGCCCGCGCTTGCCTGAGGCGGCGCTCTTCTCGCTTTCCGATAAAACGGGCGCGGCCGAGGTAGCGAAGGCGCTCGCGGACCGCGGCGTGGTGATTTACGCCACCGGCGGCACGCGCGCGTTTTTGGCCGAGAAGGGCATCGATGCGCGCGACGTCGAGGAGTTAACGGGATTCCCGCCGCTCTTCGACGGCCGTGTGAAGACGCTGCATCCGAAGGTCTTCGGCGCGATTCTCTACGATCGCCGCAATCCGACGCATCAGGATCAGGCGCGCACCTATGCGATTCACGATCTGCGCACGCTCGTGGTGAACCTTTATCCGTTCGAAGCGACCGTCGCAAAACGCGGAACGACGCTGCGCGAAGCGATCGAGCAAATCGACATCGGCGGCGTTTCGCTGCTGCGCGCCGCGGCGAAGAATTTTTCGAACGTCACGATTCTGAGCCACCCCTCGCAGTATCCGGCGTTTTTGAAAGCGCTGGGGAAGAACGGCGGCCTCGATGAGAACGCGCGCCGGCGCCTGGCGATCACCGCGTTCGAACGTACGGCCGAGTACGACGCCGCAATCGCGCACTATTTGGCCACTGAGGGCGAAGTGCTGCCGAGCGAATTGCCCGGCGCGCTCGCGCTTACGATGCCGCTCGCGCAGCCGCTGCGTTACGGAGAGAATCCGCAGCTTCGCGCGGCTTTTTACTTGAGCAATCGCGACCGTCTCCCCGAGCAGCTGCACGGCAAAGATCTTTCGTACAACAATCTGCTCGATCTCGATGCCACGCTGCGGCTGCTCTCTCGCGCACCGCTCGGTGCGGAGATCGGATCGGAGCGCGAGCGCTTCGTGCGTGCCGGCATCGTGAAGCACACCGTGCCGTGCGGCGTCGCGCAGCGATCCAGCGCGGAAAAAGCCGTGCGGGACGCGCTCGACGCGGACCCGGTCTCCGCGTTCGGCGGCATCATCGCCGTCGATGCGAACATCGATCTGCCGACGGCGCAGGCACTCTCGTCGTTCTTTCTGGAGATCGTTGCCGCTCCGTCGTTCGACGCCGATGCGCTGGCGCTGCTCAAGAAAAAGAAAAATCTGCGCATCATGCGTTATGCGCCTTCGCTGCCCGATGCGTTGCAGCGCGAAGTGCAGCTGCGCAGCGCGCTCGGCGGCGTGCTGGCGGAAGAAGAAGACCGCACCTACAAGCCGGAGGCGTGGCGCGTCGTGAGCAAACGGCAACCCAGCGCGCAAGAGTGGCACGACCTGGCGTTCGCGTGGGACGTCGTGCGCCACGTCAAGAGCAACGGCATCGCGATCGTCAAAGGCGGCGCGACGCGCGGCATTTGCGCGGGCCAAACCAATCGCGTGAGCGCGGTGCAAATCGCCGCTCAGCGCGCCGGCGAAGCGGCCAAGGGCGCAGCCTGCGCGAGCGACGGGTTCTTTCCGTTCGCGGACGGACTGGAAGCCGCCGCGGCGGCGGGCTGCACGGCCGTCATCGCCCCGCACGGTTCGTTGCGCGACGCGGACGTCATCGAGGCAGCGGATCGCCTCGGCGTCGCCCTCGTCTTCTCGACGCACCGCTACTTCCTGCACTAGCAGCCCGGCGAGCGGGGTATACGGCAGGCATGCCACGCTATTTGCATACGTCGATCTTCGTGAACGACATGAAAGAGACGATCGACTTTTACACGGAAAAGCTCGGGATGAAGCTGCTCGACGGCCCGTATCACTATCCCGGCAACGCCGATATGGCGTTCGTCGGCGAGAATTGGGATGCGTATATCGAGCTCGTGTACGATCTCGAAGAGCACCCGCCGTACGAGATCGGCAACCGCTACGAGCATCTGGCGATTGAAGTCGAGGGCGATCTCGAGAACTACGTCGCCGGCCTGCGCGCCAAAGGCGTGAAGATTCTTAAAGACGTAAAGAAATCGCCGGGCGGCTCGCGCGCCATCGCGTTCATCGAAGACCCGAACGGCATTCCGGTCGAGCTGCTCGAACCGCGCAAGACGGAATCGCTTTCATGATCGCGCCCGCAACACCGCCGCCGGCGTTCGTCGAGCGGGCGGCGCGTTTGGAGACGCGCATCGCCGACGATCAGACGCACAAACGCCTTGCGCCCGGACAGGACGCGTTGCTGCGCGTGGAGCTCGCGGCAACGCGCCGTGCGTATGCAACGCAC
>DATEHZ010000043.1:0-22264 GCA_035279385.1 Vulcanimicrobiaceae bacterium | reverse complement strand
CAATTCGCTGACCGAGAACACGGTGCAGATCGGCAACAATCTCACACGTGGATTGGGCGCGGGCGCAAACCCGACGCTCGCTCGTGAAGCGGCAGAAGATTCGCGCGAAGATCTCGCGATGATCATCGAGGGCGCGGACCTCGTGTTCATCACCGCGGGCATGGGCGGCGGCACCGGTACGGGCGCGGGACCGGTAATCGCGGAGATTGCGCGCGAGACGGGCGCGCTGACGATCGCCGTCGTCACCAAACCGTTCGCGTTCGAAGGCCGCAAGCGCATGCAGGCCGCCGAGCACGGCATCGCGGAGCTCGAGGCGAAGGTCGACACGCTCATCACGATTCCGAACGAGCGCATTCTTCAGGTGATCGAGAAGCGCACGCCGCTCAACGAGGCGTTCTCGTACGCGGACGACGTGCTGCGTCAAGGCATTCAAGGCATCTCGGATCTCATCACGCAACCCGGGTTGATCAATCTCGACTTCGCGGACGTCAAGACGATCATGACCGACGCCGGCAGCGCGATGATGGGCATCGGCGAAGGCTCGGGCGAGCACCGCGCAGCGGATGCCGCGCAAAAGGCGATCGCATCGCCCCTGCTCGAGACGACGATCGAAGGCGCGCGCGGCGTCATCTTCAACATCACCGGCGGCACCGACATGGCGATGTACGAAGTGAACGAAGCCGCGGAGATGATTTCGCGTGCGGTCGACAACGACGCGCAGATTATCTTCGGCGCGAGCATCGACCCGACGATGACCGGCAAGGTTCGCGTCACGGTTCTCGCGGCCGGCTTCGGTACCTCGCGCAGTTACGGCCGCGCGGCGAGCGGCTTCAATTTCGCGGACACCAAGATCGATGCAGTCGCTCCCCTCAACATGGACGACATCGAAGTTCCCGCATTCCTGCGCTATCGCGGGTAACACGGAATGGAGCGCCCTTCAACGCGCTGGAGGGTGATATGTGCGGCGATCGGGGTCGCGCTCTTTGTGAGCGCGACCCCTTCCCCTTTGCCGGCGCAAACGATGAGTTGGAATGACGGCATGACGGAGAATGCGGTCACCGTCGACTCCGGGCAACTGCATTACCGCCGAAGCAAGGCGCTGGCGGACGATAAAACCGGCTGGTGGGACTACACGATCGCGCTTTCGGATATCGACTGCGTGCAGTTCCGGCGCCTGAAGACGGGTGATTTGGTCAGCATCATGGGCAAAGCGAACGACGCGGTGCTCGAGAAAGCCGATCCGAACGGCACGACGCACGGTTATGAGGCCGCATTGCGGCACGTCGAGATCGATTTTCCGGCGGACGCGTCAACGATCGCGGAGCACGTCGTGCGGGATGTAACGGGTTCGGCGCCTCGCTTGGTCAAGCGAATCAATAACGGCGCCTGCGCGATCTGAAGGAACAACGGCTGCATAAGCGGGTACATTCCATCGAATGACGGAGCGGACGTGGCTTAGAAGCGCGCTGGCGCTTGCTTGCGTGGGCGTATTAACCTGCGGGCAGGCGTTTGCCAAACCCATCAATCTCAAACAGCGCGCAGAATACGACTACACGGCGCAGTTGCGATCGCACATCAAACACGTGGTGATCGTGATTCAGGAGAACCGCAGCGTCGACAACCTCTTTCACGGCTTGCCCGGTGCCGACACTGCGGATTACGGCATGAGCCATCGCGGCCGCGTGAAACTGCACCCCGTTCCGCTCGGTTTTCCCGCCGACGTGGATCATCAGCACAAGGCGTTCGTTCAGCAGTACGACGACGGCCGCATGGACGGCTGGGATCGCGTCGACACGCTCCCCAAGCAGAGTTGGGATTTTCCGTACGCGTACGTTCCGCAGGACGACGTTCAGCCGTATTTCGACATGGCGGAACAGTACACGTTCGCAGATCGGATGTTCCAATCGAACACGGGGCCGTCGTTTCCCGCGCACCTATATTTGATCGCCGGGCAATCGCAGTTCGCCGCAAACAACCCGAACGAGATGGAGACGACGCGCTACGCGTGGGGCTGCGATTCTCCGCTGACCGCGCGCGTGAGCCAAATCGCGCCGGACGGCCGCGAGATTCCGGGGCCGTGGCCCTGCTACAATTTCCAAACGCTTGCCGATGTGGCGATGCCGCTGGGCGTGACGTGGCGGTATTACGCACCGAATCTGGATGAACTCGGCAATATTTGGTCGGCATTCGATGCGATACGGCACATCCGCTACTCGCCGTACTGGGCCAACGTGATATCGCCGGAAACCCAAGTGCTGCGCGACGCGAAACGCGCGGACTTACCGAACATCACCTGGATCGCCCCCACGGCGCGCAATTCCGACCATCCCTTTCCCGCATCCAAAGAGAACCAACGCGATTTGAGCGTCGAGGGCGCCGTGTACGGACCCGAATGGGTCGCGGCGATCGTCAACTCGATCGGCGAGAGTCCGATTTGGAATTCGACGGCGATCATCGTCGTGTGGGACGATTGGGGCGGCTGGTACGATCACGTCAAACCGCCGCAGCTGGACCGGATGGGGCTGGCGTTTCGCGTGCCGATGATCGTCATCTCGCCCTGGGCGAAGCGCCACTACGTCTCGCACGTGCAGCACGAGTTCGGCAGCATCGTGAAGTTCTCGGAGCTTGCCTTCGACTTGCCGTCGCTGCATACGACGGACGAGCGTTCGGACGCGCTGCGCGACTGCTTCGATTTCACTCAGAAGCCCGCGCCGTTCAAGGCGATTCCCGCGATCCGCCAAGCCTCGTTCTTCGAGAACGGCGCGGATGACGGTCCGGCGGATACGGATTACTAGACGGGTTTACGTGTCGCGCCCGGAGCGGATGGTCGCGAGGGGAAGCGCGACGACGGAGCCGCCTTTGCTGCCGATGATCAGCGTTTGTCCGGCGATGATTGGCGAGCCGACGTTGAACGACGAATGCATGTTCTTCACGCCGACGACCACGCCCGTGTTCGCGTTGACCGCCCACAAGTAGCCGCCAAGATCGCCGAAGTAGAGCGTACCGCCCGCGTTGACGATGCCGCCTTTGACGGGGCCGTGCGTGGTGATGCGCCACTTTAGCGCGCCGGTTTTCGGATCGATCGCGTGCATTGTCGGTGAGAGCGAACTGCCCATGTAGAGCGTACCGTTCGCGAGCAGCGGGATCGCGGCCTCATTGCGCTGCGGCAAAATGCCGCTCTCGAGGAACGTGTCCCACACTTTCTTGCCGGTTTTTGCATCGAGCGCGAACGCGCGGAAGTTGGCGTTACGCTCGGTTTGAACGGGCGTGACGCTGGTCGGCGGCATGACGTAGTTGCAGTAAATGCGTGAGCCGTCGGTCACGGGCGGACAATCGCCGATACCTGAGGAGTAGTCCGGAAACCGCGACTCCCAGACGACCGATCCGTCCTTGGCGCGCAGCATCCACACGGCGTTCGCGTCGATGCCGGTGGTCACAAAACGCTCGCCCGGCATCGGCAGCGCGGCAACCATCGACGCGATCGAATGGAGATTGCGATCGTAGCGGACGCGCCCCGTTTGCGGATCGATGCCCAGCACGTGCCCCGCGCCGTTGTGATGCACCAGCACGCCGTCGATGATCGCCGGCGTGGGCATGCCGCTTCCGGGAAGCGGAACTTTCCAGAGAAGCGCACCGCTGCTGCGGTCGAGCGCGATGAGCGCGCTCGGCGGTTTTCCCACGCGAATCGGATGCGATGGCGACGAACCTTGCGGGCTGTTCTCGTCTCCCTCGCCGACGATGACGGCATTGCGGTAGACGATCGGCGCGGACATAATCGGATTCGAGGCTTGATAGCGCCAGAGCGTTTTGCCGGTCTTCGGATCGATTGCGCTGAGCAGGCCGCTGTTATCGCCGATGTAAAGCACGCCGCCGGCGAGCGTGGGTGAAGAAGAGAATGGTCCGCCGGTCACGATGTGCCACGACGTCTCGAGCGTGCCGTTCATCGCGACGTTGTTGCTGTTTTGCAGCCGGAACTGCATCCAATCGGAAGGCGAGTTCACGGCAACGGTTGACGCGGAAACGATCGCATACGCTGCTGCAGCCGAGCAAGCGCTGCCTACGACGATTCCCAACGTTCGCATCAACACGCGGCATATCTACCCCGATTACCTTAGAGAAACATAAAAATGAGACGAGGTCGTGAAGAGCGCGCACAGCCATGCGGCGCCGAAGAGCGCGCCGCCGGTGACGTCGGTCAGGTAATGCGCCCCGAGCGCGAGGCGCGACCAAACGATGCCGAGTGCCCAGAGCGTGAGCGCTGCGATGAGTATGCTCTTGAGGTCGCCGGGCAGCGCGCTCATCGCCACGACGGCGGCCCATCCGATGAAGAAGACGACCGCCGTGGTAGCGTGGCCGCTCGGATACGAATGCCCCGCCTCGAGGCCGACGAGCCAGTAATCGGGACGCATGCGTTTGAAGAGCGTCTTGCAATACTCGACGAGTATTTGCGTGAGGATCTGCGAGCCGGTGATGAGCAGCGGAATGAAGATCGGCAAACGCAGCGCCGCGTAAACGGCGATCGCGGCAACGCACGCGACGGTGAGCTGCCGCGAGCGGCCGGAGCGCGTAAATATGAGCGCAAGGTGCGTGAGCTGACCGCGAAAGACGATCGCTTCGGCGTCCAGGCGCTCCAACGGGCGGTTCATTACGCGCAGACCGAGCGCGACAAAGAGCGCGAAGAGGGCGGCCGCGGCGATCCAGAGGCGCAGTTCTAAACTCACGTTTTCGGTTGAAAGTCCGCCGGAACGAGCACGCGAAGCGCTCGGGGTGCGATTTTGAACGTCGCCGGCGTCGAGCCGAGCGCGTGGCCGTCGATGTTGAGCGGCTGCTTCGGTTTGGTTTTGATCGTGATTTTCGGCGCGGAGAAATAGTGCGCGTGTTCCAACTGCGTTTGATCGCCGCGCAGCAGTGCGGCGTTCGTGGCAATAACGTCCTGCGCTTTATCGCCGGCCGCGGCAAAGAACGCTAGATCCCCGCTGCGCAAAGTGGCTTGCGGGGTAAGCGGCTGCCAGCCGAAGTATCTGCCGCTCGCAACGATGGCTTGATGCGTCACGATCGTGAGCCTTTCGCGTCTCCACTTCACACGCATACGAAAGGGTTTTTCCGTGAAAAACGATTGAATCGCGGCAATGCCGTACGCAATTGGCCCCACGACGCGTTTGAGGCCGCGCGGCGTGCGCTTTGCCGCATCGGCGATGAACCCAATCGTCGCGAAGTTTGCGAAATACGTGCCGTTCACGATGCCGACGTCCACGCGGATCTCCTTGCCGTTTACGATCGTGTCGATGGCGGCATCGAGGTCGTCTTTGATGCCGAGGCTGAAGGCGAAGCTGTTGCCCGTGCCGGCCGGGACAACCGCCAAAGCACAGTTCTTATGCGCGAGTTCGCCGACCGCTGCCGTTTGCGTGCCGTCGCCCCCGATGACGATAATCAGCTGTGCGCCCGATTTTATCGCCTGGCGTATGCGTTTCTTGAGTTCTTTGCGCCGCCGCACCAGGTGCGTTTCGGCTATCTGCACGCCGCACTGCGGCAGCTCTTGCCGCAATCGCTGATAGTACGCCAGACCGTGGCGCGAACTGAGCCTGCAGATGATGGTTGCCTCTCGCATGATGCTTGTATTCCCGCATCTATGTGCAAAATGCACCTAAGGCTCCGAGGAAAACGCAAGTATTGTCCTGTGCCCGCATCGCGAAAGACTCGGACATTAAGACGAAGATGTGAACGTATTGTTTCCAAACTATTGACAGCCTGTGGTAAAAACGATTTATCGTCGTACACCGGTTAGGGGGAGCGGGTGTGACTGCTACAACCGATTATGGGACTTCTGAGTCCATTGATTTAGCGTCTGTCGCACCGGATGCCGATGCGGTGCGCCGCATTCCGCGTACGCTGGCGCTGCGGCATGACGTGCTTTCTCTCTCGAGCGACGGAAATCAACTCACGATTGCGCTGCCGGACGCACACGATCGCGAAGTCATCGATCGCGTTCGCCTCGTGACCGGTATGCACGTACGAGCCTATCGAGCGCCGCGCGAAGCGATCCGCGCGAAGTTGTCGGCCGTGTACCCGGCAGCGGAAATCGCGGCATTGCGAACGGCAAACCTCCAACGCACCGACGATGCACCGGCGATTCGAGCGCTCGATGAAATTCACGACTGCGCCATCAGAAGCGCGGCATCGGATATTCACGTCGAACCGACGCGAAGCGGCGGCCGCGTGCGTCAACGTGTCGACGGCATCTTGCGTCAGGCCAGGGTGCTTGCGCCCGAGTTGTACGCGCAAGTGATCACGCGTATGAAGTTGCTGGCCGGCATGGATATCGCAGACCGCCGGCAACCTCAAGACGGCCGTTACGCAATCGAGCGCGACGGCCGCTGCGTCGATGCGCGCGTGAGTTCGATGCCGACGATACTGGGCGAAAAACTGGTGGTGCGCCTGCTGGATCATCAATCACGCATACCGGCGATCGACATGCTCGGCATGCCGGGACCGCTGATGAAACGCTTCAGAAGAGCCGTTCACGCGCCGCATGGATTCGTGATTGCGTGCGGGCCTACGGGAAGCGGAAAAACGACGACGCTGTACGCGGCGATAGCCGAGCGGAACGTCGAGTCACAGAATCTGTGCACCATCGAAGATCCCGTGGAAGTGCGTATTCCCGGAGTCGCGCAGATGCAGGTGAACGCCCGCGCGGGCGTGACGTTTGCGTCGGCCCTTCGCGCGTTCTTGCGCCAGGACCCGAACGTCATCATGGTCGGCGAAATGCGCGACGAAGAAACGGCCGCGGTGGCGGCGTCGGCCTCGCTCAGCGGCCAACTGGTGTTGACGAGCCTGCACAGCAACGATGCGCCGAGTGCCGTCGAGCGGCTGGTGGAGCTGGGTGTGTCCCGTCACACGATTGCGGCCGGCTTATCCGCGATTATTGCGCAGCGGCTCGTTCGCAAGGTATGCGAAGCCTGCCGCACGCCGGTCGAGCTTTCCGGCGGCGTAACGGCATATCGGGCAAACGGCTGCCCCGCTTGCGCAGGCTCGGGTTACGCCGGGAGGACGGCGCTATTCGAGTGTATCGATATCGACGAGCGCATGCGCAGGCTCATAGCCGACGGCGCATCGAGCGTCGCACTGGCGGATGCGGCGCGGAGCGCCGGATATGAAGCGATGTACGCGCACGGTATGCAGCGGATCGTACGCGGCGAGACGACGCTGGACGAACTCCGGCGGGTTCTCGTCGTCGAGGGTGCCGCGTGACGGCTGCCCTCGCACCCGTGCGCGTGAGCGAAGTGCTGCGCGTGGCGCGCCTTCGCGGTGCTTCCGACGTTCATCTTTGCGCCGGCGTTGCACCGGTGTTTCGGGTCGGCGGCGTTCTGGAAGAGCAGCCGACGGTCGCTCCGACCGAAGAGGAAGTAAACGCGGTAACGGCGTCATTGCTGCCCGCTCGAGCGATGAATACGCTTGCGTCTACGGGTGACGCCACGGTAACGCAGCATGCCGGCGAAGCCGGGTCGGTGCGCGTTCACGCCTATCGAACGTCGCGCGGAACGTGTCTTGCCATACGTCTGCTCGCAACAAATATTCCGAGCCTGGAAAGTCTGCAGTTGCCGTCGGTCGTTTCGACATTCGCGGACAAACCGCACGGCCTCGTGATCTTTGCGGGGCCGACAGGAAGCGGAAAATCGACCTCGCTGGCTGCCCTTGTCGACCGCATCAACCGCACGCAGGCGCGGCACGTGATGACGATTGAAGACCCGATCGAATACCAGCACGTATCCAATCGCTCCTTGATCAATCAGCGAGAGTTGGGGCGGGACGTCGAAACCTTCGCCGAAGCGATTTATGGGGCGCTTCGCAGCGATCCCGACGTCATTCTCGTCGGCGAGATGCGCGATCCGCAAACGATGCACGCTGCGCTGACGGCCGCCGAAACGGGGCATCTCGTGCTGACGACCCTGCACACCGGAGATGCGGCGCAAACCGTGGATCGCGTCGTCGGCGTCTTCAACGGTGACGCTCAGGAGCAGATTCGCCTGCAGCTCGCTCAAACACTCGTCGGCGTGGTTTGCCTGCGGCTCGTGCCCCGGGCCACAGGAGGCGGACGTCGCAGCGCCGCTGAGGTGCTGATCGCAAGCGATGCGGTGCGCAACGTGGTCCGCGACCGAAAAACGCATCAGATCAGAAACATCATTTCGACGAGCCGGAAGAGCGGAATGCAAACGCTCGAGGCGCACCTCTCGGATCTCGTCGCTCGTCGCGAAATCACGCTCGACGCCGCGCGTGCCGTCACAGAACGCCCCGACGAACTTCGTCCTTCGGATCGGGCGCTCACCTAGCGATGTCGTCGCTCTACTACTACACGGCGCGCGACATGCAAGGCGCCTTCGTTCGAGGCTCCATCGAAGCAGGCACGGCCTCGGCTGCTTTGGCAAATCTGCGTACCCGTGCGCTGTACGTAACTTCGCTCGAAAACGGGGCGTCCGCGCGGGGAACGATCGCGGCGGCGCTGCATTTGGGCGGCGTTTCGCAGAAGAGCCTAGTGGCGTTCTTCCGATCGTTCTCGACGCTCGTCCGGGCCGGAGTGCCCATTCGCCGCTCTCTCGAGGTAACGATCGCGCAGTGCGGCGACGCGCGACTGCGCGAGGCCCTGCGCAGCGCGGCTTGCGATATCGAGAGCGGACTTGCGCTCAGTGAGGCCATGGCGCGCCACCCCAAAGAATTTCCACGTCTGTACGTAGCGATGATCAAAGCGGGCGAGATCGGCGGCGTGCTCGACGAGGTGCTCGAGCGCATCGCCGGTGTACTGGAGCGCGATCGCGCGGCACGCAAGCGCGTCGCAGCGGCGATGACGTATCCGGCGATCGTCGCGTGCGTTGCCGTCGCGCTCGTCTTGTTTCTGCTCACGACGATCGTCCCGATGTTCCGGTCGATGTACGATCAATTGCACGTACCGCTTCCGCGCATCACCTCCGCGCTCATCACGCTCGGGCTTGCGCTGCAGTCGCCGATTACGTGGGCGCTGGGCGGCGCCGCCGTGCTGCTCGGTTTGCTGACGATCGCACACATGCGCAACAGCGAGCGAGGCAGCGTAGCTATCGAATCGGCGCTGCTGGCGCTTCCGGTAGTGGGGCTCATCCGCAAGAAAGTCACCGTGTCGAGGTTCGCACGGATGCTGGGAACGCTGCTGCGTTCGGGTGTGGGCCTGATTGCGGCGCTGGAGGTCGTGACGGACGTGATCACGAGCGCGCCGTTCCGCAGAAGCGTCACGGATCTGCGCCAGTCGCTGCGGGAGGGGTCGCTTCTTTCCGAGCCTCTGGCGCGCAGCGGTCTGTACGAACCGATGTGCATTCAGATGTTGTACGTCGGTGAGGAGACCGGAACGCTCGATGCGATGCTGCTTCGTGTAGCGGAGTATTACGATCTCGACGTCGAGACGATGCTCGGCGCACTCGGGTCGATGCTCGAGCCCTTCATGATTTTGTTTCTCGGCGGCGCGGTCGGTTTTATCGTTGCCGCGATATTCATCCCGCTTTACACGCTGATTGGAAATATCAAATGATTGCATTGGATGCAGCACTCGAGTTCTGGCTAAACGAACGCACGCAGGAAAACCGCGACCGGCTCTTCGCCGAATACCAGTATCTTTGCGCGCGGGGAGCGCGTAAATTCTGCCGGCGGGGAGCCGACCGCGCCGATCTCGAGCAGATCGCGGCAATCGGACTCATCAAGGCGTGCGACCGCTACGACGGGCGTCTTCAAACACCGTTCGAGGCGTTCGCGTGGCTCTTTGTCGTCGGCGAACTCATGCATTACGTAAGAGATCACGAGCGTATGGTACGCGCGCCGCGCCGCTTGCGCGATCGCGATCGGCGTTATCAGCAAGCGCACGACGATCTGATCGCAGAACTGGGTCGCGAGCCTTCCATGTACGAAGTCGCGCACCGGCTGCAGCTCACGCTGCGCGAGGTTGAAGAGATCGCGCTGTACCGGGCACAGGCGGTTCCGGAATCGCTGGACGCGCTCAAACCCGTCGAGCTGCATCCGCTTTGCTACACGCTCGAAGATCGTGAAAATCGCATGGTGGCCGAAGCCGCTCTGGCATGTCTCACCGAGACGGAGCGTGCGATCATTCTCGCCGTGTACGCCAAGGGCTACAGTCAACTCGAAGTGTCGGAGCGTTTGGGATATTCGCGGCGGCATATTTCGCGGCTGCACCGGGCAGCGCTGCAGAAAATGCAGCCCGTGTGGGTCTCAACGCGCGCGTAACCTGGGCACTACTCCGTATGCGAGCAGTACGCAGGAGAAAACGATGGAACGAGAGCGCGGCTTCACGCTGCTGGAGATGATGGTCGTTGTTGCGATCATCGCGATCTTGGCGGCGATTCTGATTCCGAATTTTACCCATGCGCGCGCCCAAGCCGCTACGTCCGCATGCATGGCGAACCTCAAGAGCGTAGCGACGGCGTTTGAACTGTACTATACGGATAAGCAAACGTATCCGGCCGGAACCAATGCAGCCATCGACGGCGCGGCAACGGGCAGCAGCGGCGTTTTGAGCGGGTATCTCGGCCAGCCTCCGGAAGATCCGGCAGCCGGTTCTGGTAAGTATTACACGTACACGACGAGCACGAGCGGCGGCGTCGACGCGTATAAGATTTGGTGCCCCGGCGCGCACGATCCCTCAACGATGAAATCGTTTGCGGCCTCGTCGAGCGACACGACGCTCAAATACGACAGCACGCGCGGCGTAACGAGTTCCTCGGGCGCGGGGCAATAGCCGTGTTCGATCCGATCTCGCAAGCCCTTTCGGCCGTGAGTTCGCGCAGCGCGTATGCGGCGCCGCTGGTGTTCGCAGCGGGCGTGGTGTCGAGTATCGGTCCCTGCGTCGCACCGCGCTTTATCGCCGTCGCCGGCCTGACTTCCGGAACGCCGCGAAAAACGGCAATCGTGCTGATCGCGGCGTTCGTCGTGGGTCTTACGCTCACGTACGCGGCGTTCGGGGCGGTCTCGTCGCTCATCATGCGGGCGGCACAATTTTCTGCATACACGTATTGGCTGGTGGCGGCCGCGCTTGCAGCAGGCGGATTCGTGACGCTGTGGAGAGGGGAATCGGCGTGCATGCATCGGCACGGGCGTGCCGATGCAAGTGCCGGCGCGGCGCTGCTTCTCGGTTCCTCATTTGCGCTCGTCGTTTCGCCGTGCTGTACGCCGCTCGTCGTCGGCATACTCGCCTATGCGTCCGCGGCGGCGAATGCTGCGTACGCAAGTATGCTGCTTGCGTGTTTTGCGCTCGGGCACGCCGTCCCGGTGATCGCGGTCGCATTCGGAGTGAACAAAGCCAGCCGTTTTCTGCAGCGGTACTCGGTGCGTCAAGCGGCAGGCGTCGTAAGCGGGGCGCTGATGCTCGGCCTGTCGATGTATTACGCGGTACTCGCGTGAGCGCCGAATTTTCGCGCCTGCGGCGGTTTGCAGCTGCTCTCCTTGCGCTGGCAATCGCCGGCGTCACGTTTCGCCCGCAACTCGCGCAGGCGCTGGTCGTCCGCGGTGACGATTATCTCTACCGGGGGGATACGAATGCCGCGCTCGAGCGGTATCGCCGCGCGCTGGCGCTCTCGCCCTCGCTGGAAGCCGCTGCGGACCGGTACGTCTTCGTGAGCATGCAGCAGCATACGGCGCGCGCTCTTCACGACGGTATTGCCGAGGCGTCACGTTACTTGCTCCACCGCCCGGGCGATGCAACGCTCTTATCCGATCGCGCGCTTTGCTATTTGCGCGAGAAGCGATACGAGCGGGCGCAAAGAGATTTCGAACGATCGGCAGGCACGCTCGGTGCGCAGGCGTACGTATTCGCCGGATGGGCCGCGCATCACGCGGGCCGTTTTGCTGCCGCGCAGCGCCTTTGGAGGCGCGCGCTGAGCGCTCAGCCGCATTACCGGCCGGCGGTCATTGCGTTAGTCGAGCATCCGCGGTGATACAAAACCTGCTGTTCGCGTGTCTGGCGCTTTGCGCGAATTGCTGCTATGCCGCGTGCGGCCTTGGGGCAGCGAAGCGATACGGTATCGAGCTCTCGCTGTGCCGCGGCAGCGGGGCGGCCGTGATTGTTGCCGGAACGCTCGTCGAAAGCGCGGCGCTCGTTTCGCACGCGCAGGCGTTCGCCTTGCCGTTGTTTCTTATCGCGTTCGGCGCCGTAGTGGCCGGCGCAGCGTGCGACGCGGCGTGCGGATATGTATTCGATACGATCACGCTCCCCGCGCTGGCGCTCCTGGCAAGCGCGGCGGCGGTGTGGCAAACGCTGCCGTCCTTTGCGCTCGGCGTTGCGGCGTGCGGAGGCACTCTTACAGTCGTATATCTCGTGACGCGCGGCCGCGGGCTGGGACTCGGCGACGTAAAACTCGCATGCTGCATCGGCGGTGCGGCCGGTGTCGTGAACGGGATGGAAGCCCTGTTCGTAGCGTTCGTGCTCGGCGGTGCCTATGCAGCGTTTCTGCTCGCGACCAAACGCGGCCATCGCGGCGAAGAACTGCGGTTTGCGCCGTATCTGGCTGCAGGTATGAGCGCAGTCGTCCTGCGCGGGATCTTTGCGTGAAGCAGGCGACGCTGCCGCTCGGCATCGATATCGGGGCGACGCGAATTCGGGTCGTAGAAGCGCGGCAGACCGCGCGCGGCGCACGCATTCGCGCGGTGGCCACGCGTGATATTTCCAGCGGCGTCGCCAGTTCCGGTTCGCTTACGGATTCGGCATACATCGCGGTGCTCATCGAAGAAGCAGTGGCCGAGCTTGGGACGGCGCAGCGCCGCTGCGTCTGCGCTATCGGCGAACCGGATGCGTTGTTGCGGCCGCTCACACTTCCAAACATGACGAGCATTGAACGCGAACGCGCCGCGCGCTTCGAAGCGCAGCGGTTCATCGAGTATCCCGTCGATCAGGCGGTGATCCGGCTCCATCCCGTCGACGCGAGCGCCGGCCTCTGGGCGCTCGGGATCGCGCGCTCATCGGCGATCGTCACGCGCACGGCTGCGCTTCGCGCGGCAGGTTTAAAACTCGTTGCCATGGACCATGAAGCATGCGCGCTCGCGCGCGCGTTGCCGGGTTTCGATGCCATCGTCGACGTCGGCCATCAGCGCTCGAGCCTGCATCTCGTAACGCCGCAAACGCCGGTCACGCTGCAGGCGTACAGCGGCGGAGCCGACGTCACGCGCGCGATCGAGCGAGAACTTTCGATAGACGCGCACACCGCGGAGAAGCGCAAACGCATTCTCGGAACGGCCGGTGCCGGCGAGCGCGCTCGAGCCGCATTGAGCGCCGATCTGGCGGCGCTGATACAGAACGCTCGAACGACGCAGGCGGTCGGCCGCGTCGCGCTGGTCGGAAACGCCGCCCGGCTGGCCGGGCTTGCAGCGGATCTCGAATCTGCAACGGGCGCGCTGTACGAGATGGCCGTGAGCGAAGCGCTGTGCGGCGATGACTATCCGGATGACGTCATACGAACGAGCGCGCCGGACTGGACGCTAGCCGCCGGTCTGGCGCTTTGGAGCGTCAATTAGCCGTGCGATTCGATTATCTGCACGCGGCGCGGCCCATGCTTCTCGCGCGTTTGCTGGAAGTGCGCATACCGGAGCGTTTTTACAGCGCGCTTTTGGCGCTCGCCGCAGCGGTTATCGTCGTAGCCGGCGCGTGGATAATCGAGTCGTATCGTTTGCGCGACGCGCTGAGCGTGCAGGCAGTCTATCAGCAGCGATTTGACCGAACGCAGGAGCAACTCAGAGCGGCGAACGTGTATAACGACCGCGTGCGAGCCGTCGTCGCGCTCGACCGGCGCGTTCGCGGCATCGCGGCCTCCGGCGATGCGGACGCTCGAACGCTCGCAGAGATCGCGAATCGTTTACCGCAGCACGCATGGCTCACGGCAATATCGCACGATGAAACCGGCCTTACCCTCGAGGGGCGAGCGAAAAATCTCGCGGTACTCGGCGGCGTCATTCATGAATTAATGCGTGCCAAGCATTTGCATTCTCCGACGCTGGTAAGCGCGATAGCGGAAAAACCCCAGGGCGAAGACGCCGCGATGAAATACGAAATACACGTCGACGGGGCGGCGCAATGAAGGTCGAGCTTCGATTGCGTCCCGGAGATGACGTACGAGCGATATGGCTGATCGCGCTGGGCGTGCTCGTCGCCGGTTTCTTCTACGTTCAGACGCGCTATCAGAGTGAAATCTCGGCGGCTTACGATCGGACGGAGATCCTGTATCACCGGACGCTTGCCGATACTCGTCTCGTGCAGCAGGCATCGCGGCTTCGAACGCTCGAAGCGCAGGCACGCGACGACCTCTCCCGAGTCTCGCACGATTCATCCCTCGCCGCGACGACGGCGAACCTGCTCGGAATGCTGCACGCATCGGCGCGCACTTTCGATACGCGTGTGGAAGAAGTGCAGCCCGGTAATCCCCAGGCCGGAAGGGAGGCACTGCAGGCAACGCCGCTGGTGATTCGCTTGAACGGGCGATTCCGCAACATTCTCGCGTTCGTCGAAGATCTTTCGCATCATGCGACCCTCATCAGCGTTTCGGACACCGAAATAGCGCTGGCAAACGATTCGCAGCGTGACGCAGCCGAGCCGCGGCTGGATGCAACGGTTCACGCCACGTTGTACCGGCTTGAAATGCCGGCGGAGAAGGAGCTGCGCGTTGCGCCCGCTCGATGATCGTTTGCGCCGGCAACTCTTTGCCTGGTCCGCGACACTGTGTGCGATTCCGCTCTGCCTGGTGCCGCTTGCGGCTCGGTCGTCATTTGAAGTAGCAAGCGAACGCGCAGCGTTCGATGCGCGCTTTAGTGCGCCCGCGCTGCGGCTGACGTGGAACCGGCCGCCGGTAAATGTGTCGCGCGACCCGTTCGTGCCCGAAGTGCGCGTTGAGGCCGGCGCGCCCGCGGCGAGCGGCATTGTGGGCGTGCACGTTACGCAGGGGCAGCCCATCGGCTTCGCGGGGCCCGCAGCTGTAGTAACCGCCGTCGTCACCGGGCCTTCGCCGCGAGCGTTGGTCGACGACGGTGCGCGCGTACGCGTCGTCGGCATCGGCGACGTGCTGGGTAGCAAGCGGATCGTGTCGATCGATGCCGTCGGCGTGCATTTGGAAAACGGCGTACTTCTGCCGGTATTGGAGAGTGCCCGATGAAACGCGTTGCGATGGCGCTGGCGCTGATCGTTGCAAGCGTCCTGCCGTGCGCGGCGCAAAGTTCGCGAATCACCATCGACGTTCACGACGCGCAGCTTACCGACGTGATCGCGCTGTTGGCAGCCGAATCGGGGACGAATATCGTTGCCGACTCGTCGATCAAACCGGAAAAAGTGACGCTTCATCTCTCCGATGTGACGTTCGAGGATGCGCTCACCGTGCTCGTACAGGCGCACGATCTGCAGGTGCGCCGGGAGAACGGCATTCTTATCGTCGGGACGAGCGAGTCGATGAACCGGCGGTACGGCGATGCAAACGATCCGCGAAGCGCCAAGACCATCGTGCTCGCGCTGGCCCACGCGAACCCGGACGACGTGGCGAAAGAGATTGCGAGCGGGCTACCCGATGGAACGGTCATCGTTCCGGACAAGCGCACGTCGAGCGTGATCGTTACGGGCGGTGCCGACACGATCGTTCGCGCGCGCGAGTTGGTCGTTGCCCTCGACGCGCCAGAATACGCAGCGAATTCGGCGAATCTCGCGCACGTGTATCAGCTGCATTACCTCAAGCCATCCGAAGTCAATGCCTCGCTCAAGGGCGTTCTTCCCGACGGGTCGTACGTGGCCGACGATGCGCAAAACGCCATTGTCGTGAGCGGAAACGAAGAAGTGCAGCATACGGCCGCGCAGTTTCTGAAAAGCATGGACGTTCCAAGCCCGCAAGTGCTCTTCGAGGTGCGCGTGGCCGATATCGAGCCGCAAAACGATCAGAGCGACGTCGGGGTGCAGTTCGGAGGCTACGATCTTTCCGGGCAACCCATGAGCGGTGCGGCGACGTATGCCTTTTCGCGCAACTCCGTCGCGATTAACGCGCGCTTGAACGCACTGGTCAGTCAGGGCCACGCGCAGATCCTCGCGACGCCCAAACTGGTGACGCTCAACAACAAAGAAGCCGACTTGCTTATTGGCCAAACCTATCCGGTCGTCTACTACGACGCGCGTTTAGGCGGCCAGCAAGTGCAATTCGTGGACATCGGCGTGAAATTGCGCTTGACGCCGACGATCGGGCCCGACGGGAGCGTCACCGCAGAGATGCACCCCGAGTACAGCGCCATTCAAGGATTTGTCGGCGGCTATCCGGTGATAGCCAACCGGAAAGTCGACTCGACGCTGCGCGTGAAAGACAATCAGACGATCGTCTTGGGCGGCCTGCTGCGCGACATCGACTCGCAAACGGTGACGAAGATTCCGTTTTTGGCGGACATTCCAATCTTCGGGAAGATCTTTCAGAATCGCGAACGCACGCGAACGCGCGACGAGGTCGTATTCCTTATCACGCCGCACGTTATTTTCCCGAATACGCCGCTACCGACGCACTAGTCCGGATCGGTCACCGGGTCCGGTGGTTCGGGCGGCGGTTCTTCGCGCTCCACATCCTCGCGGCGATCGAGATCGCGACTCGTCGAGCCCTTCGGCTGTACGTCCGGTGGGAGGCGGCGATTGGGGGCGCCGATGTTGCGTTCCATTGGTTTTTGCGAACCCGCCTGGGGGACTCGCCGGGTCAGAGCGAGTCCCCCTCTTCGTCTCGTGGAGGTGTGCTAGCTCGGAGTTCCTATGTTTTGCGCCTGCCGGAGTTCACCACGCGTGCGTGATTCCTCGAATAAACGCACCATCGCTTCGTTGAACTTCGGAATATCGTCGGGCTTGCGGCTCGTCGTCAGATTCTGATCGGTGACGCTTACTTCGTCGACCCAGTCGCCGCCGGCATTGCGGATATCGGTCTGCAGCGACGGCCACGAGGTCATGCGCCGGCCGCGCACGACGCCGGCTTCGACCAAGGTCCACGGCGCGTGGCAGATCGCGGCAACCGGTTTACCCGCATCAAAGAAACCTTTGACGAACTGCACGGCCTTGGTATTCACACGCAGCTGATCGGGATTCGCGACGCCGCCGGGAAGCATGAGCGCGTCAAAGTCCTCGACGCGGGCTTCGTCGACCGCTATATCGACTTTGAAACGGTCGGCCTTATCGTAATGCTTTGCGCCCTGTACCTCGCCGGATTTAAGTGAAATCAGAACCGTCTGGGCACCGGCTTGCTGCAGCGCCTTGCGCGGCTCAGTCATTTCGACCTGTTCGAACATGTCGGCGGCAAGAATAGCCACGCGCATGCCCTCTAACCGATTGGTGGTTGCCATACGCTCGAAATACCCGCAGGTATTATGACTAAACAGCGTCGGCGCCTCAGCGTCTTAGCGGGTCGAAGATCGTTTGGTGTAGTTATACGTGCGGTAAATCGTCGACGCATACGCCCAGGAGCGAGCGCAAGCCCGTGATCCCGACGATGCGTTCAACCGAACTGTCCGGCTGCACGATCAAGCGGAGTGCTCGGCCCTCGCCATCGAGCACGTGCTTGGTGTAAACGAGCAGCCCAAGACCGACCGAATCAATGTAACGCACCGTACGGAGATCGAGCGTGAACGCGCCGTTGCTGCTGCGAATCGCTTGAGCGATTAGATCGCGCAGCGCCGGGCTGGTAAAGACGTCGATGTCGTGTTCGATGTGCACCTACGCATTGTCGAGCGGCGAAAAGAATGATGTGGGAATACCGTGAGAATATCGCTTGTTCTATGCGGGTAACTGCTCTTTTGGTTGCCTTGCCTACATTCGAATGCATTCGTGGAACCGTCGCCGCCGGCGCTGCATCGGCGAGACTCATTGCGACGTCGACGGTGAAGAGCGGTGCATCGAGTTGCGAGAAACTGATGGCGTCGATGTCGGGCCGATCGGCGCGTTCGATATACTGTGAGAGCGAGGTGTAGCCGTCCTTTTGCGTCATCTCGTTGTTGAACAGGCCGCGGCCCCCCTTCGGCGAGGATTTCGTGCGCCGTGCCGTCGGCCAAGCGAAAGCGCCGTGCTGGCGGAGCATACTGAATCCGGCGCGAATGGCACGGTCATGGCGACGCAAGTCGAGTCCGGGCCGCCGGCCTGGGCTCGCCCAACCGGCACCATCACGTTTCTGTTTTCAGATATTGAAGGCAGCACGTCGCGCTGGGACGCCGATCGCAAGGCGATGGCGGCCGCGTTAGCGCGGCACGACGCGGTGATGCGCGCGGCGCTGGAAGCGCACGGCGGCTACGTCTTCAAGACGGTCGGCGACGCATTTTGTGCGGCTTTTGCGATGGCCGGTGAGGCGGTTACGGCCGCTCTCGAGGCGCAGCAGGCTCTTGCGGCCGAGGATTTTTCGGGAGTCGGCGGCCTGCGTGTCCGCATGGCGGTGCACACGGGAATCGCCGACGAACGCGACGGCGATTATTTCGGTCCGACGGTCAATCGCGTCGCGAGGCTGCTGGCCGTCGGTCACGGCGGCCAAGTGTTGGTCTCCGGTGCTGCCGCGGAATTGCTGCAAAGCGACCTCCCTGCCCAAAGTGGCTTGCGCGATCTGGGTGAACACCGCCTGAAAGATCTGGCGCGCCCCGAACATGTCTATCAACTTGTAGCGAGTGATTTGCCGCAAGAGTTTCCCCCATTGCGGTCGCTCGACGTATTGCCGAACAATCTACCGCTGCAAGCCACGTCCTTTGTTGGTCGCGAGCATGTGGTGGCGGAAATTAAATCGCGAATTGCATCGCACCGGCTTGTCACCTTGGTGGGTAGCGGCGGCGCGGGCAAAACGCGCTGCGCGATACAAGTAGGTGCGGAAATGCTCGACGGCTCGGGCGACGGCGTGTGGCTGGTCGAGCTCGCGTCGGTCTCGGATCCCGAGTTTGCAGTCAATGCGATCGCAAAAGCGTTAAACGTGCAAGAGCAGCCCGATCGCCCGCTACTCGATACGCTGGTGACGTATTTGAAACGTAAGCGTCTACTGCTCGTTCTGGACAACTGCGAGCACGTGATGGCGCCCGTGCGCACCGTCGTTTCCGCGCTGCTCTCTACCTGTGGCGACGTCCATATGCTGGCAACCAGTCGCGAACCGTTGAACATCTCCGGCGAGGCAACGTTTCGTATGCCCTCACTCGCGGTTCCGGATACGACCGAATTGCTGCGTGCGGAGGAAGCATCGCGTTTCGGGGCAGTGCAGCTGTTCGTCTAGCGTGCATTCCTGAGCAACGATCGCTTCGGTTTGACGGAAGAGAATGCGCCGCACGTTGCGGAGATTTGCCGGCGGCTGGACGGCATTCCGCTGGCGATCGAGTTAGCGGCTGCGCGGGTGAAGGTGCTCTCGCCGCAGCAGCTGGCGCAAAAACTGGACGAACGCTTTCGCGTGCTCACCGGCGGGGATCGCAGCGCGCTGCCGCGCCAGCAGACGATGCGCGCGCTGATCGATTGGAGTTACGATCTCCTTTCGAACGACGAACGTGCGCTGTTCCGCAAACTCTCGATCTTCGCGGGCGGCTTCACGCTGGAAACGGCGACGGCAGTCTGCATTGACGGCGATCTGGACGAAATTGTCGTGCTGGACCTACTCTCCTCGCTCGTGGACAAGTCGCTCGTACAGGCCGAAGACGCGGGAAGTGCGGCGCGCTACCGGCTGCTGGAATCAACGCAGCAGTACGCGCGCGAAAAACTGCGCGACGCAGGTGAGGAAGCCGCAACGGCGCACACGCACGCTCTCGCGTTCGTCGCCTTGGCGGAGCAACTCGACGAGACGTGGGAGACGACGCCGGATCGCCTTTGGTATGCGCAGGTCGAACCGGAATTGGAAAATTTTCGCGCAGCGCTGGCCTGGGCGTTCGGCGGCCAGGGTGAGGTGCTGCTCGGGCAGCGCTTGGCGAGCGCGCTGCGCTGGGCGTGGTGGCAACTCGGGCCGGCGGAGGCGCTGCGCTGGGTCCAGGTCGCGCGGGAACGCGTGACCGGCGACACTTCCGAAACGGTCGAGGCTACGCTCGATCTGACCGAAGCGCTTTGTGGCCAAGCCATCAAAGAGCACAAGTCGAGCCGGATGGCGGCAGAACGCGCGCTCTCACGATATCGCGTGATTCATGATCCGCGACGCCTCGCGGAGGCGCAGGGGTTCGTCGGCTACGCGCTGCTGTTTTCGGACATCGCGGAGAGCGAGGGGCTGCTGCAGGACTCGCTGGAGGAAGCCTGCACGCACGGCGCGCGCAAGCTAGCCGCTAAGGCGCTCCTGAATCTTGGTATGGCGCGCCACTTTGCCGGCGATTTCGCCGGAGCACGGGAGCGCTCTGCGCAGGCGCTTGCGGCCGCGCGAACCGCCGGGTCGGAGCGTCTCGAGGCAACCGTTGCTCTGAATCTGGCAGAAGTGGAGTTTGCGGGCCGGGATGCGGCGAGGGCACTGCAACTCGCGGACGAGGCAGTCCACGCCTTCCGCACGTTTCGCAGCCGCGGGCCGGTTGCAAACGCGTTGTCCAATATGGCCGCGTATCTGCTGGCCTTGCATCGGTACGACGAGGCGCGCAACACGGCACGTGAAGGCGTTGCCGCCGCGCGCGATACCCAAAACGCCGTGATACTCGCATTCGCACTGCAGCATCTCGCGGCGGTTGCAGCGCTGCGCGCGGACGCCGCTGACGGGCGCCTCGATGACCGCCGTGCGGCGCGCATCCTCGGCTACGTCGACGCCCGCCTCGCAGCGCTCGAAGCGATGCGCGAATACACCGAACAGCAGGAGTACGACGCGATGCTGCCCGCACTGCGCGATGCGCTCGGCGCAGACGAACTTGCAAAAATCATGGCGGAGGGCAGCGCCTGGAGCGAAGACCAAGCCGTGACCGAGGCGATGCTCATCTAAACCGCGCAAAAACTGAAACGCCGTGGTCTTCGTGCTGGCGGAGCAGACTGAATCCGCCGCGAATGCACGGGCCATGGCGACGCAAGTCGAGTCGGGACCGCCGGCGTGGGCTCGCCCCACCGGCACGGTCACGTTTCTGTTTTCGGATATCGAAGGCAGCACCACGCGCTGGGACGCCGATCGCGATGCGATGACGGTGGCCGTGGCGCGGCACGACGCGGTGATGCGGGCGGCGCTGGAAGCGCACGGCGGCTACGTCTTCAAGACGATGGGCGATGCGTTTTGCGCCGCGTTTGCGATGGCCGGTGAGGCTGCTATCGCCGCTCTCGACGCGCAGCGCGCTCTTGCGGCGGAGGATTTTTCGGCGGTCGGCGGCGTTCGCGTGCGGATGGCGGTGCACACGGGAACCGCCGACGAACGCGACGGCGATTACTTCGGCCCGACGGTCAATCGCGTCGCGCGGCTGCTGGCGGTCGGTCACGGCGGGCAAGTGCTGGTCTCCGGTGCTGCCGCGGAATTGCTGCGAGGCGGAGCGTCCGGGCAGAGCAGTCTGCGCGATCTGGGTGAGCACCGGCTCAAAGATCTGGCGCAGCCCGAACATATCTATCAACTCGTAGCGAGTGATGTACCGCAAGAGTTTCCCGCATTGCGCTCGCTCGACGTATTGCCGAATAATCTGCCGCCGCAGCTGACCTCCTTTGTGGGCCGCGAGCACGTCGTCGCGGAAATCAAAGGGCTGATTGAGTCGCACCGGCTCGTCACCTTGGTGGGCAGCGGCGGCGCCGGTAAAACGCGCTGCGCGATACAGGTGGGTGCGGAATTGCTCGACGGCTCGGGCGACGGCGTGTGGCTGGTCGAACTCGCGCCGGCCGCGGATCAGCACTTTGTGGTCAATGCGATCGCGCAAGCGTTGAACGTGCAAGAGCAGCCCAATCGTCCGCTACTCGATACACTGGTGGCGTATCTGAAACGCAAACGTTTGCTGCTCGTTCTGGACAACTGCGAGCACGTGATCGACGAGGTGCGGCGTGTCGTCGCCTCGATGCTGCAAAATTCTCTTGAAGTACGCATTCTTGCAACCAGTCGTGAACCGTTGAACATTTCGGGCGAGGCGACGTATCGGATGCCCTCGCTCGCGGTTCCGGATACCGCCGAATTGCTGCGCGCCGAGGAGGCATCGCGTTTTGGGGCGGTGCAGCTCTTCGTCGAACGTGCGCTGTTGAGCAACAATCGCTTCGGGTTGACGGAAGAGAACGCGCCGCACGTTGCGGAGATTTGCCGGCGGCTGGACGGCATTCCGCTGGCGATCGAGTTAGCGGCTGCGCGGGTGAAGGTGCTCTCGCCGCAGCAGC
>DATEHZ010000042.1:0-4770 GCA_035279385.1 Vulcanimicrobiaceae bacterium | reverse complement strand
AAAGCTCGAGAGCAGATACCCGTGGGCACAGTGCAGTTCGAGCATGTCGAACCCCGCTTCGAGGCCCATTGCGGCCGCGCGCACGAATTCGCCGAGCACGCGCTCCATGTCGCCGCGGCTCATCTCCGCGGGTGTTTGATTTTGCGGGCCGTACGGAACCGGCGAGGGTCCCATTACCGGCCAGTTTCCGTCGGGGAGCGGCTCGTCCATCCCCTCCCACATCAGTTTCGTCGAGCCTTTGGGGCCGCTGTGGCCGAGTTGCAGGCAGATCTTCGCGGGGGTCCATTGATGCACGAAATCGACGACGCGCTTCCATCCGGCGACATGCTCGGGCTTGTACATGCCCGTGCAGCCCGGCGTGATGCGGCCTTCGGGACTTACGCACGTCATCTCGGTGTACACCAGACCCGCTCCGCCCATCGCGCGGCCGCCGAGATGCACGAGATGAAACTCGCCGGGCATACCGTCGACCGCGCTGTACATGTCCATGGGCGATACGACAACGCGGTTGCGCAATTCGAGGCTGCGCAAACGAAACGGCGTGAACATCGGCGGGACTGGTTCGCTTCCCCGCGCGAGCCAACGTTCGATTCGCTCGACGTAGGATTTATCGCGCAGACGCAGGTTTTCGTGACTGATGCGCTGGCTTCGCGTGAGCAGGCTATAGGCAAATTGTTCGGGCGGCAGCTTCGCATAGCGCGCCACGTTCTCGAACCATTCCGTGCTGTTGCGCGCGGCGTTCTGCAAACGGAGCACCTCGATGCGCCGTTCGCTCTCGTACCGGGCGAGCGCCCCCTCCATCGAAGGCTCCTCGCACAGCGCGCGCTGCAGCGCGATGGCGTCTTCCATGGCCAGTTTGGTTCCGGAACCGACGGAAAAGTGCGCGGAGTGCGCCGCATCCCCGAGCAGTACAAGGTTGCCGTGCGTCCAGCTCGCGTTGCTCACGCGTGTGAAATTGATCCAGTCGCGCCCGCGCAGATGCGCGGAGTTTGCCATCAGGCGATGGCCGTGAAGATACGGTTTGAAGAGTTCTTCGCAGAACGCGATCGTCTCTTCGGTGCCCGCTTTGTCCAGGCCGTGCGCGAGCCACGTCTCCTCGCGGCATTCGACAATCCACGTACTGGTGTGCTCGTCGAATCGGTACGCGTGCACGGTGAACCAGCCGTGCGGCGTTTCCTCGAAGACGAACGTGAACGCATCGAGCGGCAGCGTGGTGCCCAGCCATACGAAACGGCACTTGCGCGTATCGAGATCGGGCTCGAAATACTGCGCGTAGGCACCCCGGATGCGGCTGTTGATACCGTCTGAAGCAACGATGAGGTCCGCGTCGCGGTACGGTTGCAGATCCGTCACGTCGCATTCGAATTCCAGTTCAACGCCGAGTTCTTCCGCGCGGCGCTGGAGGATATTGAGCAGCCGCTTGCGGGCGATGCCCGAGAAGCCATGCCCTCCCGAGCGCATGACGTGGCCTTTGAAATGGATTTCGATATCGTCCCAGTGAGCGAAACTGCCGGCGATTTCGTCGTGCGTCTGCGGATCGGCGGCGCGCAAGTTCTCCAGCGTTGCATCGGAAAAGACGACGCCCCAGCCGAACGTGTCGTAGGGACGGTTTCGTTCGACCACGCGAATCCGGTGGGATGGATTCGCCTTTTTCATGAGCAGCCCGAAGTAGAGTCCCGCGGGACCGCCGCCGATGCACGCAACGTTCACGCCGAGGCTATTGGCAGGTAGACGCCCGAGCGCCTTGTGCTATGATCGGTCCAGTCCACGGCGGGGTACGGGTATGAACGATTCCTGGGCCGAACGCGCCGGTTCGAGCGCCTCTTTCAAACAGATTCTGCAAGGTGCCGCCGACGCAATCGTTGCAGCGGACGTCCACGGGCGAATCGTGTTCTGGAACGATGCCGCAGTGCAACTCTTCGGCTACTCGCGCAAGAGCATGCTCGGCAGGTCCGCGGCGAAAATTATCGCGCCGCGCTATCTTCGCGACTATGAAAGAGGCGTTGCGGCCGCGTTTGATGCGGAAACCCCAGGTTTCACACCTCGCGATCGTCGCGCGCAACGCGCAAGGACGCGAGTTTCCGGTTGAAGCGGCGGTCTCGATCGCGGGCGGCGGAAGCGGCGCCGTCGCGGTCGGAATCGTTCGTAAGATCGGCGAGCGATTCAAGAAACTTTCAGCGCTCCAGGAAAACGAACGGCGCATGCGTGAGGCGGAGCAGCTCGCGGGTATGGGCAGCTTCGAGTGGCAAGTGGGCACCGATGAAATTACGTGGAGCGATCAGCTGGCGCGAATCTACGGTTACGAACCAGGCCGCCATCCCACCACGTTGTCGGAATTCGTGGAGCGCGTTCACCCGGACGACCGCGAACCGGTTCAGAACAACATCCGCAATGCCCTGAGTACCGGATCCGCCTGGTCGATGGACGAGCGGATCGTTCGAGCCGACACGGGCGAAGTCCGCATCCTCACATCACGCGTCAAGGCGCTGCGTGACGCGAGCGGAGACATCGTCCGTCTGTGCGGGATCTGCCATGACGTCACGGAGCAGCGCCGTGCCGAAGAGGCGCTTGCGGCGAGCGAGGCGCGTTTCCGCCACGGCTTTGACGATGCGCCCATCGGCATGTTACTCGTCGACATGACGCGCGACGACGCGTTCATCACCCGCACGAACAAAGCGCTCACGTACTTGCTCGGCTATACCAAGGCCGAAATCGTGCGTATGCGCCTTTCGGACGTCGTCCATCCCGACGACTGGCCGCTGCTGCATGCAACGCTCGAGCGCGCCGCGCAACAGCGCAGCGCACCGGCGCATTTGGAGATTCGTCTGAACGCGCGAAACGGCATCGGCGCGAACGCTCTTGCCGCCGTCTCGCGCATCGAGGGCGGCGCCGGTTCCATGCTCATTCTGCATTTCGAAGACATTACCGTGCGCAAACAGGCCGAAGAGCAGTTGCGGCATCGCGCCCTTCACGATCCGCTCACCGGCTTGCCCAATCGCCATCTGCTCTTGGACCGCTTGAACGGCGCGCTGGCGCGCGCCGGCCGCGAGCACGCCATCGTCGGCGTGCTGTTTCTGGACCTGGACAACTTCAAAATCATCAACGACAGCATCGGGCACGTCGCGGGCGACGAAATCTTGCGAACGATGGCAACCCGTTTGATCACCGCCGGGCGCGGCGGCGATACGTCGGCGCGGGTCGGCGGCGACGAGTTCGTCATGGTGTGCGAGAGCATCGCGCACGAGGAAGAACTTTTTACGCTTGCTCAACGCGTCGCCGCGATTCTTTCGGCGCCGATCGCCATAGGCGGGCAGCAGTTTATTTCCACGGTGAGCATCGGCATCGCGGTCGGACGCGAGCCCGACTCGCCCGAGCAGCTGCTTCGCGATGCGGATCTCGCGATGTACCGTGCGAAGCAGCATGGAAAGAACACCATCGAAGTCTTTGACGAAACGCTGCGCCGCCACGCGATGGATCGCGTGGAAGTCGAGCGCGATCTGCGCCGGGCGCTTCAATCGGCCGAGATCGAGCCGTATTACCAGCCGATCGTCGCCGTTGAAACGGGATCGATAAGCGGATTCGAAGCGCTCGCGCGCTGGCATCATCCGCAGCGCGGCCTGCTGCACCCGAAGCAATTTTTGTCCGTAGCCGAGGAAGCCCACCTCATTGCGGCGCTCGGCGACATCATGCTCAAAGAGGCCTGCCGTCAACTCGGCGTGTGGCAGCGAACCCACCCGCACCTGACGATGGCCGTCAATCTCTCGTTACGGCAGCTGAATTCGGGATTCACCGAATCCGTCGAGAAGATCGTGCGCCGGTGCTCGATCGTGCCCCGCTCGCTGCACGTGGAAGTTACCGAGTCCGTGCTGCTCGACATGCACAAATCGGCGGCGACTTATCTCAATGCGCTTGCGGGGCTCGGCCTCCAGCTCGGTATCGACGACTTCGGCACCGGGTACTCGTCGCTGATATACCTCAAGCGCTTCCCCGTGCGCTTTTTGAAGATCGACCGCTCGTTCGTCGACGGGCTGCCGGAGAATCAGGAAGATCTGGCAATCGTCGAGGCGATCGTCCGTCTGGGTCAAAGCCTGGAACTTGCGACGGTGGCGGAAGGCGTCGAGACCGCCGAGCAATACGACCTGCTGCGCTCTTTGGGCTGCACCTACGCGCAAGGCGACTATATCGCGCCGCCCAGACCGGCGGACGAATGCGTGCTTGCGCGGTAGTTCTAGAGAACGTCCAAACTCGGAATATTCGGATCTCCGCGCAAAATGCTGCTGACGAACAGCGCTACGCCAGGCTCGCCCGTCCATAGCGAAAAAGCCGGCATTCCGAATTCTTCTCGCCACGCAAACGCCTGGCGTATCGCGTGCATGGCGAAGCGCTGCGCGCGCTCGTACCAAACGGGGTTGCCGGTGCGATACGCCAGACGGAGCAAGGCGTACCCGTTTCCCGCCGTGCCGTGACAAAGCGTCGGGCCTTTCCGCAGCGGCCCGGCGAGCCAGATCGCTTCACCCGCTTTTCGCAGCAGGTCTTCGATACGTTCATCGGATGCGCGGTACGCGGCTAAACCAATGATGACGCCCGGAGCGCCGTGGCACCACTGCAGACGATTGCCCATATCGGGCTGCACGTGAGAAATCCAGTTTACCGCACCGGCATCGTACAACGCATAGCGCGCGAGCAGCGCGACGATACGCTCGTGCAACTCGTCCTTGCGGGCGTTCGAGAGCAGATCCGCGGCACGAACGAACGGCGCAAGATTTCCGA
>DATEHZ010000041.1:0-8442 GCA_035279385.1 Vulcanimicrobiaceae bacterium | reverse complement strand
CTTAGGTATACAGCAAATATTTTGCGCGTTCTGTTCTGAATTGCGCGAGTGCCGGTTGCCATTCGGCTTCGATTTGATCGGCGCCCAGGCCCGACTTTAAACCTTTCCAAAGTGTGTCGGTGCCCCAGTCGATGTCTTGCGCGCGCGTGCCGAGCGGCTGCAGAAACTGCGGGCTGATATCGCGGACGGCGCTGAGAATTTCGACGGCGGTGAGGACCGAGGGGAAGATGCGCGGATTGAAGACGTCAAGTTCGACGCCCGCAATTTGCTTGTCTTTGAGATCGCCGAAGAACGGCGACCAATACGCCGGGCGGAAATAGACGCCGGGGATGTTGCGCTCGTTCAAAACGTCGGCGAGGCGGTAGGCGTCCAGATTCACGGCTCCCGTGTATTTGAAGGGCTTTGTCGTTCCGACGCCGCCGTTCAAACCGAAGCTATCCAGCAGACCCGTGCACGGATACACGATCGTCGTGCTCCATTCCGGGATGTTGGGCGAGGTTTGCACCCATTGCAAACCGGTGTCGGGCCAGAGCATGCGGCGGTGCCAGCCGCGCATCTCGACGACGCGCAGATTCGCGCCGATGCCGAATTGCGTGTCGAACATCTCGGCGAGCTCGCCGACCGTCATGCCGTGGCGCATCGCGATGGGATAGAGACCGATGAACGATTTGAACTGCGGGTCGAGAACGGGGCCTTCGACGACTTCGCCGCCGATGGGATTCGGGCGGTCCAGCACCCAGATCTCCTTGCCGAATTGTTTGGCGGCTTCCATCGCGTACGCCATCGTCGAAACGAAGGTGTACGGCCGCGCGCCGACGTCCTGGATGTCGAAGAGCAGCACGTCCACTCCCGCGAGCATCTGCGCCGTCGGATGGCGCTGCGCGCCGTACAGACTGTAGACCGGCAAGCCGGTACGTTCGTCCGTGTACGAAGAAACGTAGGCGCCGGCGGGGCGATCGCCGCGCAGTCCGTGCTCGGGCGAATAGATCGCCTTCAGGCAGATGTTCCTGTTGGCCTTGACCGCATCGACGATGTTGACCAAACGCGAAGTGACGCCGGTTTGATTCGTGATGATGCCGACGCAGCGTCCGTGCAAATCGTGCCAAGCGGATTGCAGAAAGACTTCGTCGCCGAGGACGACGTGCGCGCGCGGGAGCGTTCCGGCAAAGACCGGCGCGGTAAGCGTCGCGCCGCACGAGAGCAGCGCGAAAAGCGCGATGAGCAGGCGTTTATGCAAAATCGGCGTTCGCCGTTTCGGGAATGATGCGTGCAGCGTGCGTGCGTGTAAAGAGTTCTTTGACTGCCGCAATTCCTTGCTCTCCTACGTCCTCGCTGAATTCGTTCACGTACAAGTCGATATGCTTGCGCAACACGTCTTCATGCATCTCCGTTGCATGCTCGCGCACGTACTTCATGATCGCCGCCTCGTTCGCGCGCGCGAAGCGCAAGCTGCGCACGATCGCGTCGTTGAGGCCCTTTGCCTGCGCGTCGTCCAGGTCCCGCCGCACCAGAATCGCGCCGAGCGGAATCGGCATGCCGGTCTGCGACTCCCACCAATCGCCGAGGTCGACGACCTTCACCAGACCGGAATCCTGATACGTGAAGCGCGATTCGTGGATGATGAGGCCCGCGTCGGCGGTGCCGTCGGCGACGGCTTGCACGATGCGGTCGAAGCGCAGCGCGAGCGTCTGCGGGCGCCGGTTCATCGCCAGGCGCAGCAGCATGAACGCCGTCGTCATCTCGCCGGGAATCGCAATGAGTTTGTCCTTGAAATCCTCGAGCGCGGTGCCGCTGTCCGGCCGCGTGACGAGCAGCGGGCCGCAGCCGCGGCCCAGCGCGCCGCCGGCGCGAAGAATGCGGTAGTCTTCCATCAGCAGCGGAATCGCACCGTAACTCACTTTCGTGAGTTCGTAATCCGCTTTTGCTGCCGAGTTGTTCAGGTTTTCGATATCTTCGAGTTGGACCCGGACCTTCGGAGCGTTATCCAGCAGGCCATGGGTCAGCGCGGAAAAGATATACGTGTCGTTGGGACATGGCGAATACGCCAGCGTAAGGGTCCGATCGGTCATGCGGGAGTTACCAGCGCAAGAAGGGCGTTCACGATGTTTTCTACTCCTCGCACGCCGGCGGCAAAATCCCAGCGGCTGTTCTTACGGTCGCACACGATGTTCGATATTCCCCGGACTTCAATCGCCGCAACGCCCGCAATCTCCGCGGCGCGCAGCACGGCAAAACCCTCCATGCTCTCGACGCCCACGCCGAACGCGGCCAAACGCGCGGCGCTGCCGTCCGTTGCGGTCACGCGCGGGACGGTGATGCCGCGCACGGCCCGGAAGCCCAGCTCAACGAGGCGATCGACCAGCGTTAAATCGGAACTCGCGCGGCTGACGATCTGCGCGCCGTCGGGCAGCGCGATCGGCACGCCCGTTTCGATATCCAGTTCGAGCATTTCGTCGGTGACGACTACGCCTTCACCGAGGTCCGCGCTGCCTTCGAACGCGCCGCCGATGCCGGCGCCGATCACCAGGTCGTACGTGCTCTGCGCGAGCGCGCGCGAGACGCAGGATGCCGCTTCAACCGGACCGACGCCGGTGACCAGCAACTCCACGTGCGGCTGCGGGCGCAAGAACGCGAGCTCTTTGCCCACGGCGCAGGTGACGAGGATCATGCGCTTACGGCACTCCGATCAGTTTGTGCGTTTGCAGCGAAAGGCGCAGCCGCGCGGGATGCGCTTTGACGTACTCTAGCGCGAGCGCGACGTTTTTCGGCTTGTTGCCTTCGGGCTGAAGCAGCAGCACTTGGCTCTCGCCGGCCTGCGCGAGCCACTCCTCGGGAACGCGGTCGTCGACGATCAGTTTCAGCTCGTTCGCGCGTGCGATCATGCGCGGATCGGGGCGTTCTTTCGGCGAGACGCACAGCCATACGTCCTGCGGGAGCTGCGCGAACATCGTGCCGTTGGATTCGATGTGCACGCGGCGTCCGTCGCGGCGAAGCGCGTCGATGAGATCGATCGTTTCACGCTGCGCGAGCGGTTCGCCGCCGGTGAGAATCACCATCGGGCAGCTGCCGCCGAGTTCGCGCACGCGCGCAACCACCTCGTCCACGCTCGCGAAAAACTTCAGCGAGTAATCCGTGTCGCAGAAATCGCAGGACAGATTGCAGCCGGCCAGGCGCACGAAGACCGCGGGCGTTCCGGTGAACGCCCCTTCGCCTTGGATGCTGTAGAAGATCTCCGCGAGTTGCAGCATTTAGTGAAAATCCGATTTGCGTAACACCGCGCAGGACGTCGCGGTTTCCCAGAGCACCAGTTCGTCGAGCGCGGGAAGAACCGGCTGCAGCCGCTGCCAAATCCAAGCGACGATGCGCTCGCAGGTCGGATTCTCGATGAGATCGTTGAGCGAGGTGTGGTCGAGCACGTCGAGGATTTCGCGGTGAACCAGCGTGCGCACGGTGTCGAAATCTTCGATCATCCCGGTCGCCGGTCCGGTCGTTTGGATCGGCCCCCGCAGGCCGACCTCCAGCCGGTACGAGTGGCCGTGGGGCCGGGCGCACTTACCCAGGTGATAAGGGAGAACGTGCGCCGCCTCGAACCGGAAAAGCTTACGAATCTGCACGTCAGTCAAAGTTCGAGGTAAAGTAGCCCGTGAGCCTTCGCATGAACCGGCCCGAACTCGTCGTGACCGCCGTCAGCGGCGAGGCGGCGGCCCCGCAGCTGAGCAAGGGCCTCTACGACGTCAGCCATGAGGGCGAGGCGCTCATCGTGCCGAGCGTCGGAGGCATCAACCTCAACGTGCGCGTCGGCGACGGCGCATTCGCGTTCATCGGAGACCACCTCGAGCCCGCTGTGAGCATTCGCAATCCGGACGAGAAGGGCAACGAGTCGCTCAACGTGCTTGCCTGCGTGGGCAACGAAGCCGTCGTTGTTTCCGGGGACGCGAAGGGCGCGCGCGGCCGCGTCACGGGCAAACACGGCGGCATCGAGCACGTCATGGTGGATTTTACGCCCGAGGTCATGCGCAAGATGGCCCTGGGCGACAAGATTCAAATTTGGGCCTGCGGGCTCGGACTGCGGCTCGAGGACGCGCCCGGCGTAAAGGTCTTCAATGCGGATCCGGATTTACTCGAGCATTGGGGCGTCGAGATCGGCGCGGACGGTCGCGTGCGCGTGCGGGTCGCCAGAATTGTCCCCGCCGCCGTCATGGGATCGGGCCTGGGGCGTTCCACGGTCGTGCGCGGCGATTACGACATTCAAACCTTCGACGACGTGATGGCGGAGAAGTACGGGCTGCGCGATCTGCGCTTGGGCGACATCGTCGCGATCGTCGATGCGGATCATTCGTACGGCCGCATCTATCGCACCGGCGCCGTTTCCGTGGGCGTCGTCGTGCACGGGCGTTCGTACGTCGCGGGACATGGCCCGGGCGTGACCTCGCTGCTCACGAGTGCCGACGGCGCGATCGATACGGTGATCGACTCCGGCGCGAACCTCGCGAGCATTCTGCACCTGCGCTGATGGACGCCGAGCTGCGGCACGCCAACGCGGTCATCGCTGCGACGCGGCGCCTTCAGTCGGCGATCGGCGCGATGCTGGGCGTACGGAGCGTCGACGAGCTCGACCGCACGATTCTGGACGTTTTGCCCGGTGCGATCGGGTTCGAGCGCGTCGCGCTGCTCACGCCGCCGTCGGAGTACGCACCTTCGCGCGTCGTGCATGCGCTCGGATATCCGCCGCTCGATCTCTCCGCGATTCCTAAGGATTCGCCGCTGGCAGCCGCCGGCGTCGTCGACGGAGCGATCGCCGGCTACGAAGAGGACGATCGTCTTCCGCACGGCGCCGTGCGCGGAACCTATCTGCTCGCGCCGCTTCGGGAACATGCGCGAGTCGTTAACGTGCTCTACGCCGATACGCTGCGCGAGGACGTCGAACCGGCCGACGCCGCCGCGGGCGTCGCGTACGCGCTGGAGATTGCCGGAATCGTCCGTGCGAATCTCGCGCTCGCCGCGGAGCGCGATCGCCTGGTTACCGAACTCGATCGTCTGGCGCGGACCGATTCGCTGACCGGGCTGCCGAATCGCCGCGTTTTGGAAGAGCGATTGGAAGAAGAACTGCATCGCAGCGCGCGCAGCCGCCGTCCGTTCGCGCTCGCAATCGTCGACATGGATCACTTCAAGTCGATCAACGACACCTTCGGGCATCCCGCCGGCGATGAAGCGCTCCAAAGTTTTGCAAACGTGCTGCGCGCGCAGGCGCGGCAGGCCGATTTTGTCGCGCGCTTTGCAGGCGACGAGTTTGCCATGGTGCTCATCGACGTCGATCCGCCGAAGGCGCGCACGATCCTGGATCGCATGGTCGAAGCCGTCCGCGCGGTTCAACTCTCGAACGACGCCCGTCTCTCCGCCTCCGTCGGCGCGACCCTCAGCTACCCCGTCGACAGCGCCGAGAGCATCGTGGAACGCGCCGACGCAGCGCTTTACCAAGCAAAACAAGCAGGTCGGGATCGCGCTTTTTTCGCCTAAACGGGTACTTCGGTCACTATTCTTTGGTAACGTTGCTTACCGGGAGCGGCGCCCAAGGCGTTTTAGGGAATAAAGGGGCAGTGAAACACAACCCGTCGCTCGATCTCCTACCGAAAGATTGGCAGCTTCGTAAATCCGCGCGCTTGCGCGAGCGAGCGGAATCGATCGCCGTTCTGCTTGCGATCTTCACGTTCTGGGTGATTGTCTTTACGCTGAACTTCTTCGTGGGCCAAGCTTCGCAGCCGCTCATCCGTTAGTCTTTTTATAGTCTGCAAAACACAGCGGCGGATTCTTGCGAATCCGCCGCTGTTTTCTCGCTCGGAGGCGAGGTTCTTAGAAAGCGCCCGTGCCGTTCGGGCTGCCGTTGCCGGTGGGGCCGTCCCATCCGGTTGCGGCGTTGCACAGCGTGTTGCCGCAGGTTTCGGTGTAGGCGCCGCTTCGCGTCACGTCGTGGAGCGAGCTCGTGTGGCTGTACGAGTAGCTGCCGTACGTCACGCTCGAGGCGTTGCCGGCGAGCGCATAAACCGATGCGAGGATCGGCGATGCGACGCTGGTGCCGCCGAAGACGAGCCAGCCGCTTTGTCCGCGGTACGCGTAGCTGTCGTAAACCGACACGCCGGTGTTCGGATCGGCATCCGCCGATACGTCGCCGACGCCGCGTTTGCTGCAGACGCTCGTGATGTTCGTCACCGACGACTGCCACGAGGGCTGCGGATCGTAAGCGCTGCATCCGCTGCCGGCGCCTTCGCTCGACGTGGTCTCCCACGCCGTCTCGTAGTTGTAGGTCGGCGAAGTGCCGCCCGCGCCGTTCAGATACAGCGAGGTTCCGCCGGCGGCCGTCACGTACTGCGATGCTGCCGGATACTCCACGCCATAGCCGCTGTCGCCGGTGCTGACCGTGATGGCGATGCCGGGGTGGTTGAAGTAGCTGGAGTCGTAGCTCGTGTCGCTCGAGCTTTCGCCTCCGCCGTAGCTGTTGCTGATCTCGGTCGCACCGAGATTCGCCGCGGCGTTTACGGCCGTACCGAGGTTCGTCATGCTCGCGGAGCTGGCCTCAGCGAGAATGATGCTGCAGTTCGGACAGACCGCGCTGACCATGTCGAGATCGAGCGAGATTTCCTGCGACCAGCTGGCGTTGTTCGTCGGAAGGCTGCTGGTGCTGCCGCTCTGGTTGACTTGCATGAAGCACGGCGCATTCGTGCTGGTGGACGGCTTGCTGCCGTTGCACTTCGAGATGCTGGGGATGCCGAACTGCGAGCGGTACGTGTTCACGTCGCTGAGCGCGTTCGGATCGTTGTAGGCGTCGACGATCGCGACGACTTGTCCGGAGCCGGCCGTCGTCGAGGGCAGACTGTAGGCGCCGCGCAGATCGGTCGGATGATAGCCCGACGGATTGGTCGTCGCGGAACCGCTGATATCGGTGCGAATGATTGCGTGACACGCGGCAGATCCGGGCGCCGGCGCACCGCAAACGTGCGCGGTAGGTCCCGGCGGTAACGGCGCGGTTGCCCGCGCCATGCTTTGATTCGAAGAAGACGCGGTCGGAAGCGTGTTCGATCCTTGGCCCGAACATGCCGCCAGCGCTGCAACGCAAAGTGCAGCAGCTACCCTGAGGTACTGTGTTTTCATCGTACTCCCTTACAGAGAAATGCAGCAAAACGAGTTGACTGCGCGAGTCTCCACAACTCGCACAAAAGCGACATTTCCCACACGCGACCAAAATCTTACCTGCAGCTGTCAGGAAGCTTGCAAAGTTTTTACAGAACGAAAAAAAACGGCGCTTTGAGCGCCATGTTTTTGTACGTTCTAACTATATGCAAATCGCCTATATGGTGCGCTTCACCCTTAGAACGACGTGTGCAGATCGAGTTTGAGCTCGCCCCACGCCAAACGCAGATTATCCGGTGGCGGAACGCGCTCGATGCAGCGGCAACTCTGTATATTGAAGTTGGTGTAGCTGAACGTTACGTTCGGGCTGAACACTTTGGCGACGCCCCACACGATGCCGCGATAGGCTTCGGGAACCGCCGAGTCCTGATAGAGCACCGGCAGACTGATGTACGTGAACGTCGGAATCACCGTCTTGTCCGGAAGCACCGGAATCTTTGTCGTTAGTGAGTACGGGAATTCCCACGTGTTTCCAACCCAACTCGGCAGCCCGCCCAGCGCCGCTCCCGGCGGCGGGGTGCCCGGACGGATGTAGTAGTCGGCGTCGAACGTCGCGGTCAAAAGTTTGCCGATTCGCGTCGTCGGACCGAAACTGTAACTCGCGCCGAAATCCCAGCCGTGCGAATTAATCGAAAGCGGGTTATCGAATTTTTGTCCGGTCGTGGGATCGACGCAGACTTTTTGATTCAAGCACAAGCCGGTAACGTCGCTGCGCTGATGGCTGAAATAGGAAACACTGATGCCGACGCCCTGCGGCAGCGCGTAACTCGTGCCGTAGGTGTCCGTATAATCGAAAAGCGCACCGCTCACGAATGAAATGTTGCCCGGCGGCAGCGTCAGAATGCGTCCGAGCTGGTATGCGGCGTTGCCGTGGCTGTAATACACGTGCCACGCCTTGGTAATGGCAAAGTCCAAGCCGTAATCCACCCGCAGGGTGTTGACGGTCGGATTGTCGTGCGTATACCCGACCGGAACCGTTCCCGGCGGCGGGGGGGCGCTCGCGTTCGCGTCGCTGTTCGTCGAGAAAATATAGACGGGAGCCACGGTGACGGTGAAGCGCTTGGCGGGTTTATCGTCGGCGCGGGCCACGCATGGCGCGAGCCCGGCAGTAACGATGAGGGCGGCTGCCCATGCAGCGATGCACGGGATATGAGAGAATTTCATCGCAAGTCCTCCGGGAACTCGGAGCTGCGACGTGCACGTCACTGAAGTGCCTCAAGAATACCATCCGCCTGTAAGCGCAAACAATTCAGCCGA
>DATEHZ010000040.1:0-47298 GCA_035279385.1 Vulcanimicrobiaceae bacterium | reverse complement strand
TTGAGCGACGTGCACACCGGAAATGTAAGCCAGCTTTTGCTCGACGGCTGGCTCTCCACGGGCGATGTGGAAGGGCATTTGCGCCGCAGCCGCACCGCATACCGCGACCGGCTCGAAGCAGCGCTCCGAGAGGTGCGCGATGACGGCAGTCTACAGTTGTACTGCGAACCACGAGGCGGCTATCACCTGTTTTGCCGGTTGCCGGCTCCGCTCACCTCGGCCGCGGTACGCGCGCGCTGCGCTGCCGCCGGCATCTACTTTCTGTGCGGCGACCTCTTCGCCGCCGACGGCACGTTGGACGACTACCTGCGGCTGTGCGTGAGCTCGCTGCCGCCGCCGGCCATTCAGGTCGGCCTGCGCCGCTTGTCACACGTCGTCCGCGAATTGATGGTGGCGAGCAGATGATGGTAGTACCCGAAGCCACTTCGGTGAGTGGGCGTACCATCGGCGGTCCACGAGTTCAACTGGCGCTTTACGCGTGCGCAAAGGCGGTTGTAGGCTACGCACGCGGCCATGGTTCGCCGTGGTCGATCAGCGACGTCGGATTCGGGAAGGCTCTACCCCATGGTTAAGCGCGCAGTTACGGTGATCATGCTCCTCGGCATGTTGGTCGCAGTCATGCCCAGCCCAGGCACTGCGGCCAGGCATACATCCTCGCAATCCGCGCCACTTACACCCGTCGTAATTACCGTCAGTGTCATCAGCGTCGATCGCGCAGCGGAGATTGTGCGCGGACTCTACCCTCAAGTGAAGATCACGGTTGACCATGCGGCCAACTCGCTCATCGTGCTTGCACGCCCGAACATTGAAAACGACATCCGGACCATCGTTTCCGGCATAGACGTGAAGAACCCGCGCTCATACGTTTCGCAGGCGCAGCAACTCCATCATACGACGCCCCAGGAAGTCATGCCGAAGCTGCACGCGCTCTATCCGGCCGCACGCTTTGCCGCGGGACCCAACAAGACGGTCCTGATCTCTGCGACGCAGCAAGACGTGCAGGAAATCGACTCGATCATCAGTTCCATCGACACGCCGCTGACAACGCCGGCGCCTTCGTACCCGCCGGCGCAGGTGATGCGCGTCCTCCAGCGGCGTCCGCGCGACGTCGCACGAGAGGTGGCCTCCGCGGTACGCGACGTGCACGTTGCCGTTTCGGGCTCGGACATCTTGCTTAGCGGTCCGGCGGATGCGGTCGCGCATGCAAAAGATCTGGTCACGCAATTGGACGAACCGCAGACGAATATTGCCTATACGCAGATTTATCGTATGCGCTACGTCGACGCAACCTCCGTCGCCGATTTGCTCAAGCGGTCTTTTTCGAATATCGAAGTTACCGTCGACAAGGACTTAAATGCGCTTACGGTGCGCGCCACGGCTGCCGTGCAAAAACGTATCGCGGACGGCATTGCGCAACTCGATGGTGAACAGACCGGTCCCTCAACCTCTCAAAGCGATGGTTTGCCGATCGCGCAGCCCGGGACGACGGCCACGGCGTACGCTGGACCAGGCGGTGCAAGTGAAGTCTACACGCTTCGCGCGGCCGTGCCCGGTCTCAACGGCGCTCCTTCGACATCGGCCACCGACTTGGCAACCACCGTTACGCAAGCGCTCTCTTCGCAAGCGCCGGACCTCAAGATCACCGTACCGCCTAATTCCAACCAGATGATACTGACGGGCAGCTCGTATAGCATCAGACTCGCCAAGGATCTGATTGATAAACTCGACGTCGCAGAGCCGCTCGTCGTGCTTGACACGGAAGTACTCGAGGTCGATGAAACGGCGGCCAAAAATCTCGGCCTGCAGTTTGCTCAGCCCGTCGTGAGCACGACCTTCAATGAATCGACGCCCCCGCTCCCGCTCAACGGCGGGACGCCGCCGCCCCAGCCGATCGGGCTCTTACCATTCACGCGCAGTCCGCTGAGTTTGGGCGTGCAACTCAACCTGCTCATTCAGCGCGGCTACGCGCGCATTCTCTCCGACCCGCGCATTACGACGGTATCGGGTCGTACCGCCTCCATCCGCGCCGGCGATACGATCTCGGTGCTGACGACGGCAGGCGGCGGCGCCGGAACAGTGGCTACGACGCAGATCCAAAGTTTCCAAACCGGCGTAACGCTCGATATCACACCGGTCGTTAACGCGGGCGATTATATCACGGTTACCCTTCATCCGACGGTGAACAACCTGTCGGGCATTCTCAATGGAGTGCCGCAGATTTCGACGCGCGACACGGCCACCACCGTTGGGCTGCAAGCGGATCAGACGCTCATTATCGGCGGCCTTATCGAAAATACGGTTAACCGCACGGAGAGCCGCATTCCGATTCTGGGCGACATTCCGCTCGTCGGACATCTGTTCCGAAACGAAACGCTGAACTCACAGCGCAATGAACTCGTCATAACGGTTACGCCGCATATTGTAGAGCCCGGCAACATCAACACGATGCCGGGGCCTCCGCTCCCCGCTATTCCGACCGCGCAGCCACTGCCGACGCTGCCGCCGGGCACGACGTTGCCGACGCCACGACCGGTCACGACGCCTCCGCCTTCGCCGCCGGTTCTGCCGGAACGCGCGCTGACCCCGCCGCCTTCGCCAACGCCGCCGTCGCCCGTAACGTCAACCCGTCCCTCGCCGAGCGCACGGGCGACGGCGACACCCGCCGCCGGACCCGCACCGCGTCCAACCCCGACGGCATTCGGTCAGATGAATGTCTTCACGTACGGGCAAGCACCGCAAAACAATTACGCCAAGCCGACCGATCCGGTCCAGATCTTTTACGCACAGGTCTCACCGACGGTGGTTAAGGACGGTGCACCGATCACCGTGTCGGTGATCACTACCACCAATGTCGCGCATCTCACGTTCGGCTTTGGAACACTTTCTACGGAGATAAAGCAAACGGCGCCCGGACAGTTTCAATCGACGTTCCCGTTTAGCGCGGCCGGCATCCCATACGGATCCGGGCAGGCGCAGATGGTTCTCAAGGCCGTGCGTGCCGACGGCGCGATGGCGACCATTGCCGTACCACTCACCGTTACCTACTAATGCGCACAGAAATCTTTCGCGTCATAATCTTTTCGGGCATGCTCGTCTCCATTGGAGCCTGTGCGCACCTGCCCGTAGGCGGCAACGCGATTCTACCGTCCCCATCGCCATTTCCCTCGACCGGCGCGAGCTCGACTCCGTCGCCTGGACCCTCATCCAGCCCCGGTGCGTGTAACGGACAGGCTTCGAGCGCCACCGTCATCGTCGCAATGAGCTTAGCGATTGCACCGACGAGCTCGCCCAACTACGGCGAGATCAGCGGCTATACGACGGCCGATCCGAGCACCGGAACGTACGCAAACGTGGCTTCGGTTATCACGGCGAAAACGACCGACGTCTTGCAGTTTGCAAATGCGGAAACCGGCACGACGCCGATCGTGCATTCCGCCGTCGGCTTTCCCAGCGCTACGGCGTTCCCATCCGTTCCATACCACTTTCCGGCCTCAACGCAGCAGCCGATAGGAGCGCAAATCTCACAAACGCAGTGGTCGACTGGGCGAATTTCCGAATCCGCCACGTTCGGCGCTTGCTTCTCACAACCGTTTTCGCTGTCCACGCCTGGAACGTATTATTTTGGAGATTATGACTATTACAATCTTAGCAACGTGCGCGACGTGCTGGTCGTAACGCAGTAACGCAGTAACGCATCGTATGTGCCTGGTCGATCTGGATTTAGCAACGGAAGCATCCGATGCGTCGTGGACACCCGCCGAAGTCTTCGAGTACGCACGGGATTTCAATTTGTGTTTGTTCTCCGTAACGGATTGGGATGCCCCGCAAACACTCGATGTTCCGGAAGATTTGCGTGACAAATATGTGCCCGGAGTACGCACGCGCGCTGAAATTGGCGATTGCGCCGTAGACGTATTTCTCTACGGCGCGATAGCGCCGGATTCGCCGCTGGCGCACGAACTCGCCGAGCAGCGCGAACGGCGACACGACTGCACAGTGGAAACGGTTTTCAAACTTATCGAGCACGGTATCATCATCACGCTTAAAGATATTATCGCGGATGCCGGGCCGGAGTGCCGCAGTCTGGAACCGATTCATGTTGCGCGCACGCTGGTACGTCTTGGTGCGGTGAAAACGACCGAGGAGGCATTCCGGCGATACGTCGGCCTAACGGGATCGTGCTATGCCGGGTCGCCCCGCCTTAGTTTCGGTGAACTGGTCGACATGGCACAGGACCTTGACCTCATCATCGCCCTCCCGCATCCGCTCGGATATCGCGTTGTCGAAGAGATCCGGAAACTGCAAATCACCATCGTACCGATTGGACATCCTGCGCATGCGACGACGCCTGGTGCATGGCTAGACGACCAAAACGAACGGATCGTGCTAACCGTGGGTCTTGCTTCCCGAGGCGCCAATCCTCGCTTGCCGGTTCGCGTTTCACATAATTTCATCACGTATGTGCGGACACGCCTCGCCCGCCAGGGCAGTAAGGCAGAGCAACCGAGCGCCGAGCGCTGACACGGCGACTTTTTGCCACGTACCGGCAATTTTGCCAAGTACTATTTGCCCTGTTTGAAACTGGTGCCATAATAAGGGCAGGAGGGTAATCCGGCATATCTCCGCCGGACTGCCGGGTGGTCGTAGCAACCAAGCCGTGAGACCCGCCAGGGAGTCCGGATGCGTGTCATGAGTTATTGTATTGACGTTTCGACCCTGGGACAGTTTGAGCCAGGGGCTTTTGCGTTCGCCCACATCGACGGCGCTGCGCCTATGTACCGCCAGCTTGCCGAGCAGCTTCGCGATGCGATTATGTCGGGGAGGATCCGCATAGGCGATAAGCTTCCCGCTGAACGGGCCCTCGCGGACCAGTTGCGGCTAAGCCGCACGACCGTTCAAAGCGCGTATCGCGAGCTCGAGTCGCTCGGCCTTCTGCAAACGCGACTCGGGAGCGGGACGTTCGTCGCCGCGCGGCCGGAGTGCAGCACGCGGACTGCGCCCTCGCCGCTTCGTCATCTTTTCGCGAAGCGGATGAACGGCGTTGCCACGACCTTTTGGCGTGACATCATGCTCGGCGTATCGCAGGACGCTCGATACAGCTTCGAAACGGGGATGCCCGATCCGGATTTGCTTCCGCAGGATGATTTCCAGCTCGTCATCCACGACCTTTTCTCGCGCCGCTTGCATGAGTTGATGAATTACGCACCGGTGGAGGGATTGCCGTCCCTGCGCGACGCCATCGCACGTGTACTTCTGCCCATGCGCGGGCTAACGCATATCGGTCACGACGAAGTCCTGATCACGACGGGAACGACCCAATCACTCGATCTCATCGGAAAATTGTTCCTCGAACCGGGTGATTCAGTGGTTGTAACGATGCCGACGTTTCCGGGTGTGATCGACGCATTTCGCTCTAACGGTGTGCGCTTCATCGGCGTGGGCGTCGATCAGCACGGGTTCTGCGTCGAACAACTCGAGTCTATTCTTGCCACCACTCGACCCAAACTCGTATACGTTCAGCCAATCCTACATAATCCGACAGGCGGCGTGCTATCGTCGCAGCGGCGGAGTCAGTTGCTCCGGTTGGCGCAGCGCTACGGGTTCCTCATCATCGAAGATGACGCGTACGGCTTCTTTGGCCGCGGGCCGAATGCGATGCCGCTAAGAGCCGAAGACGACGGCAACTTCGTCCTGCATCTTGGAACGTTCTCAAAGTTCGCGACGCCCGGTTTCCGAGTCGGTTATATCGTCGCGAGCCGGGGAACGCTGCGTGCTCTGGCATCGCTAAAGCAACTCAGCGACCTCCACACCAGCACCATCAGTCAGCTGCTCATCGACGGGTGGCTTTCTATGGGCAAGGTCGGTGCGCATATTCAGCGCAGCCGTCAGGTGTATCAGGAGCGGCTTTCGACCGCCCTAAAAGAGCTGCGCGGGCAGTCTCTGCTGAAGCCATTCTGCGAGCCCGAGTCGGGATTTTACATATTTTGCCGGCTGCCGTCACCGCTTCGTGCCGCGGCGCTGCGCGCTCGAGCTGCGGAATTCGGGATTCACTTCATGTGCGGAGACTCGTTCTCACACGATGGCAACTACAGCGACTACCTGCGGCTTTGCACGAGCCGACTCCCGCCTCCCGCGATACAAGTTGGGATCCGCCGCCTACTCAACGTCGTAGAGGAAGCACTTGCTACCGCGGTACCCGAGGAACAGGCGCTGGACGTCGTAAGCGCCTAGATCGCGCTTTTGCCGATTTGGCCCGCTGCAGATAGGTCCGGTTGCGCTTGTGGTGCTTTACCGGTCGCGCTCGAACGCCGTATTTTTATGCTGGTATGCGTACTGAGAATCGCCCGGCGCGATATAGGCACGGGTTTAAAACACGTGCTATACGCGCGGGCCAAGATCCATGCTCCGCGACCGGAGCGACAGTTGTGCCGGTCTATCAAACCGCGACGTTCACGCTGGGGGATGTTGGAATAACGAAGGGGTTCGATTACTCCAGATCGGCGAATCCAACCCGCGCCTCACTGGAGACGCAACTCGCGGCCCTCGAAGCCGCACGGTATGGGTGTGCATTTGCATCCGGAATGGCCGCCATAGCCGCCATCACCGCCTTGCTACGGCCCGGCGACCACGTCGTTGCCTCGCAGGATGTGTACGGCGGTACGCACCGTTTCCTGACGCAGTTTTTAGCCCGCTATAACATCGAAACGACGTTCGCGGATTTATGCGATCGTGCACAGATCCATGCCGCCCTAAAACCGAACACCCGTCTCTTCTGGATTGAGAGCCCGACCAACCCGCTACTCAAGATTATCGACATCGCTTACATTGCGTCACTAAAGACCGACGGGCAAATCGTTGCCGTCGACAACACGCTGGCCTCACCGTTTTTCCAGCAACCGCTTTTGCTCGGCGCCGATCTCGTCGTGCATTCGACCACGAAGTATATTTGCGGGCACAGCGACGTCGTCGGCGGGATCGTTCTGACCAACGACGCCGAGATTTACGAGCAGATCGCGTTTTACCAAAATGCCGTAGGCGCTGTTCCCGGACCGTGGGACGCGTACCTCACGTTGCGAGGCGCAAAGACGCTGGCCTTGAGAATGCAGCAACATGAATGCAATGCAGCAGCCGTAGCCGAATTTCTCGCCTTCTTCGAGAATGTGAGCGCCGTTTATTATCCCGGGCTTTCTTCCGACCCGGGGCACGAGCTAGCCAAGAAGCAAATGAGCGGGTTTGGCGGGGTGATCTCGTTTCGAGTGCGCGGCGGCGCGGAACAGGCCCGCGCACTCGCACGCAGCACGCGCGTCTTTAACTTGGCTACGTCGCTTGGCGGCGTAGAGTCGCTCATTTGCCTGCCGGCATTCATGACCCACGGTTCACTGAGCAACGACGAGCGCGCGAGATTAGGGATAACGGACGATCTGCTGCGCATATCCGTCGGTATCGAGGACATCGATGATTTGATCGACGACCTCTCCCAAGCCATGCAAAAGGCCAACGAGCCGTAGTCGAAAGTTCCCAATGCGTCTCACGATAATCCAGACTGTGCGAAGGGCCAACGAGATGCGCTCGCTCGCTGGCCCTTGGTACAGGGTTTAACGTCCTGGTGGCGCTCAGACCTTAGTAGCTAAATGGCTGCAGTTGGTTTCCGAACGGCCCAATGGTGTAGCCTATGCGGGTCGTCGGATTCAAATGTATTTCGCTGAAACTCAAATCAAGGATCGCACCAGCAAGACTGTAGTCTTCACGCGTCGCAACAAGATTACCATTCTCGTCGTAAATAAGCATCGGGCTTTTCGCGTTATTATTCAGACCAAAATCCGTGCCGGCGAATTCCAATACGAGAAAGTGCGACTTTTGAGGATCAGCGGCAGCAGAGAATGGCAGATTTCCCGGAACATATTCTGAGATTACAGGCGCCTTATTGGCAAGATCATAAATTGTCAACGTCTGTGAAAAGTCCGTAATTGCAGTTCCGCGATGAGTGATCGGATCTAGGGACGCGGCGTGCGGCAACCCGAAACCGGGGACTTTTGGCGTAAAAGACGTTATGGTGCCCGATTGCGGATTCACTTCCACTACAGTTGCTGGTCCGAGACAAAAGGTATTCGCAAGAACGAGATCGATGTTTCCAGCGGCCGGGTCCGCGCCCATTATAAGGTAGTACGGTGCGTGAAAAAAACAGGGCATTGTATTAATAGGCCCGGAGAGATCTATCACCTGGCCTGGCGTGTTTGTGGCAAGGTTCCACGGCATTAGCCCGTAGATTTGCGTATCGGAAAAATAGTTGTGAAGCAATACTTCCGCAGTATCCGAATTCGGCTCGATAATTCCGTCTTCCATCACCGTTCCATCTGCCGGCGCCCATGAAGGCCCGATGCTCCCAGAGGAAATCGGGCCAAAAACTGTGCAATTAGAAACGTACGTAAAGTTATCGACGCTGCAGTAAGCGGTCAAATCACTGTTGCTTATGCCGCGGCCCCACGTGGAGATGTCTGATAGGCCTGCTATTGTACTCGTGAGACTGTTCGTTCGCTGGTCAAAGCTTGAAATCGATGCAGGCCCCGACCCGAAGGACGACGTTAAGAAGCCGTCGGATCCGGCAGTATTTATATTGAAACCGAAAGCGACTTGACCGCCGTCGGGCGTTGGCACACCATCGACGGCCACCGTACTAACGTCGCTGGCTTCTCCGATTGGTATGCCACCGTGCGTTGGAACAACGCGCACCGTGTAGAACGCGCCAGCATCTGTCAAATGTGCCTCTGAAGAAGTGAGCGTAAGGCTTCCGGCTACCCCGCCAACCGGTGCGTAGTACACCGAGCCACCATCAATTCCGTTATTGTCTCGTAAAGAGCCGTTCGGGTTATTGAACGTATTGAGACTCAACATAAGGTTTGGTCCACCGTCGGCGATCTCAAGAATCGCGCCGGTGGCCCCTTTAACGGTTGCCACATTCCATGCGGCGTTAAATGAGCCGCCAAACGGGATCTCCGCGACATGGCCGGGCAAGGTGCCCGCCACACTCAGGATCGGCGCTGCCGGGCGATCCGCCGCACCCGCAGCGAGACGTGTAAACGCGAAGTCACTGTAGGCTCCAGGCCCGGTCTGAACGCCGATGCCGTAAATACCACCGCCTTGCAGCGCACTTACCGGCACGTTCACTGTGCCCTTCGCTGCTGTAAGGGCGGCTGTATATGACGGACGGAAGATCAACCCCGTCGCCGGGTCGACGCGCCCCGGCTCGGAAACAACCAACGTCGGATTTGAGAGGTTGCGCACGTCACTCAGATCGTAGGTAACCGGAATCGTGGAACCTGTAACAACGGATGGCACTTGCGGCGCTAGCGCAGCTGTGGTCGTCGCATCGGCCGGTCCGAAGGTCAGCGCAAACGTCACGCTCGTAAGTACATGTGCTCCGGTTTGCGCCTGGTACGTCAGCTGGACCGTGCGCGAACTCGAGGACTCGAGCGGTATTCCCGCTGCCTGCAAAATCCTCGCGGGTAAGAGCCGCGCCCACGGCGTTGTCGCCAGAACGTTAGCTCCCTCAGACTGGAGGCGGCGCACGCTATTCCCGGTTTGTCGCAGCGACTGCACGTTCGAGACACGCGCTGCACCTGACATGCCCGAGGTGTCGACGGAAAGCCGATAAGTAGCGCCCGCGGGCATGCCCTCCCAATCCGGCGCTATCGTGATCCAGGCATCCTCGTCGGCATCAGAGCGGTCGGCACCCGCCGAACTGCCTTTTAGATCGATGTTGGTCGGATCTGTGCCGGTGATGAATGCTCCATCCAGAAAGCCGACGTTCCGGCGCTGCTCGACAGCGACACGTGCGACGGAAGGTTTCACCGGCATACCGGCCTCGCGCAACAGCGTTTCGACCGCGTTGCGCAGGTTAAGTTGTGGGCCTACATTGAGTTGGACATCGGCTTGGCTGACATTAGTAATTGGTGTCGCGGTTTGCTCCAAGAACTTTCGCACATCGAGTGCAGTTTGGAACGGATGACCGCTGAGCCGTGCCACCTGTAGCGCAACTGCCGCTGCAGCAGCGGCTTCGGGAGCGGACGCGGACGTTCCGCCACCTAGAGCGACGCCAACTGAATCGGGCTGCGCTCCCCACCGCGCGACATGATACAATGACAGTACGTTATCGGAGGGAGCGGAAACGTTCACACGAGAGCCGAAGCCGCTTGAGAATGCCGTGAACCCCGTCCACCGAGTTTCCGGATATGCGTGTTCCGCCGCAGCTGCACCGCCGCTCGCATATTGTGGTGGTGATGAGAAAATATCGTCTAAGGTCGACCCTCCTACGTCGATCGCGCCACTGTCATAATCGTACGATGGAACGGTCGACAAGGCGATATCATTGATGGACGTGGCCGTTTCCCGGGCAAAGGCGACGTTCGTTGGTGCGCTTCCGCCCGAAGGACCGATTGCTGCATTAGTAAACATTCGGGTCCCATCGCCTCCGGATATGCAGACGGTGATATGTTCATTGCCAACAATCGAAGCGATGATCGACTCGGTTAATGGGTCGTCTTCAACATATCGCGAAGGAAAACCAACGCTGTCAACACCTATGCCGAGGCTGGCCGTGATGACGTCGGGATGAGGTTCCTGCTGCGCCGCTGCAAGAAAGGCGGCGTCAATATCGCTCAAAGCAGGCGCACTGGATGCTGGAACGACTAATCGGTAGTTTGCACCGGGCGCTATGCCGAGAAGGTCGGTATAGGCGGAACCTTGCTCACCCATGCGTTGCGCAGAGTTCGGCAGCGGTGCCATCATCGAGAAATCCAAGCCCACCTCTTGCAGCTGTGGGTCAATACCACAGACTTCACCGCTGCCATTCAGATTACCGTTGGTATCTGCGGTATAGGTCGGTATCAGCGGCATGGATGGCCAGTTAATATAACGCTGCGCGCCGACGACTTCGGTCGTTGGTCCGTAATATTGAACCCATCCGGAACAGGGATCGTTTTGATTGTTCGCTGCAGCGGCATCGTCAAGATCGCCGATTGACACATTGGTAATCGTCTCGCCTTGACCAGGTAGCTGGTGAAATTCCCGCTCGACTTCATCGTATGCTGCTGCATCGTCAAGCGCTGGTGCGTTGAGCAGGCTTTGCGCGCTTGAACTGAGCGCGTAGTTTCCTGGAAGCGTAGATTCGGTAGATGTGCCTCTTATAGTACGAGTGGGCCTGAAAGCATTCGACTGGCTCGCTTTCTGGTCGGCACTCGGAAGCGGAATCGACACGGAACGCAGCGACGTAACGCGCCAGTCAGGCGAGGCGTACGCTACCAACGGCGATCTAAGCAGTTCCGATACCGCTTTTCGAACGGGCCTACCTTTAACGTGTAATAAATACGCGTTTTCAAAACTTAGTAACGGGCGTTGCAGACGCGATTCTGTACTGTGTCGCATCGCAGCAAGTGTGGCGCCGTTGAACCGCTGAAACAACCGTTCCGTATGCTCAACGCGGATCCTGGAAAGCAGTCCTTTCGCCTGAACCATCGTGGCACCGGGCCGAAGCACTAGGATGACGCGTCCTGGGATAAACGGCATCTGCGACTTGCGCGCAAAGTCAGTCGCAAGCTGCGCTTTATCCGGCAACCACGAGGCAGCAGGGTTACCTACCTCAAAACGCGAGCCGGATGCATATGCGCGAACCTCTACTTGACGGTTATCCTTTGAGTAAACGCTCGCGATACCGTTGGTGAGTACTTCACCATGTCGACCATCGGGGAGATCAAACTTGTACGCGACGTGCCCCGTCGGTGAGTCGGCTGCGCTAACAACACCCGGGGTAGTCAGAATGGCGCTGAAAATGTAGACGGCAATGAAAAGCGTTACCGCAACGGGGTTCGCCTTGAAGAGATTCACGGTCGGTTCCTCCTCTTGGCATCTTAGGGGGGTGCGCGCTTCGGTTGGGCGATTATGGCAAAAACTCCGAGAAATTGGCAAAAGCGCTATAGCGCTAGTGCGCGATAGCGCTGCGCCGCTTCCGCATACTTCGTCTTCCCCGTGATGTTCGCGGCGATCTCGAATGTTTCGCCGCATGCCAGCACACTTCCATGACTCTCCGCCATCGCAACCGCCTCGACGATATAGTCAGCCGCCTCCGCCATACGGTTGAGGCTGAATGTAGCCCAGGCGAGTCCGCGTAAGGCCGCGGCAACCATCCGCGGACTCCTCGCTCGTTGCGCGACCGAAAGAACGCGCTCTTCGCAGCCCAACGATTCACGCGGCGTGCCGGCCTTTGCATAGTACTTCGCCTTAGCGTGCATGAGAAATGCCCATTCAATGCTGCCCTCGGCAAACGCGCCTTCCGCGTCGCGCAGGAATTCCGGGATTGCTTTCCAGCACCGCTCGTCGGTAAAAACGCTATCGGCGGCGTCTAGCGCGGTCGCCGCCAAGAACCGCGGATTGCCAAGCTGACGTGACATCGACATGATGCGCTGTGCGCTGGCCAGCGCAGCTGCAGGGCCTTCCGTAGCGAGGTGGCGAGGACCAAACGCGGCTTCGACCTGAATCGTGCGTCGGAACGAACCGGCGCTCCGCGCGACCTTCAGCGCGTCCTCCAGTAGCGACAATCTCGGGTCGGATGTACGTTCTTTAGTCGGCCGTCTGGAAACGTACGACAATACCGCTTCAAACAACATCAGGTCGACGAGTAATAGTGGCGAAGGCGCCACAAGTCCCCGCAACAGGTCTCCAGCACGTCGTACGGAGTCAAGTGCCACCGAGAATTGCCCTCGAGTCATAGCCCGCGCAGTGACCTCAATGAGCATCATGGCGTACAATTGTTTAATGCGCTCGCCACCCGACAAAAGCAACGCGTCGGCGTAGGCTAAGGCGCGCTCCAGTAGCACATCGCTTTGATCGAAATTACCCGTGTCCCACGCGAGCTTGGCATGAAGGTAGCTCGCATGAGTGCGTGCAGCGCTCTTGGCCAATGGGGGAAACCTATCGGTGTTTGCGCCGAGCAACCTAACCGCATTAGCAAGTGCGTCCGCTGATTGCGATTGTTTTCCGAGATCGAGCATAACTTCCGCGCTCTTACACAGTGCCTCGATTTTTTCCGCAGACTCCGAACAACCTTTAGCGAGTTCTTCGTATTCGGAAAGGGCGCGGTCGTAATCTCCCGATTCTGCACGCGATGCGGCTCGATCCATCCGGAGGCGCCACAGGCTCGTCGACTGGCCAATAGATGCAGCGCTGCTATCGTGCGAGCAAATGAACTCTGCTATACGAGTGCAGATGCTTGCGCGTTCACGATAGCATTGCCGTATCGAGATTCCTAAGGCGTTCGCGATAGCGTCGATCGGCTTTCCCTCGACGTAGCAACCGTGGACGATTGCATATTGTCGATACGCGCGTTCATCGAGCCCGGCCGCCACGTCGCCGTCATAGCAGTACTGCGCACCGCGAAGAATTAGGGTGCGAATCTCTTTGACGACGGCGATCTCCCGGCTTCGCGTTAGCCGGTCACCGCCACCCGTGACAAAAAAGCGCCTCGTGAGCGGGTTGCGGCGCAGCACGTCCGCATCGTCGAAATGCCGAAACAGGCTACGTACTGCCGTGTCGAAAGAGATCTGCTGGTCTACTTCCGCGCGCATCTCGCAAAGGTTCTCCCACTGAGCCTATGTCCTTAAGATCTACTAGTAAACGACCAATCTTACCAGCGGAACGCTCGGGGGCGGTCCACTCTGCGATGCGGTAGTTAACCGAACAAGGCATCCAGTTCGTCGCCGGAGATGCGATCGGCGGCGAATTCGAAGATGCCTTCGTCGCGCAGGCGCTGCGCGGCACGGCGAACGTGAGCCAATGCGTGTGCGAGCCCGGCGGGGCCGATGCTCACGCGCGCCACGCCGAGTTGCGCGAGACGGGATACCGGGGGCGTTTTCGCCGTTGCAAAAATGTTGACCGGGCCGTCGATCTCGCGCGCCAACCTCGCAATGGCGGCTTCATCCGAAACGCCGATCGCAAAGACGCAGTCCGCGCCGGCTTGCAAAAATGCGTTCCCGCGGCGTATCGCTTCCGCAAGTCGCCGCTGCGTATCGTTCCCTGCGCCGCGCACGAATGCGCCGGTGCGCGCGCTTATCACCAGCGGAACGCCCAAGGCACTTTCCAGTGAGAGTGTGAAAGTCCAGTACGACTTGTACTTGCTCGACGATCTCATCGAATTCGGCGAGCGCTTTTGCTGTCGCCGTCGGCGTGTTCGCGAAGTCGGGCAGATGATTGGCGCGAATAATGGCATTGGCAGTTCGCACGGCGAAGTGTAGCTCGTAAAGCCGCATTGCTGCGCGACGTGTTCCTAATACTCGCGCCTCCTGACGGGTAGCGTAAAGTGGTCGAACTATAGGTGGGGGACCCAGAGGCTCGGGTAGACCGCTCCCGCTGGGCACTACGCCGCGTTAACAAGAGGCCGCTTTCTTCGAGTGCACCGCTCACAAGAGGTCCACGGTACGAACTGGGCGTTTACGCATCTAGCCTCAAGAGCGTAAACTTCGTATCGGGGTTGGAGGTGAACCAGATGGGACGGCGCTCCGATACGTCCTTTGATGCGGCTGTCCGCCACCTTTTCCGGCATTTGGATAACGTCGACGCCGTGCGAAAGAATCCGCTGGTCGCTCGCTTTTTTCCGCTTGTGCCTGACGGGGAACGGATTACCCCCGATCGACGCTGGGCCACTATGGTGCGCATCAACGATGCCATCCTGGAAGCAGCTAATCGCTGCTACGATGACGACATCGCTGAAAATCGAGCGGAGTCGGGTAAACGGCAGCGCGTAATTTTCCGAGGCAGCCTCGAAAAGAAGCAACCGATGGTGGTTGCCGCCAACCTAGGCATCTCCTTGCGGCAATATTACCGAGAGCGTTCGGCCCTCTATCAACGGATCGCCCAGCTGATCCAGGTCGGCGACATCCAACAGAGCTGCGCGGCAATAGAAGTGCGCAGCCCCTCGCGCTTTCAAATGGAGCGGGCGGCTAGGCTCGCGGACGCATGCGACTATGACTGCGCACTTCGTGGTTATGATGAAGTTGCGCAGGCTGGACCGGGGCCGGACATAAAGATCGAATCGCTATGTAAGTCCGCTGAAATAGAACTCGAGCGCGGCGCATATGAAGCGGCGCGCAAACTTCTCGCACAAGCAAACAGCCTGGTGTGCGACCACGCGACGGAGCTGTTAGCAACCGCTGCGTCTGCGTCGAAACTACAGGTAAACTTGCTTGAGACGAAACTCGCATGGGAAACGGCAGATCTACGCACCGCAGCCAGCTCGCTCGCTCAGGGCACGGACGCGGCCCTCGCGATACATCGAGCCGGTGGAAAACGCGTCAAGGACCTATGTGTTGACGTAGTCATCGAAGGCGCGGCACGCGCGAGGCTCTTCGGCGACTTCACTACAGCCCGTGCGTACCTCGCGACCGCCGACGCTATTAGCGCGGGTGGGACAGCGATATCGGTACAACAGCGGGCCGATCTCGTGATGGAAAACGCCTTGTTCAGCATCATCGCCACCAGAGGCTTACATCCCTTTGTGATCGCTAAGGCGTTCGACGAGGTACGAAAGGGGCTGGACTTTGCACGAACATGTGGCTCCTTAAAGCGCGTGTTACAAGGGGAACTGATACTTGCCCAAGCATCTATATTTGGGCTGTCAAACAACGACACGCTAGACGAGGGGCGACGCCTACTATCAATGGCACGCACTCTACGTAATCCGCGATTGTTCGCAATAACAGCATTAAGTGTTGGGGATATGCTGGTTCAAAGCTCTCGGTATCGGGCGATCGCGGATTGTCTGAATGGAATTGAAGCGCATCTTCCCAAAAACAGCTTTGAGTGGGCCTATCTCATGCATCAGCTTGGGATATGCAGCATTAGGGCACGGAACTGGCGCGTGGCGGCCGCTTACGAAGAAGGCGCCCTTCAAGCGGCGCAAGTAATCGGAAGCGATCGGATGAGGTCAGCGGCGCTTCGCGGGCTTGCGCTGGCAGCTTGCGGCTTGAACAGAATGGCTGACGCTTCGGATTACATCATCGCCGCAGTTCCAATTGCGGAGCGTCATGGGAGCGCGAGATCGCTTGCACACACTCTTCGCGCGGCATTCCGAATTACCAGCAAGCAGAGCTACGCGCGGCGGCTGACAGAAGTAAGCGGCTGTGTAGCAGCCGGCTAGGCCTTTTGCCAAATTTTTCCATTTTGCCATAAATCCATGGCACTAACGGCACCGCATTCGTATGATTCCCTCTGAGTTCCGGCTACGCGCCATGGGAGGAGTATTGTGCACATCAGACGTTTTTGCGGAGCGGTTATTTCCTGTGTTTATTTGCTGGCTTTGACCGGCGGCTCGCTTGGTTCCGCGGCGGCATCAGGCGGCTCTCCCACAATGCAGCTTATGAATACCTTTGATCTGCCGGACGGCAAGCATGTCGAGTTCTTCGACAACGGCGTGGCTGGTATTGCGCAAGTCTTTTCGAAAGATCGTCGCCACGTCGAGTACCGGCCGTACCACAGAGTGCAGGGTTACGGCACAAGTTGGACCACAGGAGCACCGTTTCCCAACAAGGCGCAACTTGCGGCTGATCTGATGACGCACGAAAATTTTCCGTTTGCCCCGGGTCGCGTGATCGTTGTGTTCCGAGCCGGTACCGCGCCGCTCAACGATATCGAGGCGTTCCCACATTCCGAACTGGTGAGATTCCGACGCGCTGGGCAACGTAGATCGAGCGTTGGCGAAACGCCACGGTATACGAACGACTCCCAAACGAACGCGCTGCTCGCACGGATAGGCGTAGACCGTTCCGAGCGATTGTTCCGTCGATTTAACATAGCGCAGTTGTCATCAATGCGGACTGCTGCAGAAGCGCACGTTCGGCGCGCCCTTCTGCCTTTCGAAAGTGCTTATAGTCTCCATATAACGCAAGCGTCGGTCCGGGACGCCGTTGCTGTGCTGCGTAGGTCACCGAACGTTATTTACGCTTCGCCCGACTGGCACGTAGCAACGATGCACGCGCAGCCGATAGTGATACCGCAATCGGCGATGAACAGAGCCGCGGTGGCCGCTGCACGCCTTCGGATGCAGCCCCTCGCGTTTAAACAGCGCTCGGCCATGGCGACGGCGGCGTCGGCGACCACCCTGCCGACAAATTTTGCACTAGCAGCCAGCGCTCAAAGTATGTTGAATGCGCCGGGTCTTGACGCCGTAGCGGCGTTTGATGAGATCGAGCAAAGGTTTCATCAGTTACCTGGACAAGGAGAGATTATTACCAACGTTTCCCAGGGCGATCTCGATGACGCAAGCGCAATAAACAGCCGAAGCGACCCCTGCCACTTCATGGTCAGATTCTTCGGCCCGACAACCGAGATGATCAATGGGCAACGCTACATCGACTGGCCTTCGATGCCCCTGATACCAACCTTCACGGCTGATAGTAGCGGCAATCTGAACGGTAGAGGCGAGGTTTGTCGAGTCGATCCATCCCTTGGCGAAGTTGGACTGGATTTCTCGATGATGGCGCCCTTGCCGGACGGCTTACAACGCCCCAGCGCGCCGGGTTCGGGTCTAACCGATCTTCTCGGCATTGCACCAGGCGCTAGCTATCGACTCGTGGTTCCCGGCAACATGTCGCCGACAACGAGTGACCTTGCTGGTGCGTTTCTAGGTGCAGCAACGCAGGATCCCAAGCCGAATATCATCACGGCCAGTCTGGGATGGGGACTTGACGCGTACGGATTTCCAGGCAGATATCTCGAGGACGATCCGCTGATGCATTCGATTATCGCGTCGATCGTGAACGATCTCGATATCGTTGTTTGCATATCCGCGAACGATGGCACGCGAACCTACACAAATGTAGCGATCGGCTTAAGCGGCGGAAGCGCTCCTACGGATGTGATTCCTGCTGGGCAAACCGCTACAAATCTCAACGACGTAGCGTTTTCAACCACGCCATCGAAAGACTACGATAGCGGCGCGATCGACGTCGGCGGCACCACGCTCGATGACATTTTTGCCGCACCTCCTCAGGATCCGCAAAACGCACCGCTTGCGTCGCAACACGCGTTTGCGGAGACACGCTGGACGGGCTTTACCGCGTTTTCCAGCGGCTTCGGCTCACGCGTCAATGTTTCGGCACCTGCGGACAACGTGCTTGCGTTCGAGCATCCATTTGGAGGCCAGGCGAACGCGGTGGCAGTGAGTATAGAAGGCGGCACATCGGCATCTGCGCCCGAGACGGCTGCCGCCGCCGCGGTCGCGCTGCAGGTGGCGCGTCTGACCGGCCGCCCGCTGGCATCTGCGATCGCGGTTCGCAAAATTCTTCAAAGCGCGGGAACGCAGATCCCCAACGTGCCGCAAGCCGACGCGGCATTGCACATCGGCCCGCAGACCAACCTCAGGCGTCTCGTCGAAATGCTCCTCCGGCAAGCTGGCGACGTAGTCCGCCCGGCTGTCGCTAGAGTCGCTGTCGAACAGCGCCGAAATGTAAGCGTAATCGACAATGCATTTACGACTTGGACCGATCCGACAGATGTCGATCTGCAAGGCCCACTAATCGTGAAGGACGACGGCAGTTTCTACGAGTCGGACGCGGACGAGGACGCATGGATCACGATCGCGCCGGATTGGGAGGGCATGCCGGCGAACACTACTTATCGGCTTTCCGTCGATACCTCCGGCACGTCAAGCGCAGCGCGTGTCTCGAACGTGCAGTCGCTGCGACACACCGCGCATCTCCAGTCTGATGGCGTCAACGTTCTGGCGACAACACCTTGGGCACGGCTCCTACCCGCGAAGATTTTGCAAGCAGCGGGATTACCGCTGGCGTCCACGAGCTCGCGCACGGTCCAACTGACGTATCAAGCACAAACCGGCACACATGTGCTTACGAGTGTAGCGTTTTCGCTGACCTTCGGCCCTGCCGATGCGACAACGACTGCTGCTCTTGCGCCGAGTGTGCCCCCAGTGATCACCGGAAGCACGATTCCCGTTTCGTACGATTTGACGAACGTGCGGTTCGTGTCAAATCCAACGCTGGTTGTATCTGAACCTGGCCGCACCAATCCACTCACCGGCGCATACTTTTACCCGGCGTACTCGCAGCCGCTTAGTGCAGCCAAGGGTACAGTGAACGTGCCGGTCACCGCGCTTCACGGCAATGGAATCTACGGGATTGCAATTAACCTCGGTGGCGGAAACAACGTCCCGTATCCAACTTTTATAGGCGGAAGGTACAGCGACTTTGCGTTCACGCGAATAGCCACAACGCAGATCGCACGAGCCGCAGCCCCAATGCTCGCTACAGCGGGTTCCGCGCCGGGACATTTCCTCGAAATTGCGTACGGAAGCGTGTTTACCGTATCGTGGGATGCCTCCAATGTGCCTGGAGCTACCGGAGCGTATCTCGAGATAAGTGATGGCGGCCCGGCGGGGTTCTTCAACTACAATCCGTTCAACAACCCGAACGGCACGGGTAAAGATGAGAACGGCATCGACCACGGTTCGGTTTATTACGCTCCACTGCCCGGGGTGCGAGGCTCGGAAACGCTGAACGGTCTCGCCATCGGGTTGCAGCCGGCGCTCAATCACGTCGTGCGCATTATCCCGACGCGCGGGGGCGCACCGGTCGGAGAGGGGAGCGATGTAAGCTCCATCACGATGGACGGCGTCGTTCCGAGTAACGGCGGATACGTGAAGAATGGTTTCGCAATCAATCAAAATGGCACGGACGCTTTTATGACATCGGATTACTTCACGCCGTCAAACCAGCTCGAGGGTGATGTAGAGACGTTTGATCCAAACACCAAAAGCGTTCTCCATGTTGCAGAAACGGAATCCGCCGGGGAATTCTTCACCGATGGTTTGCGGATCGCTGCCGGAGATATCGGGTTTGTCGATGACTTCGCGTTTCAGAACACAACATCCGACACGTACAACCTGCTTGACCCGGTGATGAGTGGCGCGGTTGGGTCTGCTTGGACGGCCCCCTCGGGCGTCGGCATCATCCGGGGCGAAACGAACCCTCTCAACGGAACAGCCGTGTTCGAGGCATACAATACATCAAACCCCAGTCAAGAGACCTTGTTTACCAGCAACCTTGCGGCGAATACGACGACCACCGGTGTCCCGATTACCAGCGCGCTCGCGCCCTATGGCGTAGCATGTCCTGCGCTCGGTGTTAACTACAATACCAGCACAGCGTTGCTGGCATGTACGGCACGGCGAACGGGGTACCCGGGCCAACCAGTGATCGTAGAAATGAACCCGATCTCAGGAACGAGCCAATCTTTCGCTGGTCCATTCGGAAGTCCAGTGTGTCTTGCCATCGATTCGACAACGAACCAAGCCATCATCGTGACGCGATACGTGCAAAACCAGGCTCTCGCACAGCACCTGGCAATTTACAATCTTGCGGACGGGTCCTCTATCGAGGCACAACGGTCGGGAACTTGGGGCGTTTATGCTGCCGCCGACGAGGTCCATGGCTTGTTCCTCGTGGCAGACATCTACGGAGGCCAGCCGCAAGGCATAGTGTATGATACAAATAACAACTTCAAGAGCACGTTAGCCATTTATGACGAGCACGGCAACCTGCTCAAATCCGATGAGCAACTCGTCCTCTTCAATACCAGCCTAAATACCGGGGTAGACAACTTGCAGGTGGATCCGATCCATCGCACCGCATACGTCGTCGGACCATTCCAACAACAGATTGTGCCGATAATTTATTAAGCGAAACAGCGGCTGGGGTCTACGTTAAAGTCGTTGCACCAGAGCCGGTTGAACAGCGCTTCGGTGCGGGGCGGCGATGCGTTCTCGTCGGTAGTAAGATCTACTTTAGCGCACCAAGGGGGCCAACGAGATGTACTCGCTGGCCCCCTTGGTGCCGGGTTCGCATCATGGTGGCGTATCGAAAGAGACTTGCCGGCCTGCAACGCGGTAGTTAACCGAACAACGCGTTCAGTTCGTCGCCGGAGATGCGATCGGCGGCGAATTCGAAGATGCCTTCGTCGCGCAGGCGCTGCGCGGCACGGCGAACGTGAGCCAATGCGTGTGCGAGCCCGGCGGGGCCGATGCTCACGCGCGCTACGCCGAGTTGCGCGAGACGGGATACCGGGGGCGTTTTCGCCGTTGCAAAAATATTGACCGGGCCGTCGATCGCGCGCGCCAACCTCGCAATGGCGGCTTCATCCGAAACGCCGATCACAAAAACGCAGTCCGCGCCGGCTTGCAAAAATGCGTTCCCGCGGCGTATCGCTTCCTCAAGACGGCGCTGCATGTCGTTTCCCGCGCCGCGTACGAACGCGTCGGTGCGCGCGTTGATCACCAGCGGGACGCCCAAGCGCTTTCCGGTTTCCAGCATCGCCTCGATGCGCTCGCATTGCAGCTGTAGATCCAGCAGTTCGCCCGGCTCTCCGGCGTCTTCGAAGTTCAAACCGGCCGCACCGGCTTCGATCGCGCCTCGCGCCGTCGCGGCTGCATCGGCAACGGTCTTGCCGTAGGCACCTTCCAGATCGGCGCTCACCGGCACACTCACGCAGCGTGCGATTCGCGAGATGGCGGCGAGCATGCCGTCACGCGAAATCTGCTCGCCGTCGGGAAAGCCTTGGGTCCACGCAACCGCCGCGCTGCCCGTGGCGATCGCCGGATACCCGGCCGTCTCGATGATGCGCGCGCTCACGGCATCCCACACGTTGAACAGCACGAGCGGCTCGCCGCGGCGGTGCAGCGAGCGAAGCTGCTCCGCTTTTTCGCGTAAAGTCTTCACACGCGGTCGAGCGTTCGGTCCAAACGATCTCCGTACGCGCTCGCGAGCGCGCGCAGCGCGCCCGCGCAGTCGCCCGTATACGCCGAGTTGTGCATGAGCGCCAGCGTCTTCGGCTCCAGATCGGCGAGAGCCTCGATACACGGCGCGGTGTTCGGCGTCAGCGCCGTAAAGTGCATGACGTCTTCCATCGCGAGCGCCGCTTCGACGATGTCGCTCTGCGTTTGCGCGGCGTACTGCCCGCCGATCGTGAACAAGTCTCCCGCAAACAGCGTTTGCGTGGTTTCTTCAAAAATAAGTCCGGCGTCCCAGCCGTGCGGCACGTGCGGCGTGCTGATGTAGCGCACGGTTTTACCGCCCAGGTCGAGCACTTCGCCATTCTTGAGCACGCGCGGCGCGCGCACGGCCTGGTCCGTAATCGAAAGCATGACCGCCGTCATGCCGTGCGCGACGGCTGCGTTCGGAGCGGCTTGCAGAAACTCGTTCATCGCGCCGCATTCGTCGGCTTCGAAGTGCCCGAACGTGACCCAGCGCAGCGAGTCCAGCGGAATCACGCTCGAGATCGCCTGCGAGACGAGCGGAAACAACAGGCGTCCGCCCGTGTGGAAGAGCAGCGGCTCCTCCGCGCGGACGAGAAACTGGTTGAAGCTAAAGCCCGCCGGACCGGCGTTCGGAACGTAGGTCGAAAGCCGATAGATGCCGTCGGCGATTTCGGTAACCGTCGTGTTCATGGCCGAATTGTAGCAGAAAGCCCCGCGATTTACGCGGGGCTTTTGCTTTACGTTGCGGCGTGCTCGGGTTCGCGCTGAGGCGGCGGCTCGATGCCCGGGATCTTGCTGAAGCGCAGCTTCTCCGGATTGTCCGGATCGACTTCGCCCAGGATCCGGTCGCCGGCGCCGAACGTGCCGCGCAGCATCTCTTCGGCCAGTTCGTCCTCCACTTCGCGCTGGATCGCGCGGCGGAGCGGACGCGCACCGTACTGCGGATCCCAGCCTTTCTTTGCAAGCAGCGCTTTCGCTTCTTCCGAGACTTCGAGATGCATGTCTTGCGCCTTGACCTCGCGCATGACTTTCTCGAGTTCGAGTCCGACGATCTGCTCGATTTGCAAACGCGTGAGCTGATGAAAGACCACGACCTCGTCCAAGCGGTTGACGAACTCCGGGCGGAAGGTGTGCTTGACCTCTTCCAGGACCTTGTTCTTCATGCGCTCGTATGCGCGCGCCTCATCTTCGTTCTCCGTCTTGCTCGTGCGGAAGCCGATGTCCGCGGTCGTCTGCATGCCGGTTGCGCCGACGTTCGAGGTCATGATGATGACGGCGTTTTTAAAGTCGACTTGGCGGCCTTGCGAATCGGTCAGGCGGCCGTCGTCGAGCACCTGCAGCAGCAGGTTGAACACGTCCGGGTGCGCTTTCTCGATTTCGTCGAGCAGCACGACGGAATACGGACGGCGGCGCACCGCTTCGGTGAGTTGTCCGCCCTCTTCGTAACCGACGTATCCCGGAGGCGCGCCGACCAGACGGCTGACCGCATACTTCTCCATGTACTCGGACATGTCGATGCGGATCATCGATTCCTGATCGTCGAACAAGAACTCCGCGACGCTGCGCGCCACTTCCGTCTTGCCGACGCCGGTCGGACCGAGGAACATGAACGAGCCGATTGGCCGGTTCGGATTCTTCAGGCCCGCACGCGAACGGCGGATGGCGCGCACGATGACGTTGATCGCTTCATCCTGCCCGACCACGCGCTTGTGCAGCGAGTCGGCCATGTTGAGCAGCTTCTCGGTCTCCGCTTGCGCGAGTTTGCTGACCGGAATCTTCGTCCAGGAGGAAACGATGTACGCGACGTCTTCCTCGGTGACTTTGACGATCTTGTCGCTCTGCGCGCGCTTTTCTTGCCACTCTTGCTCGAGGCGCGCTTTCTCGAGGCGAATCTTCTCCTCTTGATCGCGCATCGCGGCGGCTTTGTCGAACTCTTGCGCTTTGACGACCGCTTCTTTCTCCGCAATGATCTTGCGCAGCTGCGTGTCGATCTCGCGAATCTCCGGCGGCGGGAGCGTGGCCTGCAGGCGCACGCGCGAGGCTGCCTCGTCGATCAGGTCGACGGCCTTGTCGGGCAGGAAGCGATCGGTGATGTAGCGGTCGCCGAGTTTCGCTGCTGCGGCGAGCGCGGCATCCGTGATCTGCACCTTATGGTGCGCTTCATAGCGGTCGCGCAGGCCCTTGAGAATCTCGATCGTTTCTTCAACGCTCGGCTCGCCGACCATTACGGGCTGGAAACGCCGCTCGAGCGCCGAGTCTTTCTCGATGTGCTTGCGGAACTCGTTGAGCGTGGTTGCGCCGATGCACTGCAGTTCCCCGCGTGCGAGCGCCGGCTTGATGATATTGCTGGCGTCGATCGCGCCTTCGGCGGCGCCCGCGCCGACCAGGGTGTGCAGCTCGTCGATGAACAGAATGATCTCGCCGGCGGCGCCGCGGATCTCGTCCATGACGCGCTTCATGCGCTCTTCGAATTCGCCGCGGTACTTGGTGCCCGCGACCAGACCCGCGAGATCCAGCGTGATGACGCGCTTGTCGCGAAGCGGTTCGGGAACGTCGCCCTTGATCACGCGCTGCGCCAGACCTTCCGCAATCGCCGTTTTACCGACGCCCGGTTCGCCGATGAGCGCGGGGTTGTTCTTGGTGCGGCGGGAGAGAATCTGAATGACGCGTTCGATCTCGCTCGCGCGGCCGATCACCGGATCGAGTTTGTTTTCGCGCGCAAGCTGGGTGAGATCGCGTCCGTACGCGTCGAGCGTCGGCGTCTTGCTCTTGCCCTTGGGCGCGGGCGGCTGGCCTTCGGCGCCCAGCAGCGAGGTCGTCTGCACGCGAACCTTCGCCGGATCGACGCCGAGGTTCGTGAGCACGCGCGCCGCGACGCCTTCGCCTTCGCGAATCAGGCCGAGCAGCAAATGTTCCGTGCCGATGTAGTTGTGATTCAGCTGGCGCGCTTCTTCGAACGCCAATTCGATGACGCGCTTGGCACGCGGCGTGAAGACCATCTCTTGCTGAACCGTCTGGCCGCCGCGTCCCACGATCGCTTCGACTTCTTGGCGAACCTTCGCGAGGTTCACGCCGAGCGTCTCGAGGACTTTGGCGGCAAGGCTTTCGCCTTCCGAAATAATGCCGAGCAGGATGTGCTCGGTCCCGATATAGTTGTTACCGAGCCGCTGCGCTTCTTCTTGCGCCAGGACGATGCTTCGCCGCGCTCGCTCGGTGAACGGTTCCCACATTGACATGGTCTATCTCTAAACTCCTTGACTGCGATCCGCGCCCCTACGAGATGCTACCCGATATACCCGTTTAGGTTGCTTAATCGTGAGAACGTATAACCCCGCCGCCTCGTGTTAAGGTTACGCTTGTACCGCTCGGCAACGTCAAAAGCTGAATCGAACGCCCACAAACCCGGCCGTAGCGCCGGTTGATTGCGTTTGCTTGTATAACCGAAATTCTATCGACGTGAGCGGTGCGATCGACTTGCCCGCAAAGACCGTAAAGACCGTGCCGGAGGACCCATCGCTCGAGAGCGTTCCGACGCCCGCGCCCGCCCCGATGTAGGCCCCGCCGAAGCCGCCGCCGGTAAATCCGCGGATCTCGGCCGTGGCGGCGTAGCCGCCCTTGCCCGTGAGCGGGGCGAGCAGCGAGCCCTGGATCTCCAGAGGGACCGCCGGAATCGAGGCGCCGCTGCTCACGATCGCCGCCAGGCCCGACTGCGAGGGGTTGCTGCGCACCATGCCGCCGGCCGCAATGGAGACCGACGCGCAAGCAGGCAAGGGGAGCGCGAGTGCCGCGAAGACGGCGGCTGCCGCTGCCAGCGAGGTATGCAAGGTCATTCGCATGGACGTGGGGGTTGGCGACGAAGCCAAAACATCATGCCGACCGTAGAGCAAGTGCGCGAAGCACTCAAAGACGTCAAAGATCCGGAGATCAATCTGCCCGTTCTCGACTTGGGGCTCATCTACGACGTGAGCGCCGAAGGCGAGAACGGCGAGCACGTCACGGTCGTGATGACGCTGACCTCGCCGATGTGTCCGGTGGGTCCGATGTTCAAACAAAACGTCGAGGACGCCGTACGCGCGGTCGAAGGCGTTAAAACCGTCACCGTCGACATCACGTTCACGCCGCCGTGGGATCCGCGCGAGATGGCCACGGACGACGTGAAGATGATGCTCGGAATCTGGTAGCGCGCTAGCGCTCTTGGACGAGCGCCGCTGCCGGCGCTATGGCGAGCGACGACGTCGCATGCACGACGAGCCGTCCGTTCGCGTCGCGGATCTCTCCCTGCGTCGCTGCGAACGTCTTGCCGGCGTTGAGCACGTCCGCGCGCGCGGTAAGCTGCTGCGCCGAGAGATGCACCGGGCGAAAGAACCGCATCTGCAGATCGATCGTCGTGCACGCCATGCCTTTTGGCAATCGCGTGACGAGCGCGCACGTAAGCGCAGAATCGATCAGCGTCGCGAGCACGCCGCCGTGGACCGTGCCGGCCAAGTTGAGCATGTAGCCTTGCGGGCGCATCGTGAACTCGATCCAGCCGTCTCCCACGCTGCCTTCGCTGATGTCGAGTACGGAAAGAATCGGCGGCAGCGGAATCTCGCGGCGCCCGATCTGCTCGAGAAACTCGCGTCCGTCCAGCTGCATCCATTTCGAACCGATGACCGCGGGATCGGTCCAGTCAACCTGCAGGGTGGGCATGCGCCTTTAGTGTTTGGTGCAGTAGTCGGAACCTGCCGGTTCGGTTTTGCCGTCCGTCAAACGCACGAACGTGCGCTCGATACGCGTCGGCGAGGCGAGCTTCCACGTCACCATGCCGTGCAGAATGCCGTTCTGCGTATAGTACGCGCCCCCGGCCCACGTCCAAACGTTGTCCTTGTCGGGACCCGCCGAGGTGCTGACCGCAAACGAACCGTCGTAGTGAAAATCCTGGTAAGCCCAATCGTTTTGCGTAGGCACGTAGCCGACGTACGCGACGCCGCCGTTCGCACTGTCCTGCGGGCCCCATTTTACGATCGCCCACTTGTCGCCGGGCGTCGCGTCGATGGACCACTCGCTGGTAAAGGAGCGGGCGGGACGATCGTTCGTCGCGGGCATCGAGTCGTGGCAGGTCCACGCTCCGGCAAACGCCTGCGCGAATAAATTGACGGCCGCAACGAGTACTGCCAGCATGCTCGGCTCCTTTCGACCCCGTCCGCCAAACTACGCCGCAACCCTTGGGCAGCTCCTAGGAAATCTACTGGTCCTTTGGTTACCGGCGTTAGACCGGTTGGCCGGGTCCGCGCGGACGTTCAGCGCAGGAAACGGACGTTGAAGACGGTTTGGCGGTTTCTATCGCCGACGCCGCCGAAGGGAACGATACTGCCGATCTCCAGCCCCGTTCCGTTGCGGCGACGAAAGCGCACGTCGAACGCGGCGCTGAATTGCGGGCGCCCGAGTCCGAACGCTTGTCCGTAATCGTGCGCGTACGTGAGCGACGAAACCAGATTGAATGCATCGCTCGCTCTCCACGTCATGCCGGCCGTATAGGTACGCAGCGTCGCGGGGAACGGCGGCGCGCTGTGATAGAAATTCATGCCGCCGGTCAGCTCGACGTGCGCGTTCACCGGAATCGTGCTCCACAGGCCCGCCGCGCTCGCCAGGGACGCGCGTCCGTAATCGTAGAGCGATTCACCCAAATCGAACGAACCGGAGAACGAGGAACGCCCGGCGTGCACGGTCGCCGTGTCGAAATGCACGCTCGGCGTAACGCGAAAATCTTGCGCGACTCTCCAATCGGCGGGATGCACGTCGTGCCCGAAATCGATTTGCAAGCGGCTCGATCCGAGTCCCGCCACCGGCCGCTGGTTGCCGGTCAGCAGCAAATCGTCGTTTCGCGAGGCGTTGTTCTGTGAGAACGAGAGCTGCGCGAATCCGCGGCGCGTCGAGGAACTGAGCGCGTAGCGCAGCGCCCGCGAACCGGCGAGCGTCGAACCGGTGAGCGTCTGCGAGAGCGCGTCGTTGATCTGCTGATAGGCCGCCATGTCGAAACGGCCGCCGTCGACGTCGAGCGTTTGCGCGAGGACCGCGTATCCGCGCGCGCTGGCAGCAAAGTGCTCTTCCATTCCGGTTCCCGGGCCGCCGTTGTACTTATCGTAACGCGCGCGCGCAAAGGTGTAGCCGTCGGAGCCGCTCGACACGACGAACGGCCACTCCAGCGCAGCCGAGGGCACCGGCGAGTAGCCGAAATTCTTTGCATCCGCGCGCGGGATCGCGTACGTGTAGGACGCGGCCGGAACCAGGGCCGTTCCCGAACGTACCTGCGCGTTGCTGAAGACGATCGCCGCTGCAGGCGCGATCTCCACCTGCTGTGCGATGGCGAGCGCGTCGACGGTGTTGAACTGCGAAACGGAGGCGCTGCGCACGGGCGTACCGGTCTTATTCGTGAAATCGTACACGTAGCCGCCCGTATCGGTCACGACCGTCAGTGTATTTGCACGCAGATCGTACGCGGCGCTCGTCCCGGTGATCGCGAACGCCGGCGAGCGAACGGCAACGCCGCCCTGCGCGACGAGCAGGCCGCGATCCGCATAGAGCGCGATCTGCTGCGCCGTCATCACGACGCCTTTCGTCTGCGCGGAGACGCAGACCGGAAGGACCAAAAAAACGGCCCACAAAGCCGCCGCCAGCCGTCGCATTGCGGGCATGTTCCGCTAGTCGCGCGGAAGGACCTCGGTGCCCTCCACCTCGTTGTAATACACGGCGCGGCTCGTGCGGAACGCACGGAAGTACGTGCCCTGTACGGTGACGAGTTCTCCTTCGCGGATCGCCGAGTGCGCCGGCATGTACACGCGAACGCAGCTCCCTTCGCACAGGAAAAAGATCTGCTGGGCAAGTCCGTCGCTCGAAATCCATTGGTCGAGCCCGCGCACGCGTCCCGTTACGCTCACTTCTTTGCCCGTATACTCCTCGCGATGCCGGACCAGCTGCGCGATTTGCGGAACGTCACGAACGAGCGCCGTGCAATCACCGGCGAACGGCAGCAGCAAACATGCGAGCGCGGGAATCACCGGTGCACCTCGCCCGCCGCGCGCGCAAAGAGCCGCTTGCGCGTATAGAGCTGCGCGTCCGCCGCGCGCAATGCGGCATCCACGTCCGGCTCGAGCGGCGCAATGCCCCACGAAACGGCTAGAGCAATCGGCTCGTGTTCCGGCAACTGGATTGGCGCCGGAGGCGGAAAATGCGCGATGCGTTCGCGCGCGGATTCGGGGGTCACGCCCGGCAGCAGCACGACGAACTCGTCGCCTCCCCAGCGGAACACGTAGTCCGGCAGACGCACGACCTCTTGCAGACACGTCGCGACGCTGAGCAGCGCGAGATCGCCGGCATGATGTCCGTAGGTGTCGTTGATGCACTTGAGTCCGTTCAAGTCGATAATCGCTATGCTGCCGCCGAGCAGCTGCTTCTCTTCCAGTTCGTTCATCAGCGTATAAAAAGCGTAGCGGTTATAGAGACCGGTAAGCGGATCGAGTTTTGCGGCAACCTCCAGCCCGTCCAGCGCCTGGTTCAGCGCCGCGTTCGCGCGCTCCAGCTCGATGCGTACCTCCTCGAGCAGCGCGACGAGTTCGCCGATTGCCATGACGAACGTGAGAATCAATCCGCCGATCATTTCGATCGTCCAATAGATCTCGGTGAGCTGCTTCCCGTGCGCCGCGAGAACGGCGGCCGAGAGCAGCGTGCGGCACATCATGAGCGCAAGCACGATCTGCACCGCGCATGCCGTTTGCAGTCCCGGCGTGCGCGCGTTGCGCGCCGCCGGAAAAAGGACCGCGGATTGCACCACGAGAGATGCCGCCAGCGGGATCTCCACCGCAACGGCGTCGTCCAGCAAATCGGCGCGCCATTGGCAAACCATTGCGCCCGCGGCGGCGGCGGCGAGGGTCAGCAGCGCCCAGCGCGGCACGCGCTCTGCTCGAAAGCCGAAAGCGCCGAACACGCCGGCGGATCCCGAAACGATCGCCATGCACGACGCGGCGAAGCCGAACCACGGTTCGTGCCGCGAGTCCCCCGTTGCCGCCGCCAAGAAGGCGAGCGCGGCGGCCAAAAAGGCCCAGCCCCAGAACCACCCGATGCCGCGCGAGCGGCGCGTCGCGCGCAGCACCAGCAGAAAGACGCCGGCGATTATGGCTACCGCCGACGCGCTTGTTGCGAATGCCGTTTGGAGCATATGCTCCGAGCTGAGAAGAAGCACCTGAGCGTCCTATTACGGAATATCGGCAGCCGGCAGCATGCTCACCCATGCTCCAAACGTCCCAGCCTGCCGCACGGACGCCAGGGAGCGCAGCTTTGCGGCGGTAATGGGCGGCTGGTGAGCCGCTACACGCACCTGCCGAAACGGGCCGTCGTTCTCGCGTTCGAAGGGCCCGATCGCTATTCGCTCGTGGGCGGTTTGGGCGTACGCGTGACCGAACTCTCGCGCGCGCTCGGCAGCGCGGGGATAGAGACCGATGTGTTTTTCATCGGCGATCCGTCCAAACCGGGAAGCGAAAACTTTACCAAAAACGTACGCCTGCGCCGCTGGTGCCAATGGATCTCACGCTCGAGTCCCGGCGGCGTCTACGAAAACGAACGCGCCAAGATCGACGACTATACGCGCAGCGTGCCGGCCGCCGTCGCCTCGGAGATCGTGCAGCCCGCCGCCGAGCGCGGCGAGCACACGATCGTGTTCGCGGAGGATTGGCAAGCGGCGCCGGCGGCGATCGAACTCGATGCGCTGCTGCGCCGCAGGGGATTGCGGCAAAGCGCGGTCCTCACCTGGAACGCCAACAACACCTACGGGTTCGAAACGATCGATTGGGCGATGCTGCAGCGCGCCGTGCAGATCACGGCGGTCAGCAAGTACATGAAGTTCGAACTCTCGCGCGTGGACGTGCAGTCGCTGGTGATTCCCAACGGCATACCGCCGCAGCTGCTCGAGACGGATACGGACGCAATCGACGTGCTGCGTGCGGCCCTGAGCGATCGCAACGCGCTGCTCAAGGTAGGACGGTACGATCCCGACAAGCGCTGGATGCAGGCCATCGACGCCGTCGCCGATCTCCACGACCGCCGCGTGCCCGTGCAGTTAATCGTACGCGGCGGAAAAGAGCCGTACGGCAACGCGGTGCTCGCACGCGCGCGAGAGCGCGGCCTGAGCGTGCAAGATCTCACGCTTGCGGAGAGCACGCCCGCACAGCTCGCCGCGGCGCTTCGCACGCAGCAATCGGACGTCGTCAATCTGCGCAGTTTTCTTCCCGACCAAACGCTGTACGCGCTCTACGGTGCGGCCGAAGCGACGCTCGCAAACAGCGGTAAGGAGCCCTTCGGGCTGGTCGGCCTGGAAGTGATGGCGAGCGGCGGCACTCCGGTCTGCGGTTCCACCGGCGAAGACTACGCCGAGCCGTTCGAAAACGCGATCGTCTGCGACACCGACGATCCGCTCGAACTCGCAACCTACCTGCGCCGCCTCTTCGAAGACGCGGCGCTCGCGCGCGCGATACGCGAGCGCGCGCGCGAAACCGCGAAACGCTTCACCTGGCCCGCGGTACTCGATCTGCTCGACACGAAACTCGGCTATCTCACGCGTTGACGAGTTCCTCGATGCGTTCGGACATCGCGTCGACGTAACGCACCGCTTCTTCCGGCGAACTGCTCTCGGCCAGCACTTTGAAGGCCGGCTCGGATGCGTCCGGCAGGATCAGCACCCATCCGTCGTCGCGCATCACGCGTAGTCCGTCGAGCATCTCGATCGGGTTGTTGCGCTGCTCGCGGATGAGCGTGCGCATGATACGCCCCTTCATCTCCCATGGGCACGAGACGCTGCGCTCGGCCATGTTCCATTTAGGCAGCATGTCGACCAGTTCGCTCAGGCGGCAGCCCTGCTGCGCGAGCAGTTCCAACACTTTCGCAACCGCGTACAGCGCGTCGAACGCGGGATGCATTTCGGGAAATATCACTTCGTACGACGCGCCGCCGGCAAACGCGAGGGAGGAGCCCTGCGCCTGCGCGAGCGCCATCAACGAGCGCCGATCGCTGCGCGCGCGTATCACCGAGGCGCCGTGCTCGCTCGCGATGGCTTCTATGGCGCGCGGCGCCGTCACGGGCACCGCGATGCGCGCACTCGGATACGAGCGCACAACCAGCAGCGCGAGCAGCGCGAGCAGCTCGTAGCCTTCGATGATGCGCCCTTTTTCGTCGACCAGCGCGAACGTCTCTCCGTCGTGGTCGACCAGGATCCCGAGATCGTTCTTGAGCGTGAGCACGATGTCGCGCAATTGCTCCAAATGCAGTTCGCGCGTCTCGTTGCGATCGGGAACGCGGCTGGGATCGAAATACGCGTTGAGCGCGATCATGTCGACCGCCAGGCCGCTCAGAATGCGCGGCAAAACGCCGGCGACGTTGCCGTAGACATAATCGATCGCGACCCGGAAGCCGGCGTTCTTGAGCGCTTTCGACCCAAGCGCGTCCATGAAGGCGCTGGTATACCGCTCGAGCGAGCGGGATGGAAAGTCGAGCAGTCCGACCTCGTCCATGCTCGTGCGCCGGAAGTCTTCGCGGAAAAACAGGTTCTCGACTTTCCGCTCGGAGGCTTTGTCGATGTTGATGCCGTTCCCGTCGAGGAACTCGAAGAGCACCGCGTTCGGATCGGTCGGGCAGATGCGCACGTGCACGCAGCCGTCGCCGCTCACACGCGTGGCGAAGCGCGAGAGCGGCAGCGGATACGCACGCAGATCTTGCACGTTGATCCCCACGCTCATCAGTCCCGAGATGATGCAGCGGTTCATCACGCGGCTCACGCGGTGCGTGTCCCGGCTGGTCATGACCGCTTGACCCGGGCGCAGATAGGTTCCGAACGCCTGTCCGAGTTTGAGCGCGTATTCCGGCGTAATCTCGATGTTCGGAAGACCGGTAATGCCGATGCCGCCGAACAGCGAACCCGGCCATTTGATGCCGTAGATGAGCGACATCGAGACGATCGCGCCCGAACTCACCGCTTTGTCCGGCCAAATCTTCAAATTCGCGCGTACGGCGGCGCCGCTGCCGAGCACGCAGCGTTCGCCGATGACCGTGCCTTCGGCGACGCACACGCGATCTTTGAGAATCGTGTGATTGGCAATGGTGCACCCGGTGAGCTCCGCTTCGCTGCCGACGTACACGTCTTCCCAAATGACGCAGCGCTCGATGCGCGCGCCGCCGGCAACGATCGTCCCGCTGCCGATCGCGCTCGGGCCCTCGATCAGCGCACCGGGCCCGATTTGGACGCCGTCACCGAGCTCGACCGGCGGAATGAGACGTGCCGTCGGATCGATGCGGCAGCCTTTGCCTTCGTGGACTCCCCCTCGTATCGCGTCGTAATTCGCCTGCTGATACTGCTGCAGATTGCCGATGTCGGTCCAGTACTCGTCGAAGACGTAGCCGCCGATGCGCTTGCCCTCGTGCAGCATGCGCGGGAACAAATCCTTCGAGAAATCGTACGTCTGGCCCGGCTCCATATAGTCGAAGATCGACGGCTCGAGAACGTAGATGCCGGTATTGATCGTATCGGAAAAGACCTCGCCCCAAGACGGCTTCTCGAGAAAGCGCACGATGCGCCCGTCTTCATCCGTAATAACCACGCCGAACTCGAGCGGATTGGGCACGCGCTGCAGCGCGATCGTCGCGTCGTTGCCCGACGCTTTGTGATGCGCCAGCAGCGCGGTGACGTCGAGATCGGTCATCGCATCGCCGGAGATGACGATGAACGTGTCGTCGCGCAGGCGCCCCTGCGCCATCTTCACCGCACCCGCGGTACCCAGCGGCGTGTCTTCGACGAAATAATTCATCGAAACGCCCAGCGCCGTGCCGTCTCCGAAGGTACTCTCGATCTCGTCGGCGAGATAGTGCAGCGTTGCGACGATCTCCGTGATGCCGTGCTTGCGCAGCAAATTAACGATGTGCTTCATCACGGGCTCGTTGGCAACCGGCGCGAGCGGCTTGGGCCGCCGCGAGGTGAGCGGACGCAGCCGCGAGCCCTCGCCGCCGGCCATCACGACGGCTTTCATGCCTTAGCCCGTGCGCGCGGCGTCGAGCGCGCGTGCAACCGCCCGGAAGCCGCGTTCGCGCGGCAGATCCTCGAGGGCGACGGGAATCTTCTGCTGCCAATTCGGCAGCTCGTCGACGGTGCCGGGCGTGTTGACCTGTTCGCGCACGAGCAGCAGATCTTCGAGCTGCGCGAGCACGAGCAGCGCCGCTCCGCTGCCCAACCGGCGATAGGTTTCAATGACGAGGCGTAAGACCGTGTCATCGTCGGCACCTTCGCAGACTACCCCGTTTTGTTCCCAATACTTGCGCAGCGGCGGCAAATCGTGCGTTCCGGTGCTCGCAACCGCGTCGCGCGGATACCGTGCCGGATCGTCTTCGAAGTAAAGCACGCGGCACGAAAAGACGCGCGCCCGCGCCATGCGGTCGCGAAAACCGTCCGGCACGGTGCCCAAATCCTCGCCCACGATCGTGCAGCGGTTGCGCAGGCTTTCAAGCGCCAGCACGCCGAGCATCTCCTCGAACGGATACCGCAGGTACGTCCCTTCGGATGCCGGCATGCCCTCCGGAATACAAAACAGCCGCATCAGCGACATCACGTGATCGATGCGCAGCGCACCGGCATAACGCATGTTGGCGCGCAGCAGATCGACGAACGGTTTATAGGCGCGCCGCCGCAGCACGCGCGGATTGAGCGGCGGTAAGCCCCAATTCTGACCCCGCTCGTTCATCGGATCCGGCGGAGCGCCCGCGGAGATCCCCGCGCAGAACGCTTCGCGATCCATCCACACGTCGGCACTCGCCGCGTCCACGCCGACCGCCAGATCGCGATAGAGTCCGATCGTCATCGGCGCCGCCCCGCGAGCGGCGCGTGCGAGCTGTTCGTCGGCGAGCCATTGCAGGAATTGATAGAATTCCACCTGGGCGGGATGCGCCCGCGCGAACTGCGCAACGTCTGCCGACTGCGGATTTTGAAACTGCGCCGGCCACTGCAACCAGCCGTGCGCCGCAGGATCGCGCGCGTTGAAAAAACTCGCGAGCGCCTGATAGACCGCGAGATACTGCAGCCCCTCGCCGCCCTCGCGCACGAACGTTCGAAACCGCTCGAACGTCTCGGCCCGTCGGTCGTGGTGCTCGTAGAGCTCGCGCAGCGCGCGGAGTTTAACCTGCGCGACGGCTTCATACGCGATCAGATCCGCTTCGCGAAGGCTGCGCAGCAGCATTTCGCTCGCGCCGAGATCCCAATCGCCGGCGCCGAGCGTCGCGCGCGCGGCGGGAACGTCGATGTAGAGCGGATTGAGAAAGAACCGGCTGCTCGGCGAGTACGGACTCGCCGCGCGGGGGCTCGTGAGATGGAGCGCGTGCAGCGGATTGAGCGCGACGCACGCCGCGCCGGCATCGAGCGCGATTCCAACCAGCCGATCGAGATCGCCGAAATCACCGATGCCCCAGTTCTCACCCGAGCGCAGCGAGTAGAGCTGCGCGGCGATGCCCCATCGACCTCGCCGTTCGAGTTCTTCGGGCACGTACGCATGCGGCGGGACCGCGATGAGCGTCGTCCGCTCGCCGCCGTGGGCGTGTTCGTAGTAACCTGGTTGGAAACGTTCGCCGGGCGGGACGCCCGGAACGTTCGCGGGCTCGCCCGCACGAAAGACGTAGACGGGCTCGAGCGCGCCGCCGGATTGCTCGTCCGGTCCGAGCGCACGCAGGATCGCGCGTTTGGTTTGCGGCGGCGCAGCGTGATACGCGCCGTAGAAATCGGTATAGCCGTCCTCGACGATCACGTTCGCGCCACGAGCAGCGCAACGCTGCGCGCGCGCAGCGCGTACTGCGAGCCGTTTTCGAAGGCGCTCGCGGGAGCGAGCGGGCGCGGGCGAACCGTTTCGAAGAGCAGCGACCAGTGCTTGCTCGGTCCTGCGGACGGAAGCGTGAAGTCGACGTCGCGCTCGTGCGCGTTCAGCATGAAAAAGAACGTGTCGTCCAGTTCGGGATAGCCGCTCAAACTCACGAACCGATCGCCGGTGTCGCCGCCGAGCAGCACGCCCAGCGACCTGCGCCACGCCTCGTGCCACATGGCGATCTCCATCTCGCTTCCGTCCGGCGCTATCCAGCTGATGTCCTTGAGATCGCGCTGATGGATCACGTCGCCCGCGAAAAACCGCGTGCGGCGAAATACCGGATGATCCCGGCGCAGCCGGATCAGCGCGCGCGTGAAGTCCGGCAGTTCGGGATCGTGCAGATCGGTCCACGAAAGCCAGCTGATGTCGTTGTCCTGGCAATAGGCGTTATTGTTTCCGCGCTGCGTGCGTCCCAGTTCGTCTCCGGCGAGCAGCATGGGGGTCCCCTGCGAAAGAAACAGCATGGCGAGCATGTTGCGTTTGAGCTGCTCGCGCAAACTGCAGATCTGCTCGTTCTCACTCGGGCCTTCGACACCGCAATTCGTGCTGTAGTTCTGCGGGGTCCCGTCGCGGTTCTCATCGCCGTTGGCTTCGTTGTGTTTTTCGTTATAACTGACGACGTCGTGCAGGGTCATGCCGTCGTGCGCCGCCACGAAATTGACGCTCGCGCGCGGGCGGCGCCCGTTGCGATCGAAGACGTCGCTCGAACCGGTGAGCCGCGACGCGAGCTCCGGAAGCACGCCGTCCGCGCCTTGCCAAAAGCGCCGTACGGTGTCGCGGTACTTGTCGTTCCATTCCGACCAACCGGGCGGAAAATGACCGAGTTGATAGCCGTCCGGCGTGAGGTCCCAGGGTTCGGCGATCAGTTTGACGCGCGAGAGGACGGGATCTTGAAGCAGCGCCGTCATGAACCCGCTCGACCACCAGTCGAAGTCGCGGTCGCGCCGGACGATCGCGGGAGCGAGATCGAAACGGAACCCGTCGACGTGCATCTCGTCGACCCAGTAGCGCAGCGAATCGGTCACCAGCTGCATCACGCGCGGATGCTTCAGATTGAGCGTGTTGCCGCAGCCGGTGTAGTCGACGTAAAAGCGCGGATCGTCCGCCAGCCGGTAATACGAGGCGTTGTCGATGCCGCGCATGGAGAGCGTCGGTCCGAGTTGATTGCCCTCGGCCGTGTGGTTGTACACGACGTCGAGAAAGACTTCAATCCCGGCTTCGTGCAGGCGTTTGACCATCGTCTTGAACTCGCCGAGCGAGGAGCCCGCCATGTAGCGCGGTTCCGGCGCAAAAAAGCCGATGCTGTTGTAGCCCCAATAATTGTGCAGCCGCCGCTCGACCAGATAACGGTCGTCGACGAAAGCCTGAACGGGCATGAGTTCCACGGCGCTGATGCCCAAACTCACCAGGTACTCGATGACCTGCGGTACGCATAATCCCGCGAACGTGCCGCGAAGTTCCGGTGAGACGAGCGGATGCTTCATCGTGAATCCGCGCACGTGCAGCTCGTAGACGATCGTATTGGGCCAGCGCGTGTAGAGCCGCCGGTCCGTTCCCCACGTGAACGCGGTGTCCACGACGACGCATTTGGGTACCGCCCCGGAATTATCGCGCCGGTCGAACGAGAGATCTTCGCGCGGCGATCCGATGCGATAGCCGAAGTTCGCATCCGTCCATTTAAGCGACCCGTGCAGGCGCTTCGCGTATGGATCGACGAGCAGTTTGTGGTGGTTGAAGCGGTGGCCGCGCTCGGGTTCGTACGGTCCGTACACGCGGTAGCCGTAGAGCGTGCCCGGCGCGATCTCCGGCAAATAGCAATGCCACACCTGATCGGTGTATTCGGGCAAGACGACGCGGCGCAGTTCGCGATGTCCGCGCGAATCAAAGATGCAGAGTTCGACCTTCTCGGCATGCTCGGAAAAAATCGCGAAATTCACGCCCGCTCCGTCCCACGTGGCTCCGAGCGGATACGGGCGCCCGGGCAGCACCTCCGCGCGTACGAGCGGTCTCACGCGCGCTCCGGTGTGAAATACAGCACGCCCAGCGGCGGCAGGCGAATCGCTATCGACTGCGCGCGCCCGTGCTGCGGAACCTCTTCAACCTGCACGCGTCCCAGATTCCCCGCGTTGCCGCCGCCGTAGATCGCAGCGTCGCTGTTGAGAATTTCACGATACGCCGCCGCGGGCGGTACGCCGATGCGGTAGTGCTCGCGAGCCACCGGCGTGAAGTTGCAGACCGCCACGACGACCTCGTCGCTCGTGCGCGCGCGGCGCAGCAGCGCGATGACGCTCGCGTCGTGGTCCTGACAGAGCCACGCGAACCCATCGGGCGAGGAGTCGAGTTCGTGGAGCGCCGGAACCGATGCGTGCAGGCGATTGAGATCGCGCACCAGCCTTTGCACGCCCGCGTGCAGCGGATCGTCCAGAAGATGCCAGTCCAAACTGAAATCGTGACGCCATTCGTGCGCCTGCGCGAACTCGTTGCCCATGAACAGCAGCTTCTTTCCCGGATGCGCGTACATATACGCGTAGAGCAGCCGGACGTTCGCGAACTGCTGCCCGCGATCGCCGGGCATCTTCTGCAGAATCGAGCCTTTACCGTGCACGACCTCGTCGTGCGAGAGCGGCAGCACGTAGTTCTCGCTAAACGCGTAGACGAGCGAAAACGTGAGCTGGTCGTGCCGGTATTTGCGGAAGACCGGATCGGCTTTCATGTACTCGAGCGTGTCGTGCATCCACCCCATGTTCCACTTGAAGCCGAAGCCCAGGCCGCCGGCATAGGTCGGCGAGGAGACGCCGGGCCACGCCGTCGACTCTTCGGCAATCGTGGTCGAATCGGGAAACGCGGCGAAGGTCGCCTCGTTCAAGCGCTGCAGAAACGCGATCGCGTCGAGATTCTCGCGCCCGCCGTGGCGGTTGGGAATCCACTCGCCGGGCGCGCGGCTGTAATCGAGATAGAGCATCGATGCAACGGCGTCCACGCGCAACCCGTCCACGCCGTATTCACCGAGCCAGTAGAGCGCGTTGCTGATCAGATACTCGGCGACTTCGTCCCGCCCGAAGTTGAAGATGTGCGTGTTCCAATCGGGATGCCAGCCCTGGCGCGGATCCTCGTGCTCGTAGAGATGCGTTCCGTCGAAGCGCGCGAGGCCGTGTTCGTCGTTCGGAAAATGCCCCGCCACCCAATCGACGAACAATTCGAGTCCCGCATCGTGCACCGCGTCGACGAAATACCGGAAATCGTCCGGCGTGCCGAATCGGCTCGTCGGCGCAAAGAGTCCTATCGGCTGATATCCCCACGACCCGTCGAACGGGTGTTCAGAGACCGGCAGCACCTCGATGTGGGTGAAGCCGAGATCTTTTACGTACGGCACGAGCGCCTGCGCGAGCTCGCGATAGGTGAGGAACCGGTTGCCGTACTCCGGCCGCCGCTTCCACGATCCCAAATGCACTTCGTATACCGTCATCGGCCGTTCGCGGTGCGGTGCTTGGCGGGTGCGCGCAGACTCGCGGCGATGCGCCGGCAGACCCCAAACCACCGATGCGGTCGCGGGGCGCAGTTCGGCGGCAAACGCGAACGGATCGGCTTTAAATGGAAGGAGCTCGCCGCGCGGGCCCCACACGGCGTATTTGTAGGCATCGCCGGGCTTCGCACCGGCAACGAAGCCTCCCCAGATACCCGAATCACTCGAGCGCAGCGGATGCGCGGCCGCGTCCCAACCATTGAAATCGCCGACGACGCAGACGCTGCGCGCGTTCGGCGCCCATACCGCAAACCGGACGCCCTGCGCATCGCCGATGCGCGCCGGATGGGCACCGAGCTTCCGATAACGTTCGAGCCGCGCCGTGGTCATGCCGCCGTATTATATCCGGCCGAGGGGGAACTCATCCCCGCGTTCAAGCTAGCCGCGATGAGGACGCACGAGGAGAAGTACGCAGAGCTGCTTCGAAAGCGCGAGCAGGCGTTGGCGCCCGCCGGCCAGGCGGCGATCGACAAGCAGCACGAGCGGGGAAAGCGAACGGCGCGCGAGCGCATCGACGCGCTGGTCGACCCCGATTCGTTCACCGAACTGGACCGCTTCGCGGTGCACCGCACGACGGCGTTCGGTCTGGGCGAAAAAGAGTTTCTCGGAGACGGCGTCGTGACGGGGCGCGCGAGCATCGACGGACGTGCGGTCTTCCTGTTCTCGCAAGATTTCACGGTGCTGGGCGGATCGCTGGGCGAAGTCTTCGCCGAGAAGATTTGCAAAGTGATGGACCTCGCGGTGCGCACGGGTTCGCCGATGATCGGCATCAACGACTCCGGCGGCGCGCGCATTCAGGAAGGGGTCGTCAGCCTGGGCGGCTATGCGGAGATCTTTTGGCGCAACGTGCAAGCCAGCGGAGTGATTCCGCAGATCAGCCTGGTCGCCGGACCGTGCGCCGGCGGCGCCGTGTATTCGCCGGCGATCACGGACTTCATCATCATGACCGAGCAGATCGCGCAGATGTTCATCACCGGCCCCGAGATCATCAAAACGGTGACCGGCGAGGACGTGACGTTCGAACAGCTCGGCGGTGCGATGACGCACGCGACCAGGAGCGGCGTCGCGCATCTGACGGCGGGGGACGAGGACGAGATGGTCGACATGACCAGAACGCTGCTCTCCTACATCCCGCAGAATAACCTGGACGATCCGCCGCGCTTCGCGTGCGAGGACGATCCGCAGCGCCCGGTCTTGGAACTCGACGACATCGTTCCCGATTCGCCGAACAAGCCGTACGATATGCACGACGTGATTCTGCCCGTGCTGGACGACGGCGACTTCTTCGAGATTCAGCCGCTCTTCGCGCAGAACATCATTACGGGGTTCGGGCGCGTAAACGGGCAGTCCGTCGGCATCGTCGCAAATCAGCCGAACGTTCTTGCGGGCGTCCTGGACATCAAGAGTTCGATCAAGGCGGCGCGCTTCGTGCGCTTTTGCGATGCCTTCAACATTCCGCTGGTCACGTTCGTCGACGTCCCCGGGTTCCTGCCCGGCACCGATCAGGAATACGGCGGCATCATCACGCACGGCGCGAAACTCCTGTACGCGTTCGCCGAAGCGACGGTCCCCAAGATTACGATCATCACGCGCAAAGCCTACGGCGGCGCGTACGACGTCATGGCCAGCAAACACATTCGCGCCGACGTCAACGTCGCGTGGCCGACCGCCGAGATCGCGGTGATGGGCGCCGAAGGAGCGGTCAAGACGATCTTCCGCCGCGAGATCGCCGCCGCGAAAGACAAGAACGCCAAGATGCAGGAACTGATCGACACGTACACCGACCGCTTCGCAAATCCGTTCATCGCGGCGCAGCGCGGCTACGTCGACGACATCATCGAAGCGCACGCCACGCGCGGCGTCATCGCGCGATCGCTGGAGATGCTCGCGAACAAGCGCGTCGAGCGGCCGAAACGCAAGCACGGCAACATCCCCCTGTAAATGGAGCACGAACGCGTGAACACCCGCAAAGACTTCCTACTCACCACGAGTCTCTTCGCGCTTGCGCCTTCGATCGCGGACGCCGCATCGCCGGCGCCATCCGCATCGTTCACCTTCGATCGCGCGCGGTTCGACGCCATTCTGGCCAAGCCGGCCAAGCACAAGCAGTGCTTCGGCGCCGTCGCTATCGACGGCGGCGACGTCATGTCCGGCATGGCGAACACGATGAACGCGTACGAACGGTATCTCGGCGAGGCGCCGGGATCCGTGCAAACGGTAGCGGTGCTGTATCACGGAGCGGCAATCGCGCTGGCGATGACGAGCGGCGTTTGGAACGATCTGCTGCTTCCTTCGCTCAAGAACGCACCGGCGAAGGTTCGAGCGGAGTTCTCCGATGCGAAACCCGGCAAAGGCAATCCGTACCTGAGCGACGTTGCGCAGATGGTCAAACGCGGATCGTCGTTTTTCGTCTGCCATAACGCGATTGAGGGTTTCAGCGAAATCGCCGCCGGCGCGCTGGAGATGCCGAAGGAAAAGGCGCATGCCGCGATCATGGCCGGCATCGTGCCGGGCGCGCTGGTCGTTCCCGCCGGGGTGATGGCCATCAACGCCTGCCAGGAAGCGAAGTTCACGTACGTACAGTCCAGTTTGTAGCCGCGTGCTTCGAGAGGCTCAGCATGACAAGATGGGGTACTTAAAGGCGCTGTGAAATTGTTAGAAGGAAAGAAAGCGCTCGTAACGGGCGTCGCCAACCAGTGGTCGATTGCGACCGGCATCGCACGCCGGTTGCACGCACACGGCGCAGAGATTGCGTACACGTATCAAGGCGAGCGCGTCAAGGAGTCCGTCGAAAAAATCGCTGCAGAGTTCGGCGGCGGGCCGGTCGTGGAGTGCGACGTCTCCTCCGACGAGTCGCTGCGCGCGACGGCCCAGGCCCTCCGGAGTTTCGGCAACCTCGACATCGTCGTGCATTCCATCGCGTTCGCCGACAAGAAAGACTTGGCCGGCACCGTGTACGACACGACGCGCGACGGCTTCAAGATCGCGCTCGACGTTTCGGCATACTCGCTGCTCGCGCTCGTAAACGCGCTTCGCGAACAGTTGAACGACAACGCTTCGATTATGGCGATGACGTATTACGGTTCGACGACGATCGTACCGAACTATAATTTGATGGGCATCGCCAAGGCGGCGCTGGAATCGTCCGTACGATATTTGGCGTTCGATCTGGGTTCGCGGGGCATCCGCGTGAACGCCATCTCCGCGGGACCGATCAAGACTGCCAGCATGCGGCAAGTCTCGGGCGCCGTGAAGATGCTCGACGTGGTGCCGCAGATGGCGCCGCTTCGCCGCAACGTGACCGCCGACGACGTCGGCAATACCGCCGTATACTTGGCATCCGATCTTTCGGCCGCAATTACCGCCGACATCCATTTCGTGGACTCCGGCTTTCATGCGGTCGGCATGCTTCCGCCCGAGATGGCGCAGAAGTGACGGAGGACGAACTTGCTGCGGTTGCTGCAGCGATTGGCGCACTGACGCAGCAGCCGGAAGAACCGCCGCAGCCGGTCTCGGCCTGGAAGCGCCAAGCGCGCATGGAGAGCGCCGGTGTTCAGTAAGATCCTGATTGCGAATCGCGGCGAGATTGCGATCCGGATCATTCGCACCGCTCGCGAGATGGGCATCGCGACCGTCGCGGTGTATTCGGAAATCGATCGCGACGCGCTGCACGTGCGCATGGCGGACGAGGCGTTCCTGCTCGGTCCCGCATCGCCCTCGCAGAGCTACTTGAACGTCGAGAAACTGCTGGACGCCGCGAAACGCTCGGGCGCGCAAGCGATTCATCCGGGCTACGGATTTCTGGCGGAGAACGCCGGATTCGCGCGCGCCGTCATCGGCGCGGGTTTGTCCTGGATTGGTCCGCATCCCGATGCGATCGACGCGATGGGCGACAAGGTGCGCGCGCGGCAAGCGATGGTCAAAGCGGGCGTTCCCGTCGTGCCGGGCGGAACGGAGGCGATCGCCGACGAGCGGGGCGCACGTGAAGCGGCGGAGCGCTACGGTCTTCCGCTCGCGCTCAAAGCCTCGGGCGGCGGCGGAGGTAAGGGGCTCAAAGTCGCGCGCACCCTGGAAGAACTGCCGGCCGCGCTGGCGACGGCGCAGCGCGAGGCCGAAGCGTATTTCAAGAACGGCACGATCTACGCCGAGCGGTATTTGGACAATCCCAAACACGTCGAACTGCAAGTGCTCGCGGACAAACACGGTACGGTGCTGCACGTCGGCGAGCGCGATTGCTCGCTGCAGCGCCGCCATCAAAAACTCTGGGAAGAAGCGCCCGCGTCGATCTCGCAGAAGGTGCGAGAAGGGATGCGCGACGCCGGCATCAGGGCCGCCAAGGCGATCGGGTACGACAGCGTCGGTACGATCGAGTGTTTGGTCAGCGGCGACGACTTCTTCTTCCTCGAAATGAACACGCGCATCCAAGTCGAGCACACGGTCAGCGAAATGATTAGCGGCATCGACTTGATTCGCGAACAAATCCGCGTGGCGGCAGGCGAGCATCTCGGATACGATCAGTCCGCCCTCGCGTTTCGCGGCTTTGCCATCGAAGGCCGCGTCAACGCCGAAGATCCGGCGCACAACTTCCGTCCGGCGCCGGGAACCGTCACCGCGTACCGCGAGCCTGCGGGTCCGGGCGTGCGCATCGACTCCGCAGCATATCCCGGCTTCACGATTACGCCCGACTACGACTCGATGATCGCCAAACTCATCGTCTGGGCGCCGACGCGCGACCAGGCCATCGCGCGGCTTCGCCGCGCGATCGACGAGTACGAGATCGGCGGCGTACCGACGACGCTGCCGCTGCTTCGCGCGCTCTGCGATCACGGTCCGGTCCAGAACGCAACGTACGGCACCGCAACGCTCGAGGCGTTTGCAGCGGAACTGTACGCGGCGAACGGCAGCGCGACGGCCGCGTCGAGGGCGTTGGGCGATGCTTCGACACCTGCGCGTGGCGACGAGGGCGCAGCGCCCACGTTTCGCGTCGAGGTGAACGACAAACTGTACCGCGTGCGGCTCATCGATCTTCCGGCGGGTACGGTACGCGCGTCGTCGCCGGGAAAAGCGGCGCCGCGCATCGCGCATAAGAAGCGCGCCGTTGCCTCCGGCGGCAACGACGTCACCTCGCCGATGCACGGCGTCGTCGTCGAGATTGGCGTCAATCCGGGTGACGCCGTCGCGCAGGGACAGGTCGTCGCGGTCGTCGAGGCCATGAAGATGATGAACGAGATTCGCGCGCACAAAACCGGCACCGCCGGCAAGATTCACGTGAAGCCGGGCGACACCGTCGAGGCGCATTCGGCTCTTGTGACGATCGACTAATTCCGCGCGCGCGTTTCTATAGGTACAAAGACTCAGGGTTGTTTTTTTGCTCGGTTGGTTGTGGCGATCGCGGCGGGCTTTTTGCGCGCGTAACGAGAACGAGCGGAAACACGCAGTCCATGAAACGGCGGGTAGGTACGTTGATTGTTGCAGGCCCGAGCCGAACCATTCTACACCGGCGGACGTAAACGAATTTTCGTCCTCGCAGGTAGTGCACTGCTGCTGGCGATCGCCGTTATCGCCGGCATCGCGTTCTCGCGCCGCGCACCGCCGGCGCCTGCGATACTGACGATCCGTCCCGTACCATTTTCCGTGCAGCTGCCGGAGAGCGGCGTCGTTCAATATCCGCAAATTCAAACGCTATCCGCGCGCGTCGCCGCGACGTTGGGCCAAGTCTTCGTCAAACCCGGGCAGCGCGTAAGTGCCGGACAGTTGCTCGCGACGCTCGAGAATCCGCAAATTCTTTCCGCCGCCCAAAGCACCGGCGCGGCGTATCGGTCCGCGAACGCCAAAGCCTCGAGCGTGCAAGTAACGGGCGGCGCGAACGTCATCGAGGCGCAAGCGAATCTCGAAACGGCGCGTGCGCGATTGGAACAGGCGCGCCAAGATCTCACGAACGGTTTGCAGTCCGGGCTCGGCTACGGCAATTCGACGGCTTCCGATTTGCGCGCGCAGGCGCAAGCAAGCCTCATTACCGCGACCGCCACGTGGCGTGAAGCACGCCGGCTCTTGCGTGCCTATCGCGATCTTTACCGGCAGGGAGCCGTTTCGCTCGACCAATTGGATCAGACGCAGGCGAAGTACGACCAGGCCAAAGCGGAATACGATCAAGCGACGCTGCAGCGGTCCTCGCTCGATTCGCAGCTCACGCGTTCGCGCGCGGTGCTCCAAGACAATCTTCGATCGGCGCAACAAGCGTACGCGCAGGCGCAGGCGCAGCTCGCTGCGGCGCGCTTAAACTCGGGCGCGGGCGACGTCGCCGCCGCGCAGGCGCAGGCGGCGCAAGCGGCGTCGGAATACGACTTCGCCACGCAGCAGGCGGACGCACTGCAGATCCGCGCGCCGTACGCGGCGACGGTTCTGAGCGTCGCGACCGAGAAGGCCGATCCGCTTCGACCGCTTCAAGCCGGCGATGCCGTGGACGCGGGATCGCCCATCGTCACGATTGCCGCCAAAACGGCGTTCGTCGTACGGACGAAGGTCGACGAACAGGACGTTATTGCCGTGCGTCCGGGACAGCGCGCAATCATCGCCGGTGAGGATTTCCCGCACCATACGCTGAGCGGCCGCGTCACGGATATTTCTCCCGTGGCGATGCGCTCCGGCGATGCTCCGGGAAGCTCGCGCACGGTTCCCGTGACGATTGCCATCGACGGCGCGCCGCCATTTTTGCGCGACGGTATGACGGTGGACGTCAACATCCTCACGACGCAGCTCGCCCGCGCGATCGTCGTACCGAACGAAGCGATCGGCAGCGACGCCGCCGGCACCTACGTGTACCTGATGCACGAGGGCAGGGTACGCCGCCAACCGGTGACCGCCGGCACCTCGAATAACAACGCGTCCGTCATCACGTCGGGCCTTCATCCGGGCGACGCCGTTCTCGCTCAAACGAGTGCGGTGCGGCCATGAGCGAACTCTTCCGGGAAAAGGCCGTCGCGTCGATCGACTCCGTAGAACGGTTCGACGAGGCGATCGAGATCGTTTCCGCGCGCAGCGCGTTGGCGCTCGCGGCTATCGGCGTGCTGCTCGTGCTGATCTCGATTTGGGCGGTGTTCGGCCGGGTTCCGGTCGGATTGAACGGGCGCGGCGTGGTTGTTGCGGGCAGCGGCATACAACCCGTCGTTTCGACCGGCAACGGGACGCTCATCGGTCTGCCGGGCCGCGTGGGCGACATGGTTGCCCAGGGAGCGGCCATCGCGCGCTTGCGCACGACGAGCGGTGAGGTCGTTGCCCTTCGCGCGCCCGCCGCAGGCAAACTCGCGCAGCGCTCGCCGCAAATTGGCAGCTTCGTGCGTTCGGGCGACGTGGTGGCGACGATCGAACCCGCGGGCGCGAGTCCCGTCGCCGTGATCTTCGTTCCGGTTGAAACCGATCGCCGCGTTGCGGTGGGAATGCCGGTTCGCCTCTCGCCCGCCGACGCGCGCCCGGACGTCTTCGGATTCCTGCGCGGTCACGTGGTCTACGCGGCGCCGTTCCCCGCAAGCGCCGATCGCATAAAAGCCGCACTGCAAAACGACGCCGTAGCGGCAACGTTCTCGCCCGACGTTCCGATGCGCGAGGTGCACATCGCGCTCGATGTGGACGAACGCGGACAATTGGTCTGGTCCGGTCTGCGAAACGCCGGCCGCACGCTCTCGCCGGGAACGCCGTGCACGGCGACGGTCGTTGTCGACGAGCGCGCACCCGTCACCTTTCTTCTACCGCAGAGCCAAAACCGCTCATGAAGCTCGCCCGAACGCCGACCGTGCTGCAAATGGAAGCGGTCGAGTGCGGAGCCGCTTCACTCGCAATGATTTTGGGGTACTACGGCCGGCACGTGCCGCTCGAAGAGTTGCGCGTGGCGTGCGGCGTAACGCGTGACGGCAGCTCCGCGGGCAACGTTCTGCGCGCGGCGCGTTCGTACGGATTGAACGCGAACGGTTATAAATACGACATCGGCGCGCTGCGCGAGACCGCACCGCCGTTCATTATTTTCTGGCAGTTCTACCACTTCGTGG
>DATEHZ010000039.1:0-43092 GCA_035279385.1 Vulcanimicrobiaceae bacterium | reverse complement strand
GCGGGCGCGCACGTTGAGGGCCTGCCGCACACCTAGCCATGCCCGAACTTCCCGAAGTCGAGACGATCGTTCGCGGCCTGCGCCCCGCCATCGCCGGAAAAACCATTGCCTCGGTACGCGTGTCTTTAAAGAAGATGGCCGTCGCGCCGAGCGGCGTGCAATTCGAACGCGCACTCGCGGGCGAGACGATCGTGGACGTCACACGACGCGGAAAATATGCCGTTTTCGGGCTTTCGTCCGGCCGCTCGCTCGTTACCAGCTTGCGCATGACGGGCCGCCTAGTCGTGCTGAATGCGGCCGAGCAGCCGTATCCGTACACGCACGTCGAATTGCGGTTTTCCGACGAAAGCCGCCTAGCGTTTGCCGACGTGCGGCAATTCGGCCGGATGCGCCTGGTCGAGCCGGGCGAGCCCTGGGATGCGGATCTCGGCGTAGAGCCCCTTTCCAGGGACTTTACTCCGGAGCGCTTTATCGGTATGCTTTCGGGGCGGACAACGCCGGTCAAGGTTTTTCTTCTTGATCAGCGGCGCATCGCGGGCGTGGGCAACATCTACGCATGTGAGGCGCTGTGGCAGGCCGGGATTCGTCCCGGAACGCCCGCGAAGCGGCTGAGCAAACCGGCCGCCGTACGACTGCATCACGCGCTCGTAGACGTTCTCCAGCGTGCCATCGGCATGCGGGGAAGCAGCGTCGACGACTACGTGGATGCCCAAGGACTGAAAGGCGGGTTTCAAAACGTGCTTTCGGTCTACGGCCGGACGGGAAAGAGCTGCGGCAGATGCGGCGGCTCCATCGTGCGGACGGTCATCGCCCAGCGTGGAACCTGGTGGTGCCGCGCGTGTCAAAAATAAATCATCACTTTGCAGTGAAGTAAAAATATTTCGAAAGGTTAGGAACTACAACATCTCTACGACTGATATTGCTCCGGTGCAACACGAAGAAGAGGATCAACTCGCACTCGAGCAGCGCCTCTACGAAGAATCGCTCAAGGTCCTCGACGAAGGACAAGTACTCAACGGTCTCATCGTCGCCAAGTATCAGGACGAACTGCTGGTTGACATCGGCGGTAAATCGGAAGGCATTCTGCCATTCCGCGAACTCTCGTTAGCGATCGAACCCAAAGAATTGAAAGTCGGCGATACGCTGGAAGTCATGATCCACCGCATCGACGATCAGGACGGCTCGCTCTTTCTCTCCGAGCGCCGCGCACGCGCGCTCAAGACCTGGGAGAAAGTCATCGAAGCCCACGATCGCGACGAAGTGATCGAAGCCACAGTCACGCAGGTGGTCAAAGGCGGCGTTCTCGTCGACCTGGGCATGCGCGGTTTCGTACCGGCCTCCCAAATTCGCCGCCAGCCGGTCGGCAATCTTGACGAACTCGTCGGCAAGAAGCTCCGGCTCAAAGTCATCGATCTCGATCACAAGCGCCACCGCGTCGTGCTCTCGCAGCGTTTGGTTCTGGAAGAAGAACTCAACGCCAAGAAGCAGGAGCTGCTCGGCACGCTTGAAGTCGGACAGATTCGCGAAGGCGTCGTGGTGCGTCTGGCGGAGTTCGGTGCGTTCGTTGATTTGGGCGGTATCGACGGCCTGATTCACAACAGCGAACTGAGCTACGCGCGGATCAAGCATCCGTCCGAGGTCGTGAAGATCGGCGACGTCGTCAACGTGGAGATCATGAAGTTCGACGCGGAGGCGAAGAAAGTCAGCCTCTCGCTCAAACACGCGCTGCCCGATCCGTGGGACGAGCACGCGGACAAGCTCTACGAAACGAACAAACTCACGGCGCAGATCGTCAAAGTCACGCCGAACTATCTCCTGGTCGAGATCGTTCCGGGCGTGCTGGCGATGGTGCCCAAGGGCGAGTTCGATCCGGCCGCGCAGTTCAGCCCCGGCCAGGAAGTCGAAGTCACGCTCCTCACGATCAACCATGCAACTCGCCGCATCACCGCGTCGATTCAGCATGTGGCCGACGTGCCTCCCGAGGAAATCGAGAAGTACGCCATCGAGGACGAGGACGTCTCCACGCCAGGCACCGCCGAGTAAGCGGCTGCCGGCCGACAGTAAAGGGAGCTGCCGTTATAGAAACGGTGGCTCTCTTTCTTTATGCGAGTAGGACTAACCGGCGGCATCGCGAGCGTGATGCGAGCATTTGCCGCCCGCACAGGATGTGCGATCGGGGCGTAAACGAGGCTGATCATGAGTGTGGAAATAAAGGTCTTGTGAGGATCGGATTAACCGGCGGCATCGGTTCGGGCAAGAGCGAGGTTGCGCGCATCCTCGAGTCTTTGGGCGCCTATATCGTCGATACGGACGACCTCGCGCGCCAGGCCGTGGCGCCCGGGAGCGATGCGCTGCGGGAAGTTGCACGCGTGTGGCCGTCGGTGGTGCGCGACGAGTCTTTGGATCGTGCCGCACTCGCGCAAATCGTCTTTCGCGATCCGTCCGCGCGCGAGCGGCTGAACGCCATCGTGCATCCCCACGTGCGGCGCCTGGCCGGCGAAGCCGATCGCTACGCGCAAAGCGGACAGGTGATCGTGCACGTCGTGCCGCTGCTCTTCGAAACCGGTTACGTCGATCGCGTCGACGCAAGCATCGTGGTTATTGCGCCGGAAGACGAGCGCATACGCCGCGTTGTGATGCGCGATCGTCTGAGCGAGGAGCAAGTGCGCTCGCGCATGGCCTCGCAGATCGATCCTGAAACGGCACGCCGCCTCGCCACGTACGTTATCGAAAACGACGGCAATCTGGTGCATCTGCGCGAACGAACGCGTGCCGTGTACGAGGCGCTGACGTCCCGCCAGGTCGGCGGTGAGACCGCCGCCAAGTCCACGACATAAAGTTCACCTCCCAAGAGGAGTTCTTTCATGCGCATGCTGTTCTCAATCGTCGCGGCGGCCGCTCTGCTGGCGGTGCCCCTTGCCGCACACGCGGCGAAGACGGCCAAGACCCTCACCTATCACACGTCGTACCAACAAACGCAGCCGCTTGCGAGCGCAGGTCAATACACCGGCCGCATGACGCTGCATTTTTACGCCGACGGAACCGTGAACGGCACGTACCGCGATGAGTACGAGGGCGGCTTTGAGTCCGTTTCCGGCGGACTGACCGGCGATCGGCTCTGGCTCTCGTTCGGCTCGCGCGGACGCCATCAATTCAACGGAACGATCGGTAAAGGCGGCGTCATCTCGGGCTCGCTCACGAATTGGCGCGGACCAAAGGTGTACGCGTTCAAAGCGGTGCCCTCCACATCGTAACGGCGGTACTCGCTGCGCTGCTTTTAGGCGCAGCCACGCACGCGGATTCGTTTACGGCGGTGAAGGCGACTTCACCGCCTTCCCTAAGCGCATCTCTCGCGGATCGCGTATGGCAAACCGCACTGCGCGTGGATTCGTTCGTCGATTTCAGCGACCGCCGGTCCGCGCAGCTGCAAACCGTTGCGTACCTGCTCTACGACGACAAGAACGTGTACGTCGCGTTCCACTGCGCGCAGCGGGGCGTTCCGATCACCGCAACGCAGAACGTCGACAACGCGGGCGTCGGCAGCGACGACCATGTGGCGTTTCTGGTCGACACCTCGGGCAACGGTTCCCGCACCTATGAATTTGAAGTCTCACCCAAAGGCGTGCACGACGAGAGCGCGAGTGAGAACGCGCGCTACGCGCCGCGCTGGCAATCGCTCGCGGCCGTGTTGCCGGGCGGCGACTACAACGTGCTCATGGTCATTCCGATGCGGGATTTGCGCGCGCAGCGCGCGGCGGTGCAGCGCTGGCGCATCAATTTCGTGCGCTACGTCGCCGCGCGCAGCGCGCGCTACACCTGGGCGTACGAGCCGGCGCAGACCGACGTCACGAGCGCTCAGAATTGGCCCGTTCTCGATGGGTTGCGCATCGCGGCAGGCGCGACGCGCCCGCGGCCGCATGCGGATCCGTTCCTATTGCAGAGCTTCGGTCAGTCCCAGATCGATCGCCATGCCGGCATCGACGTCACCTATCCGTTCACCGACACGCTCGCATTCGTCGGTACGCTCGATCCCGATTTTTCGAACGTCGAACAAGACCAGGCGACCATAGCGCCGCAAGAATTCCGGCGCTTTCTCACGGAGTATCGTCCGTTTTTCGCGCAGGGGGCGAGCTACATCAACGCACTGCCGAACATCGAATTCGGCGGACCGGGCAATTCGATGTTTTACACGCCTTCGATCGGCGTGTTCGATCGCGGTCTGAAGATTGAGGGCACCGCCGGGCGCAACGCCGTGGGCGTGCTGAACGCGCTCGGCCCGGATCTCAACGACACGGCGTACGGGTACGCGTACACGCTCCCCGACAAGTCGCTCTCGATCTCCAGCGAAGGCGTGCTGGCGCGGCATGCCGGCGTCGACGACAACACGGCCGGGCTCGGCGTGACGACGTCGAACCCGCATTCCGGCGTTTTCACGATGGCCCGATATGCGTCCGAGAGCGGTACGGCGATCGCCGATCCGTCGGCTTCGCACGCGCTGCTCGCCGTAGGCGGCGTGCAGAACAACCGTTTCACCGCCTACGCGATGTACCAAGACGTCGGTGCGCAGTATTCGCCGCTCGACGGGTTCACGCAGTTGCATGACGCGCGCGGTCCTGGCGTATGGATCGCCTACCACGGCAACACGAGCGACTCGAGCCCGATCAAGCGCTATACCGTGACCGCCGCGGCGGATCGCCAGATCGCGAGCGACGGGACGGTGCACGAAGCAGACGTGTTCGGCATGATCGACATGGACTTCAAGAATCTGATCACGCTGCACGCTTTCGCCGGCCCCAGCGAACTGAGCGGACAGTGGTACAACCGCCGCATGATCGGATTGGGCTATAAGGAAGACACGTCCTCGCCCACGCAGGTCTCGTATTACTGGGGGCCGTTCGGCGGCATGTGGGTGCAGCAGCTCAATTCGTCGCTCGTGCGCTCGTTCGGCACCTACGGCATATCGCTCGAGTTCGACGGAAACATCGAGCGCACCGCACGCGGCGGTCCGATCTTCGATTCGCAGTGGCTGCGGCGCATCTCGCTGACTCGATCGTTCGGCCGCGACGCCGCTCTCGCGCTCGGTATACGATCCATCAACGGCGCGGGGGGCTTTGCCGATCCCGGCACCAACCTCGCGCTGTCATACCAGCAGCGTTTCGCGAACGAAGACCTGCTCTATCTCGTCTACGGAACGCCGGCGGCATCCCAAACGCTGCATCGCTTCATTGTAAAGTACGTCTTTCACCTGGGCGGCGAGAGCGGAACTTAGGTTCCGCTGCGCAGCACGCGCCCCGGACGTTCCTCCGTGAACTCGCCGTCCCGCAGAACCGCGCGCCCGTTCACGAATACGTGCGCGATGCCGACCGGAAACTGATACGGCGCTTCGTACGTCGCCGTGTCGCGCACGCGCTCCGCATCGAACACGACGAGATCCGCGTAATTGCCGATCTCGATCGTCCCGCGCTCGCGCAAGCCGAAAATTGCGGCCGGCAGAGCGGTCATGCGGCGAACCGCTTGCGGCAAGTCGAGCGTGCCCAGCTCCCGGACGTAGCGTCCGAACACGCGCGCAAACGTGCCGAACGCGCGCGGGTGCGGTACGCCCTTGGCCGTAGGGCCGCAGAGCGCGCGAGCCGACGCGTCGCTGCCGATGCAGCAAAAATCCGCCGAGAGCACGGTCGCTACGTCCGCTTCGCACATCTTGAAGAAGACGGCGCCGGTTTCGAGCCGCTCTTCGCGCAGCAGACGCAGGGCCGCCGCCGCGGGAGAGAGCCGCCACGCCCGCGCGATCTCATCGACGCGCATGCCGGCGAGCTGCGAGTTTTTCTCCGACGCGACGTCGGTGATCAGCATGTCGTGCCACTGGTCGGCATAACGCAAATGCAACTGCAACTGCACCGCTGCGGCAATTTCCGGATCGGCGAGCCGCTCGAGCGTTGCCTGCGCTCCGCCGTATCGCGCGGCGTCCGGCAGAATCGTGGCGAAGTCCGTCCAACTCGCAACGTAGGGATACACGTCGCAGTACGCGTCGATGCCGCCCGTGCGCGCGGCGTCGATCAGTTCGAGCGACTGATGCACTTTGCCCCAATTTTTTTTGCCGGCGGCTTTGTGATGCGAGAACTGCACGAGCACGTCCGAGCGGCGTCCGATCTCGATGGCTTCTTCGACCGCCGGTATGAGTTCGTCGCCTTCGCTGCGCAAATGCGATGCGTAGCGCGGGGCGTTTGCGTCGCGCGCTGCGGCTGCCATCGCGGCGAGTTCGCCTGTGTCCGCGTACATCGAGGGCGGATAGATAAGCCCGCTGGAAATGCCGATGGCGCCTTGTTCGCACGCTTCGCGCACGATACGCGCCTGCGCGTCGATCTCTTCGGGTTGCAAGCGGCGCTCGGAATCGCCCGAGATCAGTTTGCGCGTGCTGCCCAATCCCACCAGCGTTGCGACGTTGAGCGCGACGCGGCTTCGTTCGACGTCACGCAAAAATGCATCGATGCCGCGCGGATCCACCGACGTGCCGCAATTGCCGCCGATCTCCGTCGTCACGCCTTGCGCGATCTTCCCGTCGCAGCGCGGCAACTCCAGCCAGCGTTCGTCGCTGTGCGAATGCACGTCGATAAAACCGGGCGCGAGCGTCATGCCGGTGCAGTCGACGCGCTGCGCGGCGTCGCGTTCCCGCAGATCGCCGATCAATGCGATGCGATCGCCGACGATTCCGACATCCGTGGTATAAGACAAACGTCCCGTGCCGTCGACGATCGCGGCATTTTCGAGCACCGTCGAGATCAAAAAGCGATAGTCCTGTCTGCTGCTTCGTTTAACAGGCGGTCGAGTGGGTATTTAGTCCGAGACATTTCTCACGTCGAGGTGTTGAAACTAGCATGGCAGTTCAAGAAAATTCGCAAGGTCCCGGCGGCGGCATGACCGTCCGTGAAGCAGGCAAGCGTGGCGGCGAGCGGGTCAAAGCCAAGTACGGGACGGAGTTCTACGAGGCTATCGGCCGTAAGGGTGGCGAAGCAACCAAAGAGAAGTACGGTCCTTCTTTCTACGAGGTTATTGGCCAAAAAGGCGGCCAGAAGCTGAAACGCAAGACGTCCTAACCCTTTTTTTCTTTTCCACCGGGGTCTACTAATGGCTAAACCCACCAAAGGCGAGCCGGACGACAAGCAGCCGGGTGGCGAGATGTCCGTACGTGAAGCCGGCAAAAAAGGCGGCAACACGGTACGCGACCGATACGGTTCGGGCTTTTACGAGGAGATAGGCCGCAAGGGAGGGCAGGCGACCCGTCAACGGCATGGTGTGGAGTTCTACGAGTCCATCGGCCAAAAAGGCGGTAAGGTCGTCAAGGAAAAGTATGGGCCCGACTTCTACGAGGAAATCGGGCACAAAGGCGGTCAGAAGGTCAAGAAGCTGATCGCCGAGGCGAAAAAACAGATGGGGTCCGGCGAGACGGAAGAGGGCGAGAAAGAGTAGCCCCCGTCCGCCGTTGGCAGGCACCGGCACGCAGCAGCCGGTCTACTTCGCGCGCGATTCGCGCAGGCGCTACCGCGCCATCCGGCTGCAGAGTCATCACTCGTCCGTCGCGGGTCGTCCAGAGCAAGCCGTCCGGCTTGTAGGCGACGGGGGCGCACGGACGACGGGTGGCGTCGAAACTTCCCACCGCGATCTCGATCTTGGTTCGGGGCCACTGCGAGAGCAGCAGCGTATCGCCTTCGCTCTTGTATTCGATGGCGATGCCCGGATCGCGCTTGTCCTCGTCGTCGCTGAGCGGCGGAACGATCGCAATGCCCGCTATTTGCGCCGCAGGTATGAACGGCGCAAACGTGAGTTCGTGCACGGCTTGCTCGAGCGGCATCGTAACGCCGCGCGAGGAGATGAGCGGCGCGAGCGAAGGCTGCGGCGTGGCCGCATGTTGCGCGCCGCTTCCGCCGCCGCACGCGCAAAGCGCGAAGACGGGCGCAAGCGATAAGGCTGGAAGCTTCATGGGCCCGGGGCTTCGACGCTGCCGTTCACCTTTCCGAGGTGAATCTGGTTTGCGTTGAAGTCGACGGTGATCGTCGCGACCTTGAGCGTTTGATCGCCCGTGCGGAACAGGCTCGGATGCGGCAACTGCAGCATTTTGGTCGCGTTCACCCACTGGACCAAATCGGAATCGAACGACTTGTTTACCCGGTCGGCGGGATTCAGTGCCTCGATATGCACGTCGCCGGTTGCGGTGAAGTCGAACGATTGCGTGTTTACCGAGACGCGCTGCGCCGCAATGCTCAAATACGGTTTGCCCTTTTTGTACAGGATGCCGTTCTTCACGCCGTCGAGCGTTGCGAGGATGCCGTCCGGAGACATCTGCGCTTTCGTGTAATCGAATCTCCACGAGCGCGTCGTGATGTGATTGCCGCTTACGCGCCCGCCGCGCAGCGTAATGGGCTGCGAACCGGGCGGCGGCGGCGCATTGCCGCCTGCGAGAACGATCTCGACGATCACCCACACGGCAAAAAGCGCTGCCGCGATCCAGCCGATGCGCTTCCAATTCCACATTCGAACGTTATGCACGGCGCCGCACCGCACCGATCAGGAGTACGAACGCGTAGAGCGCGGCGATTGCAAGCATGACCGGATTCGGACCGATGCGCGCGAAGAGGGAACCCGGCGGCGGCCCGATGCTGCCGACGACCAGCGCTTCTTTGTCGAGCTGCGTCGCCTCCGTCCACGTTCCGGAGGGCGAGATGATGCCGCTGATACCGGTCGATGCCGCCTGCAGTACCCACTCGCCCGATTCGATCGCGCGCATCTGTGCGATTTGCGCGTGCTGGTAGGTGCCCGAACTCGCACCGAACCACGCATCGTCGGTTGGAATAACCAGGAACTGCGCGCCCTCTCGGATCTGCGCGTGAATGAGATCCGGAAACGCCGACTCCCAGCAGATCAGCGGTGCGAAGCGCATCGCGCCCGCCGGAATCACCGCGTCCTGCGTTCCCTGCGAGAAGCGGCCGATGAGCTGCGCGTCCGGAATGTGCGAGAAGATCGCCGGCAGCGGCAGATTCTCGACGAACGGCACGAGCTGGCGCTTATCGTACACGTCGATCAAGCGGCCCTGCGGCCCGTACGTGAAGAGCGCGTTGTACTCTTTGAGCGCAGCGCCCTCGACGTGGCGGTCCAGACTGCCGACGACGAGCGTCGTCTTCATCGACTTTGCCAACGCTGCGAACTGCCCTTGCAGGCGCGCGTTCGTATCGATCGCGCCGCGCCAGTAGGCCGTTTCCGCGGGCGTCATCAGGCGCCAGTCCAAGTACTGCGGCAGCAGATTCAAATCGGTCGTGATGACGGTTTCGGGCCATACGATCAGCTGCGGATGCAGCGGCGCAAGGCGCTTGGTGAGAGAAACGTAGCGCTCGACGTTGCGCGGGAGCTGATCTTTGTTCCACTTGATCGTCTGCGCGATATTGCCTTGCACGGCCGCAACGCGCATGCTGGGCGGCGCCGCATGACGTGCGGGCCACGCACTATATGCGGCGTACCAGCCGGCTGCAACGATCGCGGCAGCAATGGCCAGCGGCGCGACCGTTCTGCGCGAGATCGCGTAGGCGATATATCCGCCGAGCAGCATGACGATGAACGTAACGCCGAACGACCCGATGTATGCGGCGTACACCGCCAGCGGCGTCGAGGTTTGCGAGTAGCCGATTTGCGCGAACGGCACGGCCGTGTAGTCGACCGAGCGCAGCCATTCGAAGAGCGTAAACGCTGCGGCAAACGCGACCGGCACCAGCACGGGCGGCGCAAACCGCCGAGCAATCGTCACAAACGCTGCGGTGAAGGCGAACGCCAGCGCTTCGATGAGCGCGGGAATCAGCACGACGGCGAAAGCGAGCGAGCCGACGTAATCGCCCACGGTATACGTGAACCACGAGAAGCTGATGCAGAAAAAAATCGCGCCGGCGAACCAACCGGTGAAAAATGCGCGTTTCCAGGATAGCCGTTCCCAGGTCCAGAACAGGCAGGCCGCGCCCAGCGGAGCAAGCCACGCCTGCTGCGTTTTCGGGAAGGCGAGGGCGAGCGCGAGCGCGCCGAGCATGGCGAGCGCAGGCTCCAATACGACGGAGGTGCTGATGGTCCGCAAACTGATCTTCGTGTTTTGTGCTATGTCACTCACGCTGGCTTCTTGCGGTCGTCAAGTTACGCCCGACCGTGCAGGTACCTCCGGGCAAGGGCTGCCGCCTGGCTACATGCAGATCAAGTTCAACACCTACCAGCAGATGGACTTCACGAACGTATGGTACGTGCTTGCGCTCAACACGAGCGGCGTCGTTGCCCCGGGAACGACCGGCGAGCCCTACGCGTTCAACGGAAACCAGCAGCAAAACTGGATCAACTACTCCTTCGAAATCATCGTCTCGCAGCTTCAGGGTCAGTCGGGACCGACGGCCAGCCTGTACCAGTTCGTCAGCCAAAGCAATCCGGGCGGCGGGCCGCCGATAAAAGTTCCGACGCAACTGACCGTCAGCGACGCACAGATGCATCTCAACGCCAACTGCAACGGTTCCGGCACGCAGTTCTGCGTGACGATCGACCGGCACGTGTTCAGCGGCGTCGGTCCGACCGCAACGCCGTCGCCGACGGCATCTCCGTCTTCGTCTCCGAGCTCGTCACCCGCGCCGGCGATCGGCGGCGTATGGTACATCAACTGGTTTACCGTTACGCCGGGTTCGCCGCCCTCGGGCGGTCAAGTCATCGACGCGCCGGGGACCCAGGGACCTTCGGATCAGCGGTGGCTGCCGCCGAATACCAACTACGACACGACGACGGCCTTCGATCTGCTCTGGAACGGCGTACCGCCGCCGGGCTGGCCGCAGGTCGCGAATCCGGCCGCGCAGATCTCCGGCGGTGAAGTGCTCAATAATCCGTAAGCGGGTATAGGGCGAGCATGCAAGAGACCATCGAATGCGCGCACGACCTGTGCAACTGTACGGTCACGGCCGAGATGCAAGTCGAAGAATATTGCAGCCAGGCCTGCAAGGACGCCGACGAAAACGGCATCGAGATGGAGACGTGCAACTGCGGTCATCCGCAGTGCGACGTGCCGTAACCTAGAAGTTGATCCCGTTGAACGACGACGGGATGATCGAGCCGCCCGCCGTGTTGATGCCGAAGCCGGCGGCCTGCGAGGGGAACGCCAGCAGGTTGAGCGTCACGTTGAGGTTGCGTGAGTTCTGATTGAACTGCAGCTGAACTTGATAGCAGTCGCCGATGATGCGGCTGTAATAGACGCTCTTATTCTCGATGCGGCCCTTGTTCTTCCAATCCAAATCGCCGGCGAATTGCAGCCACGAGCCGCGTCCGAAGGGTGTCGTGAACTGCACATTGGTCGGCGAAAAACCTTGACCGGGGCCCGGCACGAACAAACCCTGAAGGGCGACGTACGATCGTGTCGACGGCCGGCTTGCGAGCTGATAACCGACGGGCTGCGCCTGGCCGTTGAAAGAGGTCGTGAAGTCCAGCGTGAGATTGTAGACGTCGCCATTGAAGAAGCGCAGGATGTCGGTCGCGAACTTGGTGTTCGGACTGTTCTGCAGATCCAATTGCGAAAACGGCACCGCGCCCGGACCGTTATAGTTCGTCTCCGTGTACGAGATATTGTTTGCGACGTGCGTGCCGATGGGCGTATTGAGCGACATCTGCTGCTGAATGCTCGCCTTCATGTCGCCCGTTCCGTAATAGAACTGATGCACCGTCGCGTTCGCGGTGAAATCGCCGAAGAGCGAGCGGTAGAGCAGCGGCCCCATCGTCAGGCCCAAGTCCGCGCGCAGCGTCGTTTCCGGCGTCTGCGGTTCGCTGTATTCGCCGATGGTGAGCATCGGCGCGATCGGGAAGAGAAAGTGCGGCACGAACAGATTCGGGCGGATCTGCAGTTCCGGCTCTTTGTTGAGCACGGTGATCGGATTGTTGGAGAACGTCTTGTCAAAGGTCAGCTGGTAATCGGCGCCGCGGCTGGCCCAGTGCAATTGGTCGTTGAACTGGCCTTGCGTCGTCTCGCTGAAAAACGATCCGTACGTCGATTGACTGCGCGTGAAACTCGTGTTGAACGTGTTCTGCAGCGTCAGGCCCAGACTGCGCGTATCCGAGAATCCGTAGCCGTCCGAGGTTGCCTGTCCGGCCGTGCTCGAGCGGCGGTAGGTATAACTTTGACTCTCCGTGCCGTTTGCGTGCGTCACCGTCGCGTTCATGTTGCTGGTCGGCGGCAAATTGGCGAAGGGCCCGTAGTTGCCCTGATAGTTGTATCCGAACTGGCCGCGCAGCGTCTGCGAGAAATTCTCTTGGTCTTGTGCGGCAACGTTGTACTGCGTGCTCGCGACGAGTTTGTTCTCGATGCGCTGCAGTGAGAGATTTGTCGTGCGCTTGCCGTTCTTCGGGCTGAGCGTGCCGTCGTACCCGAGCGTCGTGCCTTGTTTGGTGTAGAACTCGATCGTGTAGAAGCCGTAGTAGTACTGATCTTTGCCGAAGCCCAGGCGCGCCTTGACGTAAAAGCCTTGATACTGGTTGTAGCCGAGCTCGGGAAAGAACTGGGGCTTGCGGCGCTGATCCGTAACCGTGCGCAGTGGAATGACCACGCGCGGCAGCCAGAAGACCGCCGCGGCGCCGAGCCAGAGAATCGCTTTGGTGATGACGATGCGGTCGCCAGGAATGACGTCGATAGTTTTTCCGGTGATGTGATAACCGGCGCGCGGCCGCTCGCACGTCGTGACGCTCGCGAAGTCGCCGTGAGCGACGCCGTGCTCGTCGGAACGCAGATCCTTTGCGCTGAAATAGACCAGACCGGTCTCGACGCCTTGCGAGCTCTCGCCGCGTCCGTTGGTAAGCGTCGCCTTCTCCGCGACCGTATCGAACGCGATCTTGTCCGCGTAGAGAATCGAGTTTTTGGAGTTGTTGATGATGTACGGATTGCCCGTCACCGTAATCGTACGCACGCCGTCGTAGTGCGCGCGATCGCCCACCAGCACTTCATCTTGATAAAAGATGTGCACGTTCCCCGTCGCATCGCCCGGAACGCCGGGCCGGGTGCTGCCCACGAGTTTGTCGGCCATCACCGCGACGCGTCCGGGAGGCAGCGTCGGCACCGCGCTGGGCGCCGGTGAAGGCTGCGGCGTGACTTCCTGGGCCGGGGCGATCGAGGGCACGGCCGAGCCGCGCTGCAGAAATACGGGTCCGGGGCTCGAGCTCGACGCCGGCGTGGGCGTCGGGATTGGGAGCGGCGTCACACCCGGCGAGCCCGTCGGGAACGGCGTCGAATATGGCGCGCCCGGCGCGACCGGTACGGGCGAGAATGACGGCGAGGGCGAGGGCGAGGGGCTGGGGGCCTGGGCGACCTCCATGCGGGCGGCGCAGCTCTGACGGTTGAGCAGCGCGAGCGCACGCCTTGAGGCCGGATCGTCGAAGGTCTGCGCGCCCGCCGGAACGAGACCGCTCCACAAGGCGAGCAGGCACGCAAGCGCGCGCCGCTTCAGTGTTCTTCGCTCCAGAGCAGCCCGAGGCCGGCGGCGCCGAAGATCACGTTCGGCAGCCACGCGGCGAGATACGGGTTCATGCGCCCGGTGCTTCCGAACGCGGCGGCCGCCTCGGTCATGACGTAATATACGAAGAACGCAACGATGGCCAGCGCCATTCCCATCGCGCGGCCTTTCTTGCCGAAGCGAATCGCCATCGGCAGCGCGATGAGCACGCTCACGACGGCCGAGAACGGGAACGCGAACTTATCGGCGAGGTTGAGTTCCAAATTTCCAAGCGCCTCGCCGCCGACGCCTTGCGCGCGCAGCGCGTTCACCTGCTGCGAGAGCTGCTTGGAGTTCATCGTGTACGCGTCGCTGTTCTGAGTGCTCAAGAACTGTGCGGCGCTCTCGCCGAGCGGCAGCCCGATACGAAATTCGGGCGTCGTCGTTTGCGACGTTTCGTAGCCGTCCGCGTTGTAGAACGTGAGGATGGCGTCGGTCATCACGAGCGTCGCGCCCTCCACGTGCGCGGTCTTGGCTTGAATTGTTTCGTTCCAGTACCCGCTGCGGCCGGGTTTAAAAATCTGCACTCCGGCCATCGTACGTCCGTCGGGCAGCACTTGACTCACGAAAAAGACGTTGCCCGTATCCGGGTCCTTGCGGAAGAACTGCGGTTCGACCGGGAGCGATGCGGTGTGATAGATGATTTGATAGAACGTGCGCGTCGAGAGATCGACGGATTTGGGCGCAACGTATTCGTTCATCGCCCACGTGAAGATGAAGACGCACACGCCGAAGGCAAACGGCGTGAGCGCGAAGCGCCAGAGCGAGACGCCGGAGGTGCGGATCGCATTGATCTCGTTGTCCGCCATGAGCCGGCCCATGCCGAGCAGCGTCGCGAAGATCGTGGCGAACGGGAACGCCATCGGTATCGACTGCGGAATGCGGAAGACCACGAAGCGCAGCACCAGGAAGATGGGCGCGTTCTGCGCGATGATGTACTTGGCGGCCAAGAAGAAAATGTTGAAGCCCCAAAACAAAAAGAACGCGATGAACGCGAACAAAAAGGGGCCGAGGATCTCGCCCAGGATGTACGAGTCCAGGATCGGCAGACGCAAGCCGCGGAGCAGGCCGCTCGGCGCCGTGCGTGCTCCGGTCAGAGACGCCATTCGCGTAGCCTACGGTAAGAGGTTAATAGTCCCTGTACGCGCTGAGCACGCGATCGACGTACGCACGTGTCTCGGCATAGGGAGGCACGCCGTGATATTGGTCGACGGCGCCGGGACCGGCGTTGTACGCGGCGACCGCGAGCTCGACGTTGTTGTTGTAGCGCTCGAGCAGTCCGCGCAGGTAGCGCGTGCCGCAATCCACGTTCTGCTGCGGATCGAAGGGATTGCTGACCCCGCAGGAGGCGGAGGTACCGGGCATGAGCTGCATGAGGCCCTGGGCGCCGGCGGTGCTGATGGCCGAGGGATTACCGGCGGATTCCGCCATCACGACGGCATTGACCAGCGCGGGCGCGACGCCGTTGCGGGTCGACGCGTCGGTGACGAGGGCTTGCAGCTGCGCCGGGTTCAGGGCGTGCGGCGCGTACGGCAAATAGCCCGCATCGCTGCAGCCGTAGAGCAGCCCAAGCAACAGAAATATCCCGAGCAGCTTCCTCATGCGTAGAATCGCCTTTTCGTAGACAGAGCGTACCCCGCCTGCGAGCCGGCGGCGCACTGCCGCCAATCCTAACACGGCTGATACGTATGGCCCCAGCGGCACGGGCTCGCTTGCCGCAGCCGGGTCCGCAGACGGCAAAGAGAGCCGGTGCATCGCACCGGCTCTCTTCTTTTCTTACGCTCTGCTCCAGGAACTGTGCGTGCGGATGCAGTGCCAGTGCATTCGCAGGCGTCGATGCAGCGCCGCGTGCGTGAACGCGTGCAAGCGCGCAACGTACAGCACCGCGCGCAAAATGCGATATCTCGGTTCGCATACTATGGCCGAGCGCCGGCATGAGAAGCGGCGTCTCGGCGGATCCATCATAACCATGATAGCCACCTATTCCGTGCCTTATTATACCGCGCCGGCGCTGCGCGGCGCCAAGCAGGCGCGTGCCGTTGCGCGTTCACCTTTTCTGGACGAAGCTTCGGTAAGCTGCAGGGGTGTATGCCGAGCAGACCGCCGCGCGCGGGGCGACGAAAGGCCGGACCATGCGAATTCTGCTGGTCGAGGACGATCCGGGGATCTCGGGGCCGCTCGCGAGCGACTTGCGCCGGCAGGCGCACGTGGTGGAGATCGCGGCGGACGGAACGCAGGGCCTCGCGTACGCGCGCAGCGGCGTCTACGACGTCGTCGTCCTGGACATCATGCTCCCGGGCATCGACGGACTCGAGATGTGCCGGCGCTTGCGTGCCGAGCGCGTCGATACGATGATCCTCATGCTCACCGCGAAGGACACCGTTCAAGACAAAGTAGCAGCGCTCGACGCAGGCGCCGACGACTACGTGCCCAAGCCGTTCGATCTTGCCGAACTTTCCGCGCGCATTCGCGCGCTCGGGCGCCGCAGCGCAGAGGAGCGCAACCCGATCATCGAGCACGGTGCGCTCGCACTCAATCCGCAGAACCGCTCGGTGAGGTTCCGCGAGAGTGCGGTGAATCTCACGCCGACGGAGTTCGCGATCCTCGAAACGCTGATGCGTCATCCCTCGCGCGTGTTCACGCGCGCGATGCTGCTCGACAAAGTCGCGCCGTTCGAAAGCGCCGCGGGGGAAGGCTCGATAAAAACGCATATCACGAACATTCGCCGTAAAGTGCGCGCGGCCGGTGCGGCGCGCGATCCGGTCGTGAACGTTTACGGCGCCGGCTACAGGCTTGCCACCGCGGAATAGTCCCCCCGAACGCTTGCCGCAGGGCGTCGAGCGTGGGATGTTTCTCTCGTATTTTTTGGTATTTTCCGCGATCTTGCTGGCGTTCGTCCTGGCAATCCGATTTTCGTTCACTTCGGCGCTTGCATCGCAGATGTCCGCGCGCCTGGACACGCTGCTCGCAGCCGGCGCGCGCAGCGTTCACATCGAGAACCAGCGGTTCTCCGTGCGCGTCGCGTTCTCGCGCACCGCGCTTCTCGCCGCCGGACAAGGGCTGGAGTGGTTCGATATTTCGGGCAGGCTCGTTGCGAACGAAGGGTTGACGCCGAGCGATCATCGTTTGAACGGCAGATCCGAAGACTACATGCAGATCAAAACGCATCTGCTGCGCACGCGTACCGCCCCGATAGTCAGTCCTCAAAGCGATCGCATCGTCGGCTTTGTGCGAGCGTCACAAGACGTCACGCAGACGCGCGCGGACGCTTGGCGCCTGGATGAGATTCTCATCCTCGGCGGGGTTTGCGCGCTCGCCGCCAGTCTGTGGGGCGGCCGCTTTTTGCAAGTGCGCTCGGTCAAGCCGATTCGCGCCAGCTACGAGCGCCTGCAAGAATTCAGTGCCAACGCATCGCACGAGCTGCGCGGTCCGATCACGGCGGTGCGCAGCAACGCGGATGCCGCGCTTCGCGATTGCGCGGGAATGCGCGAAGCGGATCGCGAGCGGTTCTCGCTCATATCGCATGCGGCGCAGCAGATGTCGCATCTCACGGAGGACTTGCTCCTGCTGGCGCGTTCGGAGCAGCCGCTCGAAGACGACGTGTTTCTGGTCGACCTTTCGGGCCTGGTAAGTGAGGCCGCACAGCTCTATCGCGCCGACTTTGAACGTAGCGGCATCACGCTGGAGCGGCGCATGCCCGCCGGTATCATGGTGTACGGCAATCCCGATCAACTGCGGCGCGTCTTCGCCAACCTGCTGGTCAACGCGGTGAAGTATACCCCACGCGGCGGCCGCGTGGAGATCGAAGGCTCGCAGCAGCGAGGCGGCGCGACCGTTCACGTGCGCGACACCGGAATCGGCATTCCCGAAGAGCACATGGACAAGTTGTTCGACCGCTTTTGGCGCGCGGAATCGGCGCGTACGCGTTCGACCGGGACGGGGCTCGGTTTGCCGATCGCCCGCGCGCTCGCGCGGCGCCACGGCGGGGACGTCACGGCGACGAGCGCGCCGGGCAAGGGCAGCGACTTCGTCGTCACGCTGCCTTCGCATCCGGCGCGATCTTGATGCTTTCTGCACCTTTGCTTGAGAGAATCTGCCTGCACCCCAATACCGTTTTGTTGAAGGAGGATGCATGTTGAACACGATTCTCGTCGCCGTCGACGGATCGGAACCATCCGAAAAGGCGCTCTCGTTCGCGCTTGGACTGGCCGTCGCCCAGAACGCGCAGCTCTGGCTGTGCCACGTTCCCGTGCGTTCGAAGGTGAACGAGATCGGCGCGCGCATTCCGTTTTCGCGCGATGCGGCGCAGTGGCAATGGGACGATGCGCTGAGCGCGGGACGCTCGATTCTCGACGCCGCGCGCGAACGTGCGCAGGAGTTCGGCGTGCCCACAAAAACGGCGCTCGGCGCCGGCTCGCCGTCCGATGCGATCGTACAATTTGCCGAACGCGAAAGCGCGGATATCATCGTGATGGGCTCGAACGGCTCGGATGCCGTGATTCGACGCGCACCGGTTCCGGTGGTCGTCGTGGGGCCCGATGCGTCGTGGTTCGATGAACTCGAGCCGTCACCGTACGTGTAAAGGGGGACAAGCAGATGCTCGCTACGGCAAGTTTGTCCAAAGCCGTCGTGCGGCTCTCCGGGGACTTGGATATTGCGACCCGGGAGCAAACGCAGGCGCGTCTCGACGCCATCGACTCGGACGTCGCGATCGTCGATCTGACGGACGTCCGGTTCATAGACGGCGGTGCACTCGGACTGTTCGTCGCGCTCAAAAAGCGCCTGCGGGCCCGCGGCCGCCTCGGCATCGTCAAAATCGTGACGTCGAATCCGCGGTTCGTGCGTCTCTTCCACATCACGGGCCTGGTAAAGCTTCTCGACCTGCACGATTCGCTTCCCAACGCGCGAGCCGCGTAGCGGCGCGTGCACCTCGTGCTCGCGTCGCTAAGGCGCCTGAGCCTGCAAGACCGCATCTTCGCCGGCATCGCCGTCATGCTCGCGCTCATGGTGACGATGTTCGTGGTCGATACCGCATCGGCTCGGGCGCAAGCGGCGCTCTCCGCGCGCATCATTACACGCCTGATCCCCACGCGCGTCTTACTACGGAGCGCGGAGCGCTGGATCGTGCGCGCGGACGACGACGGAGCATGGCACATTCTGGCTATGGGATCGCCCGCCGCCCGCGGCTTTCTGCGCCAGTATCGCGCGGATGTGAACCGCGTGGGCGCCCAAATGCGCGATGCGCAGCAGCTCTCGGACGTGCCGCAGAAAGATGCGCTCACCGCGGAATTCGATCGCCGCTGGGCGCAGTACCGTCAGAATAACGAAGACGCGTTTTTACTGGCGGCGGGCGGCCGCGTGCCGGAAGCGCGCGCAAAATACGTCGCGGTATCGTACCAGCCGCTGCTCGAGGTGCTGGGCCGCTATGAGGGCGCGGTTCGCTCCGAGATTCAGCGCACGCAAGCGAACTACGACGCGACCCGAGCTCGCACGCAAACGTTCGGCCTCATCATCAACGTTGCGGCGCTCTTGCTGGGTTTGCTCGTCGCGGTTCGCCTGGGAGCGTCTTTGCGCCGCCACCTGGGTACGGTCACGCGTGCGATAAGCGACGTCGTGCACGACGATCTCGCGCATGTGACGGCGAGCTTTCGCAACGTCGCCAGAGGCGACTTCAACGCACCGGCCTACGTCTGCACGCGCACAACGATCGCCGAAAGCGGCGGCCGCGAGCTCGCGGCGCTTGCCGCCAGCTACAATCGGCTGATTGGCGGGCTCGCCGAGATGGCGAATCGCATCGAAGATGCGGCCGCGGATGCGCGGCGCCGCCAGCAGGCCGAAGAGCGTCTCTCGTACGTGCTCTATCACGACGAAGCGACCGGCCTGCCGAATCGCGAGCTGCTTTGCAAGCATTTGGATTCGCGCCTCGCGCGCGGCGCGGACGGTGATGCGCCGCTCGCGGTCGCGTACATCAAGCTGGAAGGTTTCAAAAAAATCGGCGACAGTTTTGGCCACGCTACGGCGATCGATCTGATTCGCAGCGCGGGCGAGCGGCTCGCCAAAACGCTGCAGCCGGGTGATACGCTCGGCCGCGACGGCGTCGATGAATTCGTGGTTCTACTCGACGGCGTCGGCGATGGCGCGGGCGCTGCGGCGCGCGTCGCATCGATGGTCGATGCGATATCCAAGCCGTTCAATCTGGCGGATCGCGAAGTCTCCGTAAGCGCCGTAGCGGGTCTGAGCGTTTTTCCCGGGGACGGGCGAAACGGCGACGAACTGCTCCGCAACGCCGACACGGCAATGGATTTTACGGCGGACGTCCGTCATGCCAAATTGTCGGTGTACGACGATACGATGCGAACGCAGTCGCTGCAGCGCTTGGCGATCGAGACGGACTTGCAGCGCGCGCTTTCCACGGGCGAATTCCAGCTCGATTACCAGCCGGTCGTCAACGTGCAGCGGCGGCGCATCACGGGCTTCGAGGCGCTCCTGCGATGGCATCATCCGCGCCTGGGCACGCTGGCTCCCAGCGCGTTTCTCGACGTGGCCGAGCAGACCGGCATCATCGAGCCGCTCGGCGCCTGGGTGCTGCAAACCGCCTGCGCGCAAGTGCAGCAGTGGCGCAGCAGCGGCTATGACGTGCGCCTTGCCGTCAACGTGTCCATGCGCCAGTTGCACGAGGGCACGCTCTTCCGCATCGTTAGTGACGCCCTGCGCGCGTCCGGATTGGCGCCGGGTGCGCTCGAACTGGAATTTACCGAGAGCATGATCCTCAAGGAACGCGAGACCGCCGCCAGCACGCTCGCGGCGTTACGCGATGCCGGCGTGCGCTTTGCCATCGACGATTTCGGCACCGGATACAGCTGGTACGGGTATCTGCGGTATTTCGTGCCGCACACACTCAAGATCGACCGGTCGTTCATCGTCAACGTTGCGCAGAACCGCTTCGACGAAGCGATCGCGAACGCCATGATCATGCTCGGTCACAGCCTGCAGCTCAACGTGGTCGCCGAAGGCGTGGAATCGACCGAACAAATGCTCACGCTGCATAAACTGCAGTGCGACGAGATGCAAGGCTTTCTCTTCGCCAAGCCGGCGACGGCGCGCGAGTGCGAGCGCATGCTGCGAGAGAAAATACCGTGAGCCGGGCTCTGCTTGCCGCTTCTTTTTGCCGCCGCAATGGGTCTGACGGCACTTGCGCCCGCTCATGCCGAATCTGCCGGGTGACCTCATCGCCCGCGAAGGCGATACCGTCGAGACGCGGCAGGTGCTGGTACTAAAAAACTAACGCTGCACCACCTCTAAATCTTGTCCGGGGGCGGACCGAGAATCCATGTACGGGCAGCTCACGCTTTGGAGACGTACGTCATGCGGACCAAAGTCTATCGCCGGCAGCATGCAGCGCTGCGCACATTGCTGGACGAAACGTCGAGCCATCTGGTTCCGCTCGACGCCGACGCGTGCCGAATCGGCCTTGCGAAACTCGCGCGACTGCTCGGGACGCATTTGGCGCTCGAAGATCGCGCGCTTTATCCGCGCCTGATGACGCACGACGATCCCGCCGTGCGGCGCGCGGCGATCAAATATCAAGCCAGTATGGGCCGCCTGCGGCCGGCTTTCGACGCCTTTCACGACCGGTGGAGTCGTTGCGATGCGATCGAGGCTGCCGCGCACGAGTTCACCGCGGCATTCCGCGTTATCGCCGCCGCTCTGCGTCAGCGCATGGATTTCGAGGACGCGCATCTCTATCGCATGATCGACGAGCCCATTCGAAGCAAATCGTAGGACGGCGGCTTCTCCGCGTTCGACGTCAAAGAAGCCGGCATGAACGGTTGGCTCTACGATGCGATCGTTTCGATTGGCGAGCGCGGGTTTCTCGGCGCCATTCGCGGCGAGCTGCTCTCGTCAATCTCCGGTGAAATCGTCGAGCTCGGCGCGGGGACGGGCCTCACGTTTGCGTATTACGGCTCGCAGGCGCACGTGCGCGCGATCGAGCCCGACCGTTCGATGCTTGCGAGGGCGAAGGGGCGGGCATCCCAATCGCGCGCACGCATCGATTTGATCCAAGGCGACGACGCCATCCTCGACACTTGGCCGCCCGAGAGCGCGGACTATGCCGTGGCCGCGCTCGTCCTGTGCAGCGCGGACGATCCGCTTCGTACGCTGCGGCGGCTCTACCGCATTTTAAAACCGAAAGGACGACTCATCACGATCGAGCACGTTCGCGCCGGCGACGCGAGCGCGCGTCTTCAGGATTGGTTGACGCCCTTTTGGCGGCGCATCGCCGCAAACTGCCATTTGAATCGGGTTTTAGAGCCGCAGCTCCATGACGCAGGCTTCGAAGATCTGCAGCTAAAGAGCCGGCCAGTTCCACCGCCCCTGCGGCGGCTTGTGTACGGCTATGCCGCGAAAAGCACGCGGGAACGCCCCGCGGGCGAATGCGCTCGCGTTACCTGACCTGCTCGGCAATGAGCAAGCCGCCAAGCAAGATAAAGACGACTCCCGCAAGGGCCGCTGCAGCTCCGGCAAAGCGCTCTCCGAGCTTGCTTCCGAAACGTACGCCAACCGCAGCCGCGACAAACGCCTGAACGCCGATGCTCGCGATCGTGAGACCGATCGGCAGATGCGCGAGCTTCAGCGGAAAACCGATCGCGAGTTCGTCCAGCGAGATAGAGAGCCCCGCGGCCATCGCAAAACGAAACGAGCGAAACGACAACCCTTCGGCTTCCTCGTCGATCTCGCGGCTTTCTTTGAGCGTATGAACGCCTAACACGATCAGCAGCCCGCCGCCGAAAATCGTTGCGGCGGCTTCCCATCGCGGCGGCACGAACGTCGCCGCAGCGATTCCGACGAGCGGCACGGCCGCCTCGAAAAGGGCAAACGTCACCGCCACCCGCCAGAGCGGCGCAGCCCGCAGTCCGAGCGCGATGGATACGGCGAGCGTGTCCAGCCCGAGCGGTAAGACAAACGCCGCAATCTTAAGTCCCACGTGGCTTGCGTCTATGGCGCGAGCGCTCCGGCTCCTCCGCGCGAGCACGGTTTCCGCCGTGTCTAACGTGAGCCGATTCAAGACTGACCTCAACCCCCCGCTCCCGCGACTGCGTCCGCACACTCCGGCGGGAGTCCAGATCGCCCTTGCATGTGGCTCTGCGCACGCGTATAGTGGAGCAAAGTGGTGCGAAGTGGTGACCGAGGGAGGGAAGGTTGCACGCGGATCTGCCGCGCTTTACCGGCTATGTTGAGCATGCCCTTGACGATAAGGGCCGTCTCATCGTGCCCGCGCGCTTCCGCGAGCGGCTAGGCACCGGCTTCATTCTGACCATCGCCGAACCCGATCGGTGCCTCGCGCTCTATCCCGAGGCGACCTGGGGCGGGTTCTGCGACCGGCTTGAAGCGGCTCCCCGCAAAGACGATCGCTACCGGCGCTTTGTCCGCCACCTGTTCGCGCACACGGAAGAGGTCGCGTGCGACTCGCAAGGCCGGCTCCTGCTCCCGGCGGCCCTGCGCACGTATGCGGGCATCGACCGGGACGTCGTCTCGATCGGCTCGTTCACGCGCGTGGAGATCTGGGCGAAGGACCGGTACGCGGCACACGCGGCTCCGGAAGGCGAGGTCGCGGACTTTATGGCGGAGCTCGGGCTCTACTGATGCCGGAGTGGATCGATGGACCAGCATATCCCGGTACTCTTCGAAGCGGCCCTCGACTATTTGGCGATCCTTCCGGATGGGATCTATGTCGATGCGACGTTCGGCGCGGGCGGCCACAGCCGGGGGATACTGCAGCACTTGCGCAGCGGCCGGCTCATTGCGTTCGATGCCGATCCGTCGGCGGCGCCCCGCGCCGCGTCGATCTCCGACCCGCGATTCACGTTCGTTCCGTCCAATTTTCGCGAGCTTTCGCAGGCGCTGGACCGGCTCGGTATCGAGCAGATCGATGGCGCGCTGTACGACTTGGGGGTTTCGTCGATGCAATTTGATGAAGCGTCTCGCGGCTTTTCGTTCCGCGAATCCGCCCCGCTCGACATGCGGATGAATCCGGCCGGCGGCGTGAGCGCCTACGACATTTTGATGGGCTCGAGCGAGCGCGAACTTGCCGACATCTTCTTTAACTATGGCCAGGAGCGCGCCGCCCGGAAAATCGCGCGCGTCATCGTTGCGCGCCGCCGCTCCGGAACGCTTCCGAAAACGACGGTGGAGTTCGGCCAAATGATCAGCGGATTGCTGCACCGTCCCGGACAGCGCGAGCGCATCCATCCGGCGACGCGCGTCTTTCAGGCGCTGCGCATCGCGGTCAACGACGAACTCGACGCCCTGCGTGACGGTCTGGATGCCGCGGTCGGCCGGCTGCGCGGCGCGGGACGCGTCGTCGTCATCAGTTTTCACTCGCTCGAAGACCGCATCGTCAAGCACGCGTTTCGCGAAGACGAGCGGCTCGAAGTCATCACCCGCAAACCCGTGCTCCCCGGCGAGGCCGAGATGGAACGGAATCCCCGCGCGCGCAGCGCCAAGCTGCGCGCCGCCCAACGGAAGGCCGGTTAATGGTAGAGCCGAGTACGCTACGACAAACTCCGCGCGACAAGGGCAACATTCGTCCGCGTACCGCGCGCCAGGCGACGCAGCAGCGCGTCTCCCGCAAAGCGCGCGCCCGGTACTCCTCGCTTCTGCAGTTTTGTGCGGTGCTCGCCGTCGTGCTCTGCGGCGTCATGCTCTACGTCATGCTCACCGCGCGCCTTACGAGTTTGAACTATGCGGTTGCGAAGGCGGAGCGCCAGCGCACCGCGTTGCAAGCCGAAACCGCGCGCCTGGACGACCGGCTTGCCGCGCTCAAATCCGACGATCGTTTGGCGGCGCTCGCCGCGAGGCTGCACATGCAAGACCCCACGCAATTCGCGATGGTATCGCTGCCGGCGCGCACGCATCCGCCCTCGCCGTCGAGGCTCGCATTCTTCGCCGGTTTAGCCGGGCTTTTCGGCGCGAAATAGGTACGCTGCACTAACCCATGCATAAGCGGACCTTCTCGCGCGTCGGACCCCGGCGTGCGAAACTGCTGTTTTACGTCCTGCTCGCCATGTCGGTGTATCTGACGTGGCGCCTCGTGGACGTGCAGCTCGTCAAAGGCCCGGTGTACGCAAAAGAAGCGCTCGCGCAGCGCAGCGACACCGTGGAAGTCTTTGCGCGGCGCGGCAGCATTCTGGATCGCCAAGGCAACGTCATGGTGCGTTCTCTTCCCTCCGAGAGTGTGTACGCCGTGCCGCACGATCTGGGAGATCCGGATAAAACCATTGCGCAATTGCAGCCGGTTGTCGGGAAGATCGACAAGGCGACTGCGGATCTCATGCACGATCGTCATCTGCAATTCGTGTGGATCGCGCGCAAAATTCCGCACGACGTGGCGGACAAGGTCTCTTCGCTGAATCTGCCGGGCATCGCGCTCATCGAAGAAGATACCGGACGGCGCGTCGATTTGGCCGGCAAGAGCGCTTCGACGATCCTCGGGTTCGTCGGCATCGACGAAAACGGACTAGCGGGCCTGGAATACACGTTCGACAACTTGCTCAAAGGCACGTCGGGGCGCGTCACGATCGAAGCCGACGAATTCGGCCGGCCGATTCCGTTCGGACACGAGCGTGTGGTTCGCGCCGCAAAGCCGGGGCTCTCGCTCGAACTCACGCTGGATTCGTACCTGCAGTTCGTCACGGAGACCGCGCTCGAGAAGCAAGTCAAAACCTATCACGCGGCGAGCGGCACGGCGATCGTGATGGATCCGTCTACCGGCGAAGTGCTCGCGATGGCGAACAGCCCGCATTACGATCCGAACGCGTATTGGAAGTATTCGGCGGACGACTACCGCGATCGCGCGGTGCAGGACGCTTACGAACCCGGATCGACGTTTAAACTCGTTACTGCCGCCGCGGCGCTCGAATACGGAAAAGCCACGCTCGCGCAGCGCTTCGCGTCGACCGGGCCGCTCGAAGTCGGCGGACGGCGAATCTACAACGCCGTCGACGGGCTCACGCCCGATCCCGCGGGCGATACGCTCGAAACGATCATTGCCGATTCGCTCAACGTGGGCGCCGCGGAAGTCGCCATGCACGTCGGCGGGCGCGATTTTTACAAAATGGAAGCGCGCGCCGGCTTCGGCGTGCCGACGCAGATCGGGCTCTCGGGTGAAAATCCCGGGATCGTGCCGCCCCCGGCGGAGTGGAGCGGCAGTTCGCTGGCGACGATGTCGTTCGGACAAGGCGTGTCGGTTACGCCGATCGCGATGGCTCGCTTCTATTGCGCCATCGCCAACGGCGGCATGCTGCTGCGTCCGCACATCATCCGTTCGATCCTCGACGCGCAGGGCAATCCGATCTACACGTATCCCGCCGAGATCGAGCACCGCGTCTTCTCGGAACGGACCGCGGCCGAGCTGCGCGGTTTCCTGCGCGCGGTGGTCGTGCGCGGAACCGGCAATCCCTCCGCGCAGATCCCCGGATACACGACGGCGGGCAAGACCGGTACGGCGCAGATGGTCGAGAACGGACGGTACGAGCCGGGCGCGTACGTCGCCTCGTTCATCGGCATGGTGCCCTACGAGCATCCGCGCTACGTAATCTACGTCAAAGTCGAGCGTCCGCAGGGCGCGATTTACGGATCCGTCGTTGCGGCGCCCGCGTTCACCGAAATCGCGAAAGCCGCCATGCTGCACGCGGGAATCTTCCCCGCGATACCCACGCCGAAGCCGGAAAATCTCAAAGGGCGCTTGGTCCGCTCCAAACTCGCGGAGAATCACTGAGGGCATGGAGCAGCAGGTGGGCGTCTCGCTCGAGAGTTTGGTGCGAACGCTCGCGCAAAGCGCACGGGTCATCGGCCCGCAGGATAAAACCGTAACGTCGATTACCGTCGATTCGCGCGAAGTGCGCCCGGGCGCGCTCTTCGTTGCGCTGCGCGGCGAACACACCGACGGTCATCGCTTTATCGGCGATGCGGTCTCGCGCGGCTGCGAAGCGGTCGTGATGGAACGCCTTGAGGATCTGCGCGCGAGCGCGTCCGTGCCCGCGCACGTTACCGCCGTCATCGTGCCCGACTCCGCGCGCGCGCTCTCGCAGATCGCCGACGCGTTTTACGGATCCCCCTCGCGCTCGCTCACCATCGCGGGCATCACCGGCACGAACGGAAAGACGACGACCGCAGCAATGACGGCGGCAATCATGAACGCTTCCGGAATGGCCGCGGGAACGATCGGAACGATCGGCGCGAAGTTCGGCCGAATGGAATGGCCGCTCGCCAACACGACGCCGCTTGCCGCGCAGCTGCACGACCTGCTCGCGCAGATGCGCGCGCTCGGCGCGAACGGCGTAGCGATGGAGGTAAGTTCGCACGCGCTTTCGCTGCAGCGCGTCGCCGACGTTCGGTTTTCGGCCGGTGCGCTCACGAATGTGACGCGCGACCATTTGGATTTTCATAAGAGCTTCGATGCGTACGCGTCGGCGAAGCACCGGTTGTTCGACATGGCGCCGCGCTGCGTGTTCAACGCAGACGATGCGCTCGGCGATCGCTGGTCGCGCGAATTGCGCTCGCGCAAACCCGTGCTCACCTACGGCATCGATGCCGCAGCGGATCTGCATCCGGATTCGATCGAGATGCGAACGGACGGCAGCACGTTCCAACTGGGCGCGCAGCGCTTCGAAGTGCACCTTCCCGGACGGTTCAACGTCTCCAACGCCCTGTGCGCCCTGGGCATCGCGCGGCATCTCGATATTTCCGACGCGGACAGCGCACGCGGTCTCGCCTGCCTCGAGCGCGTGCCGGGCCGTATGGATCGCGTGAGCGGCGGCGGCATCGACGTCATCGTCGATTACGCGCACACGCCCGACGCGCTCGAAAATCTGCTGCGCACGCTGCGCGAAACCGCGCGCGGGCGTCTGCTCGTGGTATTCGGCTGCGGCGGCGATCGCGATCGGGGCAAGCGGCCGCAAATGGGCAACGTCGCCGCGCGCTACGCCGATCTCTCCTTCGTGACCTCGGATAACCCGCGCACGGAAGAGCCGCAGGCGATCATCGACGAGATTCTGCCCGGCATCGGCAGCGCTCCGCACGAGGTTTGCGCGGATCGGCGCGCCGCGATCGACGCCGCCGTTTCGATCGCGCGTCCCGGCGACGTCGTCGCGATCGCGGGCAAAGGGCACGAAGCCTATCAAATAATCGGCACGCAGGTGCTGCCGTTCGACGATCTTGCCGTTGCGCGCGAAGTGCTGGCGCGCAGAGAGGCGGCCAGCCGGTGATCTCGCTCGAGCGCGCCGCCGCCGCGACCGGAGCGGAGATTCGCAGCGCGCAGCGTTTTCCCAAACGCCTGCGTATCGTGACCGACACGCGCACGCTCGAGCCCGGAGACGTGTTCCTGGCGCTGCGCGGCGAACATTTCGACGGCCACGCATTTTTGCGGCAAGCCGCGGAGAAGGGCGCGTCCGCGTTCGTCGTGGACGATGCGAACGCACTCCCGCAAGACGCGCCGGCGCTGCTCGTGCGCGATACGAAACGCGCGTACATGGATCTCGCCGGGGCGGCTCGCGAACTGTATACCGGCCGCGTCGTCGCGATCACCGGAAGCGCGGGCAAAACGACGACGAAGCATCTGCTCGCGCAGTTGCTCGCCGCGCAATATGGGCCGGATCGCGTCATCGCCTCACCGGCGAACGAGAACAACGAGATCGGTGTGAGCCGGCTGCTTCTCTCGGTGAGCGCGCAGCACGAGGTGCTGGTCGTCGAAATGGGCGCACGCCATGAAGGCGAGATCGCCGAGCTCGTGCAGATCGCGCGCCCGCATATCGGCGTGCTCACCAATATCGGCGAGGCGCATTTGGAGATCTTCGGATCGCGGGACCGCCTTGCGCGCACGAAATGGGGACTCTTCTCGCAGGGCGCACAGGCGGTACTCAATGCGGAAGACGCCGAGTCGACCTCGCGCGCAGTCGCGCTCTCGAGCACGCCGCTGTGGTTCGGTACGGGGGAGCCGCGCACTGCGGGCGTGTGGATCGTCGACGAGCGTACCCTGCTCGTCTCGAACGGGCGCGTGCAGCGATACGCAATCGACGTGCGACTCCCCGGCAAGCACAACCGCGCGAATCTGGCCGCAGCCGCGGCGGCCGCGCTGCTCGCCGGAGTGGATGCGGAAAAAATCGTCGCGGCGATTCCTTCGCTCACGCTCCCGGCGGGACGTTACGAGACCTTTGCGGCCGAAGGCAAGCCGCGGCTGATTTACGACGCGTACAACGCGAACACCAGCGGCATGCTTGCGGCGCTCGATGCGTTTGCGGCCGAGCGTGCAGCCCGAAGAATCGCCGTGCTGGCAAGCATGGCCGAGCTCGGCAGCGATGCGCCGGCCATGCACGAACGCGTCGGCGCGCACGCAGCGCGAAGCGGCGTCGACATGCTGCTCGTCGGCGGCGATTTCGCCGAATGTATCGCGCAGGGGGCGCTCGCGAGCGGTCTGCCCCGCGAGCGCATCGTCGCGTTCGCGGATAACGGGCGTGCAGTGGCGTGGCTGCGCGAACACACCCACGCGGGTGACGCGGTGCTGCTCAAGGGTTCGCGCAAATATAAGATGGAGGAGATCATCCAGGAGCTGATGCGATGAGGAGTCTGCGCATCGAACGGCCCGAATTGCCGGCCGGCATCGTCGCGATTCCGGTTCGCACGCCGCTGGTTCATCCGGGCGAAGATTTGGTTGCGCTCGTGCAGCGTGCGGTCGGCGGCATCGCGCGGCCCGGCGACGTTCTGGCGATCTCCGAAACCGCGCTCGCCATCGCGCAAGGTCAAGCCGTGCCGGCCGAATACGTGCGGCCCTCCAAAGTCGCGTACGCGCTTTCGCGGCGCGCGGGCGCGCTCGCGACGGTCAATCAGCCGGAGTCGCTGCAAATCGTCATCGATCACGTCGGCGTCTGGAAAGTGCTGTACGCAAGCGCGATGCACGTCGCCGGCCGGCTGGTCGGCCGCCGCGGCATGTTCTACGAGATCATGGGGGAAGCGATCGCGGCGATCGACGGCTACACCGGCACGCTGCCGCCGTTCGAGCGCACGATCGTCTTTGCGCCGCAGAACCCGGATGCGTTCTCGCAATCGGTGTACGAACGCACGGGCATTGCCTGCACCGTCGTCGATGCCAACGATTTGGAGAAAGCGAAAGTGCTCGGCGCGTCCTCGGGCGTGAACCGCGCGAACGTGGAACGCGCGCTGCTCTCCAACCCGCACGGTAATGGCGACGAGCAGACGCCGATCGTCGTGCTCAAATGGCGTGCGGACGGCACGAGTCCCCTCTTCGAGGGCGCGGCATGAACTACGGCTACGAACTCGCGCTGGTCGCCGCGGGATTTTTGCTCTCCGCCATTGCGGGCGCAGTCGCGCTGCCGCTGCTCGCGCGTCTGCAGTTTCGCCAGCATGCGTACGAAGACGCGCCGCAAACGCATCAAACGAAGACCGGAACGCCGACGATGGGCGGCATCGTCTTCGTCGTTGCGCTGCTGCCGCTGCTGATGTACGCGCGCAACCCCGTCATGGTTGCGACGCTGCTGCTCGTCGCCCTGTGCGGGCTCATCGGCTTCATCGACGACTACACCGCAATCAGACGCGGCAAGAACGCGGGTCTGCGCGCACGCACCAAGTATCTGCTCACGGCGCTTGCCGCGGTTGCCTATTTATGGTGGATCTCCGCAAGCGGCACGGTGCCGGTCGACGTGATCTTTCACATGCGCGGCTACGTGCTCGCGGTTCCGCATTGGCTCTGGCTGCTGCTCGGCATCTTCGCCGTGACGGGGACGATTCACGCGGTCAATCTCACCGACGGGCTCGACGGTTTGGTTTCGGGAACGATCGTTCCGCCGCTCGTCGTGCTCGGTGCGATCGCCTGGCGGGATGGTTCCCCCGCGCCGAACGTGGCGGCGCTGCTCGGGGTGGGTGCATGTTTCGGATTTTTGCTCTACAACCGGCATCCCGCCAAACTCTTCATGGGCGATACGGGATCGCTCGCACTGGGTGCGCTGCTCTCCGCCGTCGCGATTCTCACGGGCGAGATGCTGCTGCTCGTGCTCGTCGGCGGCGTCTTCGTCGCCGAAGCGCTCTCGGTGATCATCCAGGTGACGTACTTCAAACGCACGGGCGGCAAGCGGATCTTCCGTATGAGCCCGCTGCATCACCATTTCGAACTTTCGGGCTGGCCGGAAACGACGGTTACTTCGCGGTTCTGGCTTGCCTCCGTCGTCCTTTCCGGCTTGGGGTTAGCCATCGTCAGATGACACAGCACGCAATCATTCCGCATTTTTCGCACGGCGAGTCGATTCTCGTCATCGGTCTGGGACGCAGCGGCGTGGCCAGTACGCAAGTGCTGCGCGATCGGGGCGTGACCGTCTACGGCACGGATGAAAAGGTTCCCGAAGATCTTTCAGAGGCGATCGCGCAAATCGAGGCGCTCGGCGCGCGGTTCGTTTCGCCAAGCGAACTTCCGTCGGTGCTCGACGGATTGACGGGGGCGGTGCTTTCTCCCGGCGTGCCGCTCAACGGCGCGCTGGTGCGGCGCGTGCAGGACGCGAACGTTCCGGTCTTCAGTGAAATCGAAGTCGCATACCGGCTCTGCAAAGCGCCGATCGTCGCGGTCACCGGCACGAAGGGAAAGTCGACGACCACATCGCTGATCGGGCATCTGCTGCGCTCGTGCGGTAAAACGGTGCACGTCGGCGGCAACATCGGCAACCCGCTCATCCGCGAAGTCCTTGACGCGAAGCCGCACGATTGGGTCGTTGCAGAAGTCTCGTCGTTCCAACTCGAATCGATCCGTTCGTTCCGTCCGCGCATTTCGGTGATCTTGAATCTTTCGGCGGATCATCTCGACCGCTACTACTCGATGGACGAGTACGCGGAAGCGAAGTATCGCATCTTTGCCAATCAGAACGAGCAGGACTACTTCGTCGGCAATCTCGACGACGAGCGCGTGGCGCAGCTGCACTGGCACACCGGTGAGGGGCGCGTGCATGCGCGCCAGCTGTGGTTCACGCTGCAAGAACATCACGAGCACGCGTCGATGTATCTGCGCGGCGATGCGATACTCTACGCGCCGGTGCACGGCGATCCGCGGCCGATCGAAGTGCTGCGCACGGGCGATATCCCGCTCGCCGGCCTGCACAACGTGCAGAACGTGATGGCGGCGCTGCTCGCGGCGCTCGCGGCGGACGCCGATCCGCGCGCGCTGCGCGATGCGGTGAAATCTTTCAGCGGTATGGCGCATCGCTTGCAGCCGGTCGGCGAGGTGGGCGGCGTGCTGTTCGTCGATGACTCCAAGGCCACCAATCCCGGCTCGGTCATCGCCGCGCTGGACGCGTACGAGCGCCCCATCGTGCTCATCGCCGGCGGCAAATCGAAGAACACCGATTTCACCGAGCTCGGACGCGTTATCGACCGCCGCGCGAAAGCGCTCGTCCTCATCGGCGAAGCGGCGGACGATCTCGCCGCGCACGTGAGCCGCGCACCGATCGAACGCGCCGATTCCATGAACGACGCGGTACGCCGCGCTGCGCGCTCGGCCGGTCCGGGAGACGTCGTGCTGCTCTCACCGGCGTGCGCGTCGTTCGACATGTTCCGCTCGGCCGAGGATCGCGGCGAAAAATTTACCGCAGCCGTGCGCGGACTTTCGCAGACGGTGAACCGGTGAGAGCCGCGCTGAGCGCGAAGCGGCCGGCCCCGCCTTCGCGTGCCGAAGCCTCGCGTCCGTTCGTTGCCGCTCCGCCGGACACGCTGCTTTTCGGCGCCGTCGCGAGTTTGTTCGCGATTGGCCTCGTGATGATCTTCAGCGCATCGAGCGCGCAAGCGTACGCGGATCATCACGACACGGCGTACTACGTCAAGCATCAGCTGATCTATCTGGTCGCCGGACTGGGTTTGGCGTACGTTGCCTACCGGATCGACTACCGCAAACTCAAGGCCCTCGCGCCGTACGCGCTGGTCTTGTGCATCCTCAGCCTGCTTGCCGTCCTGGTGCCGCACGTCGGCGTGGTGGTCAACGGTGCCCGCCGCTGGATCGGCGCCGGCATGATCTCGCTGCAGCCCTCCGAGTTCGCAAAACTCGGCCTCGTGCTCTATCTGGCGGCGGCGCTGGCGGCCCGCGGCGATAAAATTACCTCGCTGAGTAAGGGGCTTTTTCCACTCTGCGTGCCCGTCATCACGATCGCCGTCGCGATTCTCATGGAGCCGGACATGGGAACCGCCAGCCTCATCGTCTTCACGGCGTTCGCGATGTTCTTCGCGGCCGGTGCGCGCATCGAGCATTTGCTGCTGATTCTGTTCGTCACCGTACCGCCGGTCATTCTCACGATCCTCACGAGCCCGTACAAGCGCGCACGCATCTTCGCGTTCATCGATCCGTGGCGCGACCCGCAGAATACCGGGTTTCATATCGTGCAGTCCCTGCTCGCGCTCGGCAGCGGCGGCTTCATGGGCGTGGGCCTGGGCGAGTCGCGCGCAAAGTTCTTCTATCTGCCCGAGCAGTACACCGACTTCATCTTCTCCGTACTCGGCGAAGAGCTCGGTCTGGTCGGCACCGTCGGCGTCATCGTGCTCTTCATCGTCTTCGTCTACCGCGGCATTCGCATCGCCATCGCCGCGCCAGACCGGTTCGGATTCTTCCTGGCTGCGGGCTGCACCGCGATGATCGCGATTCAGGCGTTCGTCAACATCGGCGTCGTGACGTCGTCGTGGCCGGTGACCGGCGTGCCGCTGCCCTTTATCTCGTTCGGCGGAAGCTCGCTCATCGTTTCGCTCGTCGCGGTGGCACTCGTCATCAACGTCGGACGTTACCGAAAAATCAATCTGCCGTAAATGCACACCGTACGGGCCGCCGCACACGATCTCGCGCGCCTTGGCGACGTGTGCATTCAAATGGGCTCGCCTTTCTTCGGTGGACTGCTCGAACGCGCCGTCGCGTGCTACGATACCGACCCGGTCTTGCGCGACCTGCTCGACCGCCACGCGCATCGCTCGAGAATCGGGCTGAGATTGGGCGGAGCGGCGCATTTTCGAGCGCTTCGCGGTCTCGCGCCGCAGATTGCCGCTCATTATCCGTCGACGGGCGGCGACGGCGATGTCGAATCGGCATGGCGCGCCGTTCTCGCAGACATCCACGCACACGTTCGCGCGTACGACGAGCTCTTCGAAAGACCCGTGCAGACGAACGAAGTTGCGCGCGCACTGCCCGTGCTGGGCGCGATGCTTGCGCTCGTATTCGCCACGCAGCTGCCGCTGCGCGTGTTCGAGATCGGATCGAGCGCCGGGCTCATTTTGAACTTCGATCGCTACCGGTACGCCGGCGAGGGGTGGACGTGGGGCGATCCGGCCTCGCCGGTGCTCCTGCGCAATCGCACGGCGTGGGGTGCGCCGGCATATCCGGATGCACCGCTCCGCGTGATCGAACGGCGTGGATGCGATCTGCACCCGCTGCACGCGTCGGATGACGACGATACCGACACGCTGCTCTGTTTCGTCTGGCCCGATCAGCGCGAGCGGTTCGAACGGCTGCGCGCGGCGATCGAGGTCGCAAGAGCGCATCCGCCGGATATTGCAAGCGGCGACGGCATCGCGTGGGCGCGGAGTACGGCGTTGCCGCAAGAGCGCGCTGCGACCGTCGTCATGCATACCGTGATAACCGAACACATGACGGCCGGCGTGCGCGCGTCGCTGCGCGATGCGATCGATGCACTCGCTGCGCAAGCAACGCCGTCGGCACCGTTCGCGTGGATACGCATGGAGCCGGGCGAGAGCGGCTACGACACGCTGCTCACCCAGTGGCCCGCGGAAGTGCAGACCGTTATCGCGCGTTCCGACGGGCACGCACAAAATTTGCGCTGGGCGGCGCCATGAACGTGGTTTTTGCCGGCGGAGGAACCGGCGGACACCTGTACCCCGCGATCGCGCTCGCCGACGCGCTGCGCGGCCGCGCAAAGGTACGCTTCATCGGCACCGCCGATCGGCTTGAAGCGAAAATCGTACCGGATGCGGGATACGAACTGGTCACGATCTCCAGCCGTCCGCTGCAGCGCAGCATTTCGCTTGCAACGCTGCAAACCGCCGGAGCCAACGCCCTCGGCGTCGCGCAGGCGCTCGGTGCGCTGCGCGAGTTTCAGCCCGACGTCGTGGTGGCAACCGGCGGATACGTCTGCTTCCCCGTGATGATCGCCGCGAAGCTGCTTCGCACGCTCGGACAACTGCGCGCGCGTTTGGCGCTGCTCGAACCGAACGCGCAGCCCGGTCTGACGAACCGTCTGCTCGCGCCGCTCGTCGATGAAGTCTGGGGCGCGTTCGAGCAAAGCGATTCGCGTTTTGCCGGCAAGTACGCGCACACCGGCATTCCCGTGCGCGCCTCGCTCTTTCATCCGAGCAACCGGATTGAAGCCGCTCGCCGGCTCGGACTCGATCCGGCGCGTAAAACCATTCTGGTCGTCGGCGGCAGTCAGGGAGCGCGCACGATCAACGAAACGGTTGCAGCGCTGGTAACGCGCCGCGCGCTTCCGGCCGAATGGCAGATTCTGCATGCGAGCGGCGAGCGTGACTACGACTACATGCAGGCCGAAGAGCGCGCGCCGCTGGGAGAAAATCGCATCGTGCTGGTGCCGTACCTGCGCGAGATGGCCGACGCGTATGAACTTGCCGATCTCGTTATCGCACGCGCGGGCGCATCGACGCTCGGCGAGCTTGCCGCACTCGGACTGCCGAGCATTTTGGTTCCGTATCCCTTCGCGTCCGAAGATCATCAGGCGGCGAACGCCAAGGCGTTTGAATCGGCGAACGCCGCGGTCGTGATCGCCGATCGCGATCTGAACGCCGATTCGCTGTGGTGGACGCTGCGCGAAACGATGGAGCCGGCGCGGCTGCAGTCGATGCGCGACGCGGCTCGCTCGCTTGCCGCGCGCGATCCCGTTGCGACCATTCTCGCACGGATTGACGCGCTCGTGTCGCGAAAGGGCGCAGCAGCATGAGCACCACGGGAACGCTGCACTTCATCGGAATCGGCGGCATCGGCATGAGCGCGATCGCGCGAATTTTGCTCGCGCGCGGGCAAGCCGTTACCGGTTCGGACGTTTCCGAATCCCCGCTGCTCGAGGAATTGCGCGAGCTCGGCGCGAGCATCGCCGTCGGTCACGACGTCAAGAACGTCAACGGTGCGCGGGCCGTCGTCGTGAGCTCGGCAATCGACGCGGAAAACCCGGAGTACCGGCGTGCCGCGGAGCAAGGCATTCCCATTATCCGCCGCGGTGAGATGCTGCGCCGGATCATGGACGGCTGCAGCGGCATCGCGATCTGCGGTACGCACGGCAAGACGACGACCACCGCGATGACCTCGGCCATCCTGCGCGAGGCAAACATCGACGCGAGTTTGGTGCTGGGGGGCATCGACGTCAACACGGGAACGAACGCCCATAACGGGTCCGCGCCGTGGTTTCTGACCGAAGCCGACGAATCCGACGGCTCATTTTCGCTGCTCGAACCCACGATCGCCGTCGTCACGAACGTCGAGAACGATCATCTCTCCTCGGACGCCGAGTTGCCCAAACTCATCGCGTCGTTCGATCGTTTTCTCGCGGGTTTGCCGCAGGACGGCGCGGCCATCGTCGGCATCGACAATCCGCAGAGCCGCGCGATCGCCGCATCGCTGCGCGAGGCGCGCACGGTGACGTTCGGAATCGCCGAAGACGCGAACGTGCACGCCGCGAACATCCGCTTTGCGAATCTGGGATCGACGTTCGACGTTATCGCAGGCGGCGTCTGCTTGGGTACCGTGCAGCTCGGCGTTCCCGGCGCAATCAATATCGAGAACGCACTCGCGGCAATCGCCGTGGGGCGCGCGCTCGAAGTGCCGTTCGTGAAAATCGCGCGGGCGCTCTCGCAGTTCCGCGGCGTGCGGCGTCGCTTCGAGATCTTGGCGAAGACCCCGCGCATGATCGTCGTCGACGACTACGCACACCATCCGACCGCGGTGCGCGCCACGATCGCCGCTGCCAGACAGTACCATCGCGGCCCGGTGATCGTCGCCTTTCAGCCGCACCGGTATACGCGTACCGCGTATCTAGGCGCGGCATTCGTCGACGCATTGCGCGCGGCGGACGAAGTGTATCTGGCGCCGGTGTATGCGGCCAGCGAACCGCCGATCGAAGGCGTGAGCGAGCGGACCATCGGCGAACCGCTGCAGGCCGGCGGCACGCCGGTGCACTACGTGAAATACGTGCACGATCTGCGTTCCCTCTTGCAGGCGCAGGCGCCGCCGGACGCCCTGCTGCTCATGCTTGGCGCAGGCAATATCACGAAGGTCGCGCGCGACCTCGCGCACGATCTCGCATGAACGTCGCCGGCGATGCGCTTCACAGTGTCCTAACCGAAGAGGATCGGGCCGAGCTGCTCGAGATCTGCGGCGACCGCGTGCGTTTCGACGAGCCGCTCGCGCCGTACACCTCTTGGAAGATCGGCGGTCCGGCAGATGCGTGGATCACCGTCGAGAGCGAAGCGCAACTCGCGCGGATCATGCATTTCTGCGGCAAGCGCAGAACGCCGTGGTTCGTGCTCGGAAGCGGAAGCAATCTGCTCGTCGGCGACGGCGGCGTTCGCGGGCTGGTCCTGCGTCTGGCGGGCGAATTCGCGAACATCGTCGTCACGCACGACGACCGCACGGTCGTGGTGCACGCGGGCGCATCCGCCGGAATGGCGCTGCTCACCGCGAAAGCCGCATCCGCCGGCGCCGTCGGCATCGGCTCGCTGGCGGGGATTCCCGGAAGCGTGGGCGGTTCGCTGCGTATGAACGCGGGAACCGATCGCGAGATGGGCGACTTCGTTCGCGAAGTGTGGGTGCAGTCGCCGGCAAAGCCGGAGCCGCATCCCGTTACCGTACAGTATTACTATCGTCACACCTCGCTCGCGCGCGATGCAATCGTCGCGCGCGTCACGCTGAAATTCGAACTGGGCGACCCGCATGCGATTCGCGAGGAGATGCAGCAGCGGCTCGTGCGCCGCAAGAACACGCAGCCCATCGCGCTGCCCAACGCCGGGTCGTGCTTTCGCAATCCCGAAGGCGAGCGGGCCGCGCGCCTCATCGAAGCGGCCGGGGCTAAGGGATGGCGGGAGGGCGGCGCGGAAGTCTCACCGCTGCACGCCAATTTCATCAACAACCTGGGCGGTGCTTCCGCCAAGGACGTTGCGACGTTGCTGGCACGCGTGCGGCGTGCCGTCTGCGAACGATTCGGCGTGGAGCTGCAGTTGGAAGTACATTTGGTCGGCGTTTTTATAGATTCGTGAGTATGGCTGCGAGAAAATCTCATAAAGTTGCCGTCGTCATGGGCGGCACGAGCGCGGAACGCGAGATCTCGATTCAAACCGGATCGGGCGTGATGCGCGCGCTCTGCGAACTCGGCTACGACGCGCAGTCGCTCGATTATGACGCGCGTTTCGTCGACGCGATTCGCGAACTGGCTCCGGACGTCGTCTTCAACGCGCTGCACGGGCCCGGCGGCGAGGACGGTCAGATTCAAGGCATCTTGGATTATCTGGCGATTCCGTATACCGGCAGCGGCGTCGAGCCGTGCGCGCTGGCGATGGACAAGCATCTCACGAAGAAACTTTGCGCCGCCGAAGGGCTGCCCACGGCTGCCTGGGATCTCTTCGATCTTTCCGGCGGCACGCTGCCGCTCTTACCGGGCTCGCTCGATCTTCCGCTCGTCATCAAACCGCGTTTCGAAGGCAGCAGCGCCGGGGTGAACATCGTGCGCACGCACGAGCAGTGGACGCAAGCGATGATCGACGCCGCGCAAAAATACGCGGAGATTCTCGCCGAGGAATTCATTCCCGGACGGGAGTTCACGTGCGGCGTGCTCGGCGAAGAAGCGTTGCCCGTCGTCGAGATCGTGCCGAACCGCGACGAATTTTACACCTACGAAGCCAAGTATGCCGCGGGCGGCAGCACGCACATCGTGCCGGCGCGCATCGACGGCGACTTGGCGGCGCGCCTGCAAATGCTGGCCCTCTCGGTGCACCGCCTCGTCGGGCTGCGAGACTACTCGCGCACGGATTTTATCGTGAGCAAAGAAGGCCGCCCGTACATTTTGGAGATCAACACGCTCCCGGGGCTCACGCCGACCAGCATTCTCCCCGACGCCTGTGCGGCCGTCGGTATTTCGTATCAGGCGCTGGTCGAGCGCCTCGTCGGCTACGCACTTTCCAGAGCGGGCGAGCGGGTTCTCGCGCGGTAGGGCGGCGCTAAAGGCGTCACCGCCGCCGTCCGCGCAACGTTGTCCGTGCAGTCGACGTTGTAGAGGTTACGTCATGAAAGCACCTTCACTCTTTGCTCGTGCGGGGTTTGCCATCGTCGCGTGCGCCGCTTTGGTGCTCGCGTTCTTCGGCACTGCGCATCCCACTGCGGCCGCTGCCGATCCGCAGCTTACGCTTCCCGCGTACAATACGCTCACGCCCGTGCGCGTGCTCGGCGTGATTCGCCGCGTCTACCGTATGCGCCGTCCGCCCCCGCTCTACGAAACCTACACGCTGGTCCGCAAAGAAGACACGAATTACGGCTACGTCGATCCGCTGGGCACCTACACCGTGCATTACTGGGTGCGCAACACCGATCGCGCCGCGCTCATGCGCAAAGTCTTCCGCGACGATTACGACGGCGACATGACCTTCGATCGTCCGGCGCTCAATCAGCCGCGCGATCCCGGGCCGCCGACCGCCGATCTCTTCGAGCCCGCGCATCCGCAGCCGATCGACGTCGTGCCGACGCCCGAGCCGACGAGCGAACCGCTCAAGACGATCGGATCGGTCGTTGCGATCGGCGAGTCGGACTATAACGTACCGAAAATCACGGTCGAGGGCAGCGAGCTGCATTTGGTGCTGCAGCCGCGCCGCGATCCGGAACGCAACGTGCTGCGCGAGATCTGGGTCGACAAAAACTCCTACATCCTCAAGAAGATCATCGCGCACGACCGCATGTTCGTCGAACAGGGCCACACGTATCCGATGAAGGTGACGTATACGCTCGGATATCTCGACGGCTACGTCGTGATCACGCATATCGACGCGGTGGTGCTGCCGCGCCGGGAACGCGTGGGCAACGAGTATCAGGAGATTTCGGACTTCGGCGACGAAACCGGCGATGCCGACAGCCTGGTCATCGATTTCAAGGACATCACCTTCCCGGCGTCGCTCCCGGCCTGGTATTTCGATCCCAAACAATACGGTTCGCATTTGGCCGACGCGCCGCTCTAGATGCCGAAAGGCCGTTGTGGGCAAAGGGTTCCAGGAAGGCGCGGGTAAGACTTCGGGTCGGAGGAACCCTACACTGTCTACCACTGGAATCATCGTCGATCGCGGGCTCGAAGGCGTCGTCGTCGGAAGCACGCTGCTGAGCAACGTCGAGGGTAAGGAAGGCCGCCTGACCTACCGTGGATACGACATCCACGACCTCGCCCCGAACGCATGCTTCGAAGAAGTCGTCCACCTGCTGCTCTACGGCTCGCTCCCGACGGGCACGCAGCTCGCGGCGCTCAAGAAAGAACTCGGCGCCCATCGCATGATTCCCGAGCCGCTCATCAACGCGATGGAGCGCGCTCCCAAAAACGCGTGGCCGATGGACGTGCTGCGCACCATCGTTTCGGGGCTCGCGCTTTTCGTCGAAGTCGATCCCAAGGGCGCGCATCTTTCCGACGTGCATACCGCGGTCGAACTGATCGCGAAAGTGCCGACCGTCGTCGCGATGTGGGATCGCATACGCCGCGGCCTGGATCCGATCGAGCCGCGCACCGATCTTTCGCAGGCGGCAAATTTTCTCTACATGTGCCGCGGGCAAGTACCGAGCGAGATCGCCGAAGACGCGATGGACACGTATCTCGTCCTGCTCGCCGATCATTCGTACAATGCCTCGACGTTTTCGGGCCGCGTGACGGCATCGACCAAAGCCGATCTGTATGCCGCGGTGACCGCCGCGATTTCGACGCTGCAGGGCGAAGCGCACGGGGGCGCGGCGAGCGCGGTCGGCCGCGTGCTGCTCGAGATCGGTAAACCCGAACGCGCCGAAACGTACGTGCGCGAAGTGCTCGCGCGCGGCGAGCGCATCATGGGCATGGGCCACCGCGAATACAAAGTGCGCGATCCGCGGGCACAGCACTTGGAACTGGTCGCGAAAAAACTCAGCGAAATTACCGATCCCAAATGGTATCAGATCGCTCGCGCGCTCGAAGATGCCTCAAACAAAGTGCTGCAAGAAACCAAACCCGACAAGCGCATTTACGCGAACGTCGACTTCTACAGCGCTCCGCTCTTTTACAGCCTCGGATTTCCCGGAGATGAGTTCACGCCGATCTTCGCGTGCGGACGCATCGCCGGCTGGACGGCGCACATTCTCGAGCAACTTGCCGACAACCGGCTCATCCGGCCGCAGGCGACGTATTCCGGACCGCCGGTGCATCCGTTCGAGCCGATCGAACGGCGCAACGGCAACGGCATCCCGCGAGGCGCATGACCGAGCGGCGCGCCGGCGCGATCGCGCGGACGACGAGCGAAACGTCCGTTGAATTGACGATCGATCTCGACGGCGGACCGGTCGAGATCGCGACGTCGATCGATTTTCTCGATCACATGCTCGAAGCGTTCGCCAAACACGGCGGATGCGGGCTATTCGTGCGCGCCAGCGGCGACGGCATGGACAACCACCACGTCATCGAGGACGTCGGTATCGCGCTCGGCAAGGCGATCGCCGATGCGCTGGGCGAGAAGCGCGGCATCGCACGCTTCGGCTCGATCATGGTGCCGCTCGACGAGGCCCTGATCTCCGCGGCAGTGGATATTTCGGGACGGCCCTATTTGAATTTTCAGGTCTCGTTTTTGCGCGACGATTTGGGGCAGATGCCGACGGAGATGATCGGCGAGTTTTTCCGCGCCGTCACCGACAATGCGAAGATCACCGTCCATTTGACGCAGATGCACGGGCACGTCGCACATCACGTCTGCGAGGCCGCGTTTAAAGCCTTTGCCCGCGCATTCGCAATGGCCAAAGCGCGCACCGCCGAGCAATCCGTTCCATCCACCAAAGGCGTGCTCGAATAAGGCGCCCATGCTCGCAGTCATCGACTACGGCGGAGGCAATCTCGGGTCGCTGATTGCGGCGCTGCGCCGGCGCGGCGCGCCCTTTGCCATCACCGACAATCCCGCATCGATCGAACGAGCCGATGCCGCGGTGCTGCCCGGCGACGGCGCATTCGGGGCAACGATGCAGGCGTTGCGAGATCGTCGCCTGGATCGTGCGATCGTCCGGCACGTAAAAGCCGGCAAACCGTTTCTGGGCATTTGCGTCGGCATGCAGATTTTGTTCGAGGACAGCGATGAATTCGGTCACACGCCGGGCCTGGGCATCGTCCCGGGGCACGTCTCACGGTTCGCCGGCGCGCCGCGCGTTCCGCACATGGGCTGGAACGAGCTGGAGCTGACGTCCAATCATCCGTTCGTGCAAGACGTCGGCGCGCAGGCGTATGCGTATTTCCTGCACTCGTATCGCGCACCCGTCGGGCCGGACACCGCCGCGGCGTGCACGCACGGCGAGCGTTTCTGCGCGATCGTCGCGCGCGGGAACGTGATGGGTACGCAATTTCATCCGGAGAAGAGCCAGCGCACCGGCGCGCGGCTGCTCGACAATTTTCTTCGCTTATCAGGGGAGGCGGCAACATGATCGTAATTCCGGCAATCGACTTGCGCGGCGGAAAGTGCGTGCGCATGCAGCAGGGCGACCCGGCTCGTGAGAAGACGTACGATACGGACCCGGTGCAGCGGGCGAACTCGTTTGTTGCCGAGGGCGCACAGCAACTGCACGTCATCGATTTGGACGGCGCGTTCGGTTCGGGCGAAAACGAGCAAGCCATCGCGAACATTTGCCGCGCCGTGGAGGTACCGGTGCAGACCGGCGGAGGAATTCGCACGCTCGCCCACGCGCAGGCGCGCTTGCAAGCCGGTGCATCGTACGTCATTCTCGGCACGCTGCTCGTCGAAGACGAGCGCACGGCACGCAACATTATTCACGAACTCGGCGATCGTGTGTTCGCCGGAATCGACGCGCGGGGCGGCGTCGTCAAGGTTCGCGGCTGGCAGGCAGGCACGAACGTCGATCGCGATGCGCTCGTGCAGCGCGTCGCAGGGTGGGGCGTGCAGCGCATCGTTTCGACGGAGATCGCGCGCGACGGAACGGGCCAGGGCTACGACATCGACGCCCTGCGGCACGTCGCATCGCTTGCGGGCATTCGCATAACGGCCAGCGGCGGCGCGAGCACGGTCGACGATCTGCGCGCGTTGCGCAAAGCGGCGCCGCCGAACGTCGACGCGTGCGTTATCGGGCGCGCGTTGTACGAAGGCACCCTGGAGCTGCGCGAGGCAATCGACGCGCTGCGTTAAGGCGTTTCCCGCGGATGCGGGATGGGGTGCGGGATCGGACGCGGCGCCGGTTTGGGCGCAGCCGTCGGTGCGGGCGCGGGCGCGGGTGCGCTCGTCGGATTCGCGGCCGGAGCCG
>DATEHZ010000038.1:0-8528 GCA_035279385.1 Vulcanimicrobiaceae bacterium | reverse complement strand
CTGCGATCTGCGTTCCGACATTGCCGCCGAGGCCCGCGCAAAGGCGGTCTACGATCGGTTGATCAAACTCTGTCCGGACAACGGTGCCAAGGACGCGCTGACGTTTTTGATGACGCGCGAGGTGGCGCACCAAAAGATGTTCGAATCCGCGCTCGCTGCGATCTCGAATAACTTCCCGTCTTCGAACGTGCCGCCCGACGAGCGCTTCACGCACAAATACTTCAACGAATCGCAGGATGGAGCGTCGTCGGACGCCGGTTACAAGATGGTCAACGCGCAGGGGTTGTGGGAATTCGAACTAAGCGATCCGATGACGGCGCAAGGCGCGGATCCCGACTTGCCGCCGCCCAAACCATCGGTGCGCAGTACGACCAAACGCTAAACTTCAAACTGCCGGCACCATAGCGCCGCGCGCGCTATGGTGTCGGCGAAGGCGCAGGCGTCATGTCCGGAGGTGCAGCCGCCGGATTCATGTCGGCAGGCAACGGCGGTGCCGAGCCGGACGGCGCGGGAGACGGCGCGCTCGATTTATCGTCTCCGTAGAGCACGAGCATGTACGTGCTCCCCTTGGCGATCTTCATCTTGGGCGGCTGGAACGAAAAGGTCAGCGTCCGCTCGTTCAGCGTCGATTTGTCGAACGTCCAAATCGGCTTGTACTCGACGCCCTTCTTGCGTTTGTTGACTTGGAAGAGCTGCACGGCGAAGCCGCGGCCGTCGACTTCCGTCTTCGGCAGCGTGAATTGCGCGTTCGCCCAGCCGTCGAGATCGAGATCGCCGTTGGTGGTGAGCTGCACCATCATGAGCGCAACGGTGTCCAGCGAGTTTGCCGGAACGTGCACCATCTTCGGCGCATCTTTCGGCGGTGCTTGCGCTTGCAAGGTGATCGTTTCCGGCGTCGGCGACGGGCTGGGGGATGCCGATGCGCCCGCGCTCGCACCCGGCGACGGGCTCGCGCTCGCCTTGGGAGTCGGAGTCGGTGTCGGAGTCGGCGTGGGTGACGGCGTCGCCGTTGTCTTCGATTTGCGCTTTGCGTTCTTCGGGCTCGGCGAGGGCGTCGGCGTCGGCGGCGGAAGATTGAACGCGAGCGTGCATCCGTACCCCTCGCTCAGCGTGCCGCAAGCAAAGCCCTTTTGCGCGTCTTCGATCGGATATGTCGCATTGCCGACCGTTCCCGGAGTCGGCGACGGGCTTGCCGAGGGATTGATCGGCATGCCGTTCCTGTCCATCGGCGGCATCGGCGTGCCTGCGCCCATCGGCGGGATGCCGGGGCCGGTTTGCGGCATACCGGTGCCGGTGCCGAAGTTGCCGGAACACGCGGCGAGTGCTACGAGCGCGAGCGCGGCGACCAGTCGTTTCACGATTTCGCATCCACCTTTGATTGAAGTTCCGCGGCGAACTCGTCCACCGTGGCGTTGCGTTTGGCTTCGACCCCGCGCTCGTTCACGTTGACCGCTCCCTCCGCGGCTTCTTGTTTTCCGACCACGAGGATATACGGCACTTTCTGCGTCTTCCAGTGGCGGATTTTGTACCCGAGTTTCTCGTTCGACTCATCGACTTCGACTCGGAAGCCGCGTTGATGCAGCGCATCGCGCACCTGCCGCGCGTACTCGATTTGATGTTCGGAAATCGGCGTGAGAACCGCTTGAACCGGAGCCAGCCACGCGGGGAAGTTTCCGCCGTAATGCTCGATCAGAATGCCGAAGAAGCGCTCCATCGACCCGGCGAGCGCGCGGTGAATCATCACGGGCGTCTCGTCGCCTTCCGGGCCGCGATACTTCAGGTCAAAGCGCTTGGGCAACACGAAATCGACCTGCACCGTGCCGAGCTGCCACTTGCGTCCGATGGCGTCGCGCACCATGATATCGAGTTTCGGCCCGTAGAACGCGCCGCCGCCTTCGTCGATCGCATACGGCAATTCGTGACTCTCGAGCGCTTTGCGAATCGCTTCTTCGGCGATCGGATCGGTATCGCCGCGCAGATGCGGTTCGCGCGTCGAAAGCGCGTATTCGAAGTCCGTGAAGCCGAAGGCGTTCATGAGGCGCAGCGCTTCGTCGAGCGTTTGCTCGAACTCGCCCTGCAACTGATCGGCGGTGCAGAAGAGATGCGCGTCGTCCTGCGTGAAGCCGCGCACGCGCGTGAGGCCGTGCAGCACGCCGCTGCGCTCGAAGCGATACACCGTGCCGAATTCGGAGAAGCGAATCGGCAATTCGCGATAGCTGTGCAGGTGGCTCTTGTAAATGAGAATGTGGCCCGGGCAGTTCATCGGTTTGAGGCGGAAGCGCTGCTCCTCGACCTCCAGCACGCCGAACATGTTCTCGGCGTAGTTTTCCAGGTGCCCGGAAATCTCGTAGAGCTTCTCGTTGACGATGTGCGGCGTGACGACCGGCTGGTACCCGCGTTCTCTGAGTCCCTCGCGGATGAAGTTTTCGACGATGCCGCGCATGATCGCGCCTTTGGGATGCCAGAAGATGAGGCCGCCGCCGGCCGCGTCTTCAACTGAGAACAAATCGAGTTCCTGGCCGAGTTTGCGGTGATCGCGCTTGGCCGCTTCTTCGAGTTGATGAAGATACGCATCCAGCTCGCTCTGCGAGTGCCACGCCGTTCCGTAGATCCGCTGCAGCATCGGATTGTTCTCGTCGCCGCGCCAGTACGCGCCCGCGACGTTCATGAGCTTGAGCGCGCCGATCTCGCTGGTCGTATGCGCGTGACCGCCGCGGCACAGGTCCGTGAACTCGCCGATCGTGTAGAGCGTGATCGGCTCATCTTCCGGAATCGCCCGCGCGAGTTCCACCTTGTACGGGTTGTCCTTAAAGCGTTCAACGGCTTGTTCGCGGGTCACGCGCTCGCCGGTCATCTCGTAGCCGGCCTTCACGATCTCGTTCATGCGCCGCTCGAGGCGCTCGAGATCCTCGGGCGTGAACGGCTGGCCGCGGTCGAAATCATAATAGAAGCCGTTCTCGATGGCCGGGCCGATGGTCGGCTTGGCTTCTGGAAACAGGTCCTGGACGGCATAAGCCAGCACGTGCGCAGCGGTATGGCGCAGCTCGGGCAGAGATGTGCGATGCTCGGTCGTGGTCACGGTTTGGGGCTTTTTGGCCTGACCGCGTAGCGTTCCCCCCGGCCGCGCTCGCCCGGGGTGCAGGCAGCTACAATGTTGCCTGCCGTTTTTCCGTTACTCACTAGAGCAATGGGGAGACCTTGGGGCCGCGGCGTCTCGCTTCGGCGGCGGCGAAGTCCGCGCTCACGCAGGTGTTCCACGCGGAGGATGCGCTGATGCGTTAAGGAGACGATCGCACGTGATTTCTCGATCGCGAAGCGGATCTGTATCGGTGCACGTCGTCGATGACGGCACGCGATGCCGACAGACGCCGGACCGGTTCTTCGCATCGATGAACGGCGACATGATTTGGAACGGCATGCAGCTCACCGGCGACCACGTGCGCGTGTTCAACGACGGGGTCGAAACCTTCGATCGAACCGGTCCGGCAGAACTATTCGATGCCGCTAGCGAGCGTGCGCAAAGCCGCTGCACCGCGGGAAATTCTTGCGTTTGCAAGCAGTACGTCTCACTTCGAAGGCGTAATTAGCAGCTATGGCAAGAGCAGCACGGAGCCGAAACGGCACGGTGGATTTACGCCCTGAAGTGGGCGGGCCGTCAAACGCCTTGAAATTTTCGATAAACCTGTCCGGAGAAGTCGGATCGGAGCTTCGGCGGATCGCATTTGACGAGCGAGTAAGCGAAAGTTCGGTGATCGAGATTGCGCTGCGTCAGCTCTTTCGTAAAGTCTCCTCCGACCGGCTCGGAGTCTTCTTGAAGCAGAACGGCGCATGCCTGCGGAGGCGGTCCTAGACCGGAGACCAAATATCGCCGACGTCGAGCAATTCATGAAAGAATTGCTCGAGGCAGATCCCGATCTGTTCGCGAGTGCGCTGAAGTTCGTTTCGCGTGAAGCGCACGGCTTCGCTTTGTGTCCGCATGCGGTCGCGTCCGCAGCTGCCGCGTCGAGCGCGAGCGAGCGTATTCCGTATCGCGTAGACGGGATGGAGCGCGAACTGCGCTCGTGCGCCGGCCATTCGGTCCCCGCGCAAAAAACGGCGCGGGCCGCACTGAAGCTGCGGCGGGCGCCGTTTCCGTCAGCGCGGCTTACGCACGAGTCGTGCAACACTCGCGCGGGCGTTGCCCGAAATCGGCACCGCGGCGCAGAAACTGGCGTTCGCCTGCATTTCGACGCTTTCGAGCGAGCGCGATTAACGTTCCCTATATGACGAGAGCCGAGCCGGGTACGGTAGAACATGAAGTTGGAAGAAGTCACGCCATTTTTCGGCAAGCGCGTCGTCGTTCGTACGCGCGGTGAAACGCGCTACGAAGGCGTGCTCGAGAAGGTCGACAACGATCCGCAGCGCGTGTATCTGCAGCCGGTCGTGAGCGGCGAGCGGCCGACGATCCCGCTTAGCGAAATCCGTGCCGTGCATCCGGCGAGCGCCGCCGGCACGATTACGATAGGCGGCGATTTGAGCGTGCATCGCATGGGATACGGAGCGATGCGCTTGACCGGACCGGGGATTTGGGGGTGGCCCGAAGATCGTGAGAACGCGCTGCGCGTACTGCGCCGCGCTGTCGAACTGGGCGTAAACTTTATCGACACGGCGGACGCGTATGGACCGGAGATCAATGAAGAAGAAATTGCCACGGCGCTGCATCCGTATCCGCCCGATGTGGTGATTGCCACCAAAGGCGGAAACACGCGTCCGGGACCGGGCCAGTGGGAGCCGGATTGCCGCCCGGAACGCCTCAAAGCGTGCTGCGAAGGCAGTCTTCGGCGCTTGAAGCTGGATCGCATCGATCTGTACCAGTTGCACACGGTGGACGACAACGTTCCGTTCGAAGAGCAGGTCGGCGCGCTGCGCGATCTGCGCGACGAAGGGAAGATCCGCCACGTCGGGCTTTCAAACGTGTCGTTCGAGGAGTTGCGCAAGGCGCAGCAGATCGTCCCGATCGTCTCGGTGCAGAACCGCTACAACATGATGCACCGCGGCGGCGACAACGAGCGCATCATCGAGTATTGCGAGACAAACGGACTCGCGTTTCTACCGTGGTTTCCGCTGGGCGCGGGCGACGAGCAGATAACGGACAATACCGAGGCGCAAGTCGTGGCGAAAGCACACGGTGCGCGCGTACCGCAAATTGCGCTTGCCTGGCTGCTTCATCGCTCGCCCTGCGTTCTGCCTATTCCGGGCACGTCGTCGATCGCGCATTTGGAAGAGAACATGGCGGCGGCGAACATCGAACTGAATGAAGAAGATCTGGTGCGTTTGGGGCTGCGGCAGCCGGCAAGCGCCCACCATGGAGCTCACGATGAACGATAAATCTATTCACCGCCACATCGAGGAATTGGTCGCCGAAGAACACCGCCTGTACGAACAGAGCGACGAGCGGCCCCTTACACCGGGCGAACGCAAGCGGCTGGACGAGCTCAACGTGCAACTCGATCGGTACTACGATCTGCTGCGCCAGCGCCGCGCGAAGCGTGAATTCGGAGAAGATCCGAACAGCGCGCACATGCGCTCGGGGCAAACCGTCGAGAACTACGTCGAATGAATGCCAAAGCGATAGCTTCCGGCATCGCTGCGGGTGCGGCCGGCACGGCGGTGCTCAATGCGACGACCTACGCGGACATGGCGATCCGCGCGCGCCCGCAGAGCAAGATTCCCAAGGCCGTAGTGAAAGAGTTTGCGCGGTGGAGCGGCGTGCGGCGGTTGCCGCGTGCGCGTGCACAGGGCCTGAGCATGCTGCTCGGTTACGCCGACGGCTTCGGCGCGGGCGTGCTTTTCGGCGTCATGCGCCCGCGCATGCGGGGCGTTCCATGGTTCGTTGCGGGACTCGGCCTCGCCGCACTCACGCTGGTACTGAGCGAAGGTACGGCAACGGCGATGGGCAAGACCGACCCGCGGCAATGGGGCGTGTCGGGCTGGATGACCGACTTTATTCCCCGTGCCGTCTACGGCTGCGTAACGTGCTTGGTGTATGACGCGTTGACCGAAAGTTAGGTACGATAGCCTACGCAATTCGGCGCCGGGGGCAGTATACTGGCACCGATGAGTATGCCTGCAGTGCCTCCAACTGCGGCCGTTTGTGGCATTCCATGGGCTGCTGCCGCTCTAACGCGACCGCCGCAAATTGAGATGTCGTCGGTTCCGGTCGACGATCAAGGCCGCCACGAGTTGATTTTGCGCGTCGTGCATCAGCGCGACCGATTCTGCTATCGCTATACGTTCGGCGGCGCGCAGCAGTATGTCGCGCCGGTGATCCGAGTGCACCGCGGCGAACGTTTCGCCATCCGTATCGTGAACGAACTGCGCGGTCCCGCAAGCGGTGCGACAATGGCGGCGAGCGCGCTGCCCCCCTGCATGCCCATGCAGATGGGGAGGCGCGAGGCACGCCCGTTTTCCGGTTATTTGAATCACACGCAATATTACGAACGCAATTCGGCGATGCCGCCCACGGACGTGAATCTGCATCTGCATGGATTTCAGGGACCTGCATCGCAAGAGAACGTGTTTCTTTCGACGCTGAGCACGCCTGCGCACGCGTGCGAATTCAACATCACGATTCCGCAAACGCAGCCGGTCGGGACCTATCTTTACCACCCGCACGCTCACGGCATGGCGGAGGAAGAGATTGCGGGCGGCCTTTCCGGAATGTGGATCGTCGAGCCGGACACCCCGCAAATCGCGCCCGAAAACGAACACGAAGTGGTGCTGCGATATCAAGTTCCGGCCATCAGCGACGACGACCGCTTCATGCCGCCGCTTAACGTATTCGCTCGCGCGGCGTTTATGCACGAGTTGACGCAGAAAGATCCGAAGCCGGTGCGGTACGATCCGTTCAACCCGCCGGCGTGGCCCAGCACGTGGCCGACTCGAGCGGCGGGATACACGATGCCCGCTTGCGGCATCCTAGCGGAATCGCTTCTGAGCGTGAACGGCGGCGATGGATCGGCGCGGCTGACAGTGCCCGCAAACGAGCCGCAGTTGCTGCGCATTCTCAACGCTACGGCGGACAGCTTCGAGTACATCCATCTGCACGATGCCGCAGGCAACGATCGGCCGATGCAGATCGTCGGGCGTGACGGCGTGCCGATTTCGGGGGACTCCGCGCATCCGTTCTCGCGCTTTATTGCGATGAGCGGCATCGATCTCGTTCCGACGAACCGGGCCGATGTGCTGCTTACGCTCAAACCGGGGGAAACGCTTACGCTTTCGACGCGGCCGAACTGCTTTAGTGCTTTCGACGAATACCAACTCGCCCACGATCTGCTGACGATTACGGCGGGACCGCCCGCTGCATCGCCGCTCTCGATCGCAACCGCGCCGCTGACTCCGCAGGAATCGCGGACGGTGGAACTTTTACGATACGCGCGCGCACACGCGAGCGCTATTCGCAAGCGTGCGTTCACGTACACCGAATACCCCGTTCCGAACATCGGCAAGAGGGGCGCCCACCCGGAATTCTACATCACGCAAACAAGCGAATTGAACTTTCACGAGCGTCCGTTTCATGCGACCTATGCGAAAAACGCGCTCGTTCCGCAGCCCGACGTCGTCGTGAAGCGCGGCAGCATCGAGGAGTGGTATCTGTTCAACACAACGCTCGAACCGCACACGTTTCATATGCACCAAATGGCGTTCGTTGCCGAAGACGAATTGCCGCAGCCGGTGATGCTGGATACCGTTCTCGTGCCTGTAGGGAAGATGCTGCCCAACAAGGCGGATCCCGATTATCCGCTGATCAAGCCCGGGTTGACGAGAATTTTGCTCGATTTTCGGAATGTGCCTCGCGGAACGTTTGCGTTCCACTGCCACATGGTCTTCCACGAAGACCGCGGCATGATGAGGGTCATCAAGGTTATCTAGCGCCGCTTTGGCGTTATTTCAAACCGAGTTCGGCGCCTAGCGGTGCGAACGACGTCGAAGACTGCTGCGACACCGCTGCGGTGTGCGGGCTGCCCAGGCGAACGCGGCGGTTGCGGAAATCGATGGAGCGAACCGTCACCTCGATCGTTTCGCCGATCTCGTAATCTTCCGGGTTCACTTCGCGATCGCCGATGCTGCCCGTGACGCCGGGCGCGATCTCGACGTCGAGACGGCGATCTTTGCCGATGACTTTTCCTTCAACGGTCTTGCCTTGTTTGAGCACGTCGGCGTGTTCGCGCCACGGGTCGCTGAGCGCGCCTTTGCGCGATGCGGCGATCTTCTTGCCGTTCTGTTCGACGCGAAGAATTCGCACGTTCATCTTTTCGCCCACGTGCACGACGTCCGACGGCTTTTCGACCCGCTCGAACGCAAGTTCGCTTACCGGCACGAGCGCGTCGACGCCGGAGCCCAGATCGACGAACGCGCCGAAATCGGTGAGGCGCACGACGGTCGCTTCGCGCTGTTCGCCGACTTGGAGCGAACGAATGAGGTCCTGGCGGTCGCTGCGGCGCTGCTCCTGTACGGCGCGGCGGTGCGAAACGACGACACGCTTG
>DATEHZ010000037.1:0-14267 GCA_035279385.1 Vulcanimicrobiaceae bacterium | reverse complement strand
GTAATCGGCGCCTCGAACGTGAACGGCTTTGCGTTTTTCGCATCGCGTATCGCACGCGCGGCGCCTTCGCGAAGGGCCGCCTGCGCGGCTTTCGGCGTTATTGAATCGGCCGCGTAATGACCGATGCCTTCCTTGACGACCACGCCCGTCGCCCACGGCATGTACTCTTTGACGTGCTCGATGACGACGCGATCGCCGCTCACGAGCAGCACCGGAATTCCGTAGAGCCCGGCCATCGCCGCGTTGAGCAGCGCCTCGCTGCACGCGACGCCGTTGATACGCACGTTATATAAACTGTCCGCCGTGTAGGTGTGTGCCAGCACGCCGTTCGCGGCGCCCGCGCGCGCGTGATAGCCGGTGAAAAACGCGCCGTCGAATCCCGCCCCCAAACCCTCGGCCATCGAAAACGGCTTGCGGCTGCCCGAGACGACGCGCACGTCGGGCGGCAATTCATCCCAGAGCAGATTGCGCATGTCCCAATGCGAGTCGTTGACGAGCACGTCCGTCGCGCCGGCGCTGCGCGCGCCGTCGATGGCCGCGCGCACTTCTTGCGACATGTAGCGGCGATATATCGGATACTCGTGGCGGTTCGAGGGATCGCACTGCATCCAGCTGCATACGCCGGCGGTGCCTTCCATGTCGCAGGAGACGTAGAGTCGCATTACGGGTTCTTGCTCTCGCTTTCGGCTTCGCTCAGGCCCTCTTTCGCGGCAACGTTGTCGGGGTTGACCGCGAGGGCGCGTTTGTAATACGGGATGGCGTCCTCGTACTTGCCCACGGCCAAGTACATGTCCGCAAGCTGCGTGAGCGCGACGTCGTCCTTCGGATTTTTTGCGATCCGCGCTCGCAAGTCGGCGAGCTGCGTACGCACCGCCGCGGGCGGTCCGCCGCCTTGCACGCTCACGGCGGGCGGAGCGGCGGTCGCAGCTTGGCTGCTTGCTCCGCTCGTCGCGGCGCCGAATACGGAGCCGCCTGTGGAAAACGCGGTATGCACCAAATACGCCATGCCGCCCAAGAAAACGGCGGCAACGACGATCATGATAGGAATATAGATGCGCGGCGGCAGGCCGCGCGGCGGAGTCTGGGCCACAAGATTCGTTTGGACGCGCGACGAACAAACTCTTCGTGCTGCCCTCGGAAACCGATCTCCAGCTGCTCTTCGCCGAATTGAACAACTATTTTTTCAACGGCGAAGTGCCGGTGTGCCGAATTCGCTACAATGGGCGCTTCTCCAACTCCGCGGGGCGCATCACCTATAGCGAGAGGCCGCTGCTGATCGAACTCTCGCCCAAACACTTTCGCTCGAATCCCGAAGCGCTGCGCGAGACGCTGCTGCACGAAATGATCCACGCGTGGCTCTACGACCGCAAAGGCGACACCGGCCACGGCGCGGATTTCCGGCGCAAGATGCACGAGTGCGGCATGACGTCGATCTATCACGATCTCGGCAACGTGCGGCCGTACAACGAGAGCGTCAAGCGCTATATTTTGCGCTGCGAGAAATGCGCGCTCGAGTTGCTTCGCAAACGCCTGCCGGCGGCGGCCATGAGCTGCGGGCGCTGCAGCAAGCGGGGCTACGACCCGCGCTTTCCGCTGACCGTGTTCGAGGTCACGCAGACGCGCGAAGTGGGTTTGACGACGGGCCGGGCCGCCCTGAAAGGGCGCTAAGAGCAAGCAACCTGCGGATGGAGCGCCTTTTTGGCGGCCGTTCAGACCTTTATCCGGGCAGAAACCGGGGGCCCCGAGCGAAGATAACGGAGCCATGACGACCACGAATATTCCGACCAACGGGGCCAAGACGCGCACCGAGTCCGACTCGATGGGCCCGATTCAGGTTCCCGCAGACAAGTATTACGGCGCGCAGTCGGCGCGCTCGCTCATCCACTTCGATATCGGCGACGGCGAATGGCCGCGCGATATCATGCCGCGCCAAGTCATCAAAGCGATGGCCGTTCTGAAGAAGGCGGCCGCGCTGGTCAACAGCGACCTCGGCAAACTCGACAAAGAGAAGACCGACCTCATCGTCAAAGCCGCCGATGAAGTGATTGCCGGCAGACTGAACGCGCACTTCCCGCTGCGCGTGTGGCAGACCGGTTCCGGCACGCAGACGAATATGAACGTGAACGAGGTCATCTCGAACCGCGCAATCGAGATCGCCGGCGGTGAGATGGGCAGCAAGAAGCCGGTTCACCCGAACGATCACGTCAACATGTCGCAATCCTCGAACGACACGTTCCCGACGGCGATGCACATGGCCGCGGCCGAAGCGATCGTCGACATGCTTCCGGCCGTGCAGAAACTGCGCGAGGCGCTCGACGAAAAGGCGCAGGCGTGGCAGCACATCGTCAAAGTCGGCCGTACGCACCTGCAGGACGCGACGCCGCTGACGCTCGGCCAAGAGTTCTCGGGCTACGTGACGCAGCTCGATCGCGCGATGCACGCCATCAAGGCGGCGCTCGATCCGATTTACGATCTGGCTATCGGCGGCACCGCCGTCGGAACCGGCCTCAACGCGCATCGTGAGTTCGCGGACCGCGCGGCGAAGAAGATCGCCGAACTGACCGGTTTGCCGTTCCGCTCGCATCCGAACAAATTCACCGCGCTCGCCTCGCACGACGACTTCGTCTTCGCGTCCGGCGCGCTCAAGACGCTCGCGGCCGCGCTCATGAAGATCGCCAACGACATCCGCTGGCTGGCATCGGGTCCGCGCGCCGGTATCGGCGAGTTAGTTCTTCCGGAGAACGAGCCCGGTTCGTCGATCATGCCCGGCAAAGTCAACCCCACGCAGTCCGAAGCCATGACGATGGTCGTCGCGCAGGTTTACGGCAACGATGCCGCCATCGCGTTCGGCGCCTCGCAGGGCAACTTCGAACTCAACGTGTTCAACCCGGTCATGATCTACAACTTCCTGCACTCGTGCATGCTGCTGCGCGACACGTGCACGATGTTCCGCGAGCACGCCGTGGAAGGACTGCAAGCGAACGAAGACGTGATCTCCAAGTACCTGAGCGAGTCGCTGATGACGGTGACGGCGCTTTCACCGAAAATCGGCTACGACAAAGCCGCGGAGATCGCCAAACACGCGCATCACAACAAGACGACCCTGAAGGAAGCCGCAGTCAAACTCGGCCACGTCACCCCCGAGGAATTCGACCAGTACGTGGTTCCGAAAGAGATGACGTACCCGAAGTAAGGCGCCTCGTGAGGCAAAAATAAAAAGGGCTGCGCAGAAGCGTAGCCCTTTTTTCCCTCTCCCCCTATTGAAAAACCGTTAGTTCTCCCGGATGAGAATGCTTGCGTAAGTCGGCTTCACGCCGCTCCAAATTTTATCGTTCCAGCGATCGGACGCGCAGCGCTCGAGACTGTACAAATCCAGCAGCCAGTCGTTGAAAAACGAGTCGTCTGTATCTAATGCCACGAGCGTACGTTGTTGGTTCATGTCGCGTCCTTCGATATTGTCCATTCAACACTTGATATCGACAATCCGACTCGCGACTTGCGTGTTTATTGGGCCGTTCGCCCTAAGGATAAACGCAAACGTTACATTTCTTTTGGGCCCGGGGCCATGCGCCCGCCTGCATCCAGGCGATAATCACCGGTTTTCCACAGGACGCGCTTGCCGAAGAAGCTCCCGGCCCATACGGCAAGCCCAAAGAGATCGCGCAGCGGAATGAGCCATGCGCTCGCGCGAGTTCGCGGCGCGAACGTACGCCGTGCCTCGTAGTGCAGCGCAGCGCGAAGCGCCGCTGCAAGAACGAATACCGCAGCGGAAAGCGGCGTGCGCGCCGAGAGCGCGAACGCTGCTGCGAACGGCAAGCCGTACGTGACGACCGATCCCGCATATCCGGCGCGGCGCCGGCCGGCAATCGCGCGGGCCCAGCGCAGTTCGTGCCTCCACAACGCTGCAAGCGTGTCGTCCGCAATCGTGGTTTGCACGGCGTACGGGACCAGGGCTACGCGGTAGCCCGCATCGGCGATGAGTCTGCCGAGCAGATAGTCGTCGGCCAAATGATCCGCGATCGCGTTCAATCCGCCGATGCGTTCCAGTACGTCGCGCCGCACCGCCATCGTTGCGCCGAAGCAGTACGTGAGCGGTTCGAGCGCGGTTGCGACCATGACCGAGGGTGCAAATTGATCGTTGACTTGCATCGCGCCGAGATGCGATGCAAGCGAAGCGCGCGGCACGCCGCCGTAGATGCACGTCGCGGCGCCGATCTCCGGGCCGGTGAAGCAGCCCGCGACCGCGCGCAGATACTCGCGTCCGGCGCAGATGTCGCTGTCGGCAATGACGACGAGCGGATGACGTGCGCGGTCGATCATGCCGAGCAGATTGCCGATCTTCGGATTGCCCGCGGCGTGCGCGCGTCCGGCGACGATCTCGATGTCGCGATCCGGGAATCGCGCGGCAACGGCCCGCGCGATCGCGATTGCGGGATCCGCCGGATCCGCCGCACCGAAAATCACTTGATACTCCGGATACGCTTGGTCGCAGAACGATGCGAGATTCTCGAACAGGTTCGGTTCGTCGCCGTAGAGCGGTTTGAGCACCGACGCGGACATCGTTGCATGTGGTTTAGCGGCGCGCGCGTCGTTTCGAAATCGACGCACGCGGGCGATCGCGAGCGCGGTGTACGCGACTCCCGCGATCGCGGCCGCTCCGGTCGCCAGCGCGATGAGCCGGAGCGGGCTATCCGGCATGCGCGGCGGCGAGCTCCGTGAAGGTCGTGGGCCGAACGTCGCCCGCGCGCAGGCGTTCGATCACGTGCGGGTCGACGAGCGCGGCGAGTTCGCCGGCAAAATCATAATCCGGCGGAAACGCCTCGGGCCACGTGTGCGTGGCCGGATGCACGTAGAGTTCCGAAACGCCCGCCGGCAGATTCGCCAGATACTTGCGCACGCGCTCGGGCGTCATGTGGCCCGTGTCGATCATGCCGAAGACGTAGTCGTTCGTCGCGATTCCCGCCATGCGCAGGCGCACGCGCATCAGCGAGAGCCACGGCAGCAAGAAGGCCGAATTCGCAAAGCGCGCAGCGGCGTGCGTGCGCGTGGCTTGCCACGACGGCCAGAACGGTTCCCGCGGAATGCGAATCGCGCGCACGCCGTAGTCGCGTCCGACTTTCAAGATCAGTGAGAGTACCGTGGGATGCACGTGCAGATGGTTCTGCGCGTTCACGTGATCGAGCGGCAAACCGGTTGCCGCATAGGCTTCGAACTGCGCGCGGATCTCCGCTTCCAATTGACGGCGTATTCCGGGCGTGAAAAAGTATCGCACCCCCGCGCGAAACAGATCGCTCTCGAACATGCCGCTTCGATCGACCAGGAGCGGCACGCGCTCCGGCGGCAGCGCCGGACGCCCGTTCACGAGCACGACGTGCAGTCCGACCCGCAGCGCATGCAAACGCCGCGCGCGCTGCACGGCATCCTGCGTGGCGGGTGCGGCAACCATGAGGCTGGTCGTCGAGAGAATGCCCTCGCGATGGCCGCGCTCGATGGCTTCGTTCACGGCGAGCGCGAGGCCGAAGTCGTCGGCCGTAACGATGAGCTGGCGCATGCCCCGCTCTTATGCGTCGCTGCGGTACGCCGGGCCTCGCGAAGGCATGGAGTAGCAAAGCAACCAAGTGGGAAAGTGAAGAGTAGTCAGCCGACGCCCAAAGGAGTCCGGAGATACACTCACATTCGACCCGCCGGGCCGCGAACGCCGTCGCGCCTGGCAGCGCGGACGTCGAGCCGCTGCTGCTCAGCCGGCACCGTTCCCTGATCGCGGAGTATATGGCCGAGCGCACGTTGCCGTTTTCCTGGCTTTCAGGAAAGATGGTCGCGTATCATATGGGTTGGGCCGATGAAGCGGGCCGCCCGCACCTGGTGAAGACCGGCAAGCTGGTGCGCCCGAGTCTGTGCCTGTGGGCGTGCAGCGCGCTGGGCACCGAGAGCACCGCGGGGCTGCCCGCCGCCGCCGCCATCGAATGGTTTCATAATTTCACGCTCGTCCACGACGACATTCAGGACGGCGACCGCAAGCGCCACGGGCGCGAGACCGTGTGGTCGCTGTGGGGCGTGCCGCAGGCCATTAACGCGGGAGACGCGATGCAGGCGCTCGCGTTTCTTTCCATTGCACGCGACGCCGCGCATCCGGAACGTGCGGTTCGCGCGATCGCCGCGATCGCGTCCGCGGGATTGACCGTTATCGAAGGGCAGTGCCTCGATTTGGAACTGGAAGGGCAAGTCGATACGACGCTGCGCGCATATCTGCGCATGGTGGCGGCAAAGACCGGCGCGCTGCTGGGAGCGAGCGTCGAAGCGGGCGCGCTGCTGGCCGGCGCCGATGCGCCGACGGCCGCATTGCTGCGCCGCGCCGGACGTTTGCTTGGGACCGCGTTTCAAATCCGCGACGATTGGCTCGGAATGTACGGCGATCCGGCGATCACCGGAAAGTCGAGCACGGGGGACGCGAGCCGGTACAAGATGACGTTTCCGGTCGTTGCGGGACTGCGCGCGATGTCGACGCTCCAGCGCCGCCGCTTGCGCGAAATCTTCCGCGCGCGCCACGAGAATCCCGAACCGAAACTGCGCGCGCTGCTCGATGAAGTGGGATGCGAGGAACTTACGGGCCAGGCCGCGGAGCGCTACGCTGCGAAGGCGGTGAGCATCGTCGCGCGCAGCGGCATCAGCGCCGAAGCGCTTGAGTCTTTTGAAGAGGTCGCATATTACGTCGCAACTCGATCGCGATAGCGGCACGGCGTCGCGCAAGGCCGATCACGTCCGGATCAATATCGAACGCGACGTTGCCGGCAAGGGTGTCGAGAGCGGATTCGACCAGTATCGCCTGATCAATTGCGCTTTGCCCGAGATCGATTTGGGCGAGGTGTCGACGTCGTGCGCGATTTTCAACCGCGTGCTGCGCGCTCCGCTGCTCATCTCGTGCATGACGGGCGGCACCCAGGAAGCGCGGTCGATCAATCAGGTCCTCGCGCGTGTCGCGCAGGAGCACGGCCTTGCGATGGGTTTGGGATCGGCGCGCGCGCTCGTCGAAGATCCGTCGCTGCTCGATACGTTTGACGTGCGTCCGGTTGCGCCCGGTATCGCGCTCTTCGCAAATTTGGGCGCAGTGCAGCTCAACAAAGGCTACGGGCTCGAAGAATGCCGGCGTTTGGTCGACATGCTGCAAGCCGACGCGCTGGTGCTGCACTTGAACGCGCTACAGGAAGCGGTGCAGCCCGAAGGCGACACGTGCTTTCGCGGGCTCATCGACAAGATTGCAAAACTCTGCGCGAAGCTCGAGGTACCCGTCGTCGCGAAGGAAGTCGGCTGGGGCATCGCACCGGACGAAGTCAACGCGCTCTTCGAAGCGGGCGTTGCCGCCGTCGATCTCGCGGGCGCCGGCGGCACGTCGTGGAGCGAGGTGGAGCGGTATCGTATCTCGCAGCCGTGGCGTGCGAACGTTGCGGCCGCGTTTGCGGGATGGGGCATTCCGACGGCGGAATGTCTTCGCCGTGCAGTGGAACTGGGACCGCTCGGCCTGCTCATCGCCAGCGGCGGAATACGGACGGGGATCGACGTCGTCAAGGCGCTCGCGATCGGCGCCGACATGGTCGGCATCGCGGGGCCGTTCTTGCGCGCCGCCGCGCAAGGGTACGATGCCGCATCCGATCTTGCGCGCGAATACGTCGAAGTGCTGCGCATCGCCATGTTTGCTCTCGGCGAGCCGACGCTCGCGCGCCTGCGCGGCACGAAACGCATAATCCGTGAACGAAATTGAAAGCGCGGATGCCTATTGCCGCTTGCTGGCGACCAGGCATTACGAGAACTTCGCCGTTGCCTCAAAGATCGTTCCCGGGCGAATCCGGCTGGATCTCATGCGCTTTTACGGTTTCTGCCGCACGACCGACGATCTGGGAGACGAGAGCGGATCGCGTGAGGAAGCCCTTTCGCGTTTAGCCCGGTGGCGCGACGAGACGCAGGCGCTTTTCGAAGGCGCGGCCCCGGTGCATCCCGTGCTCATCGCGCTGCGCGAAACCGTCGCGCATTACGGCCTCGATAAACGGTCCTTTCTCGATCTCATTGCGGCGAACGAACAAGATCAGCGCGTGTCCGGCTATCAAACGTGGCCGCAGCTCGAAGCCTACTGCATGCTTTCGGCCGCGCCGGTCGGCCGCGTCGTGCTGCGGTTCTTCGGCATCGCGAATCCCGTAACGGAGAAACTCTCCGACGACGTCTGCATCGGCTTGCAACTCGCAAACCACGCGCAGGACGTGAGCCGCGACGCGAAGATCGGGCGCAGCTATCTGCTGGGCGACGATCTCGCGCTCGGCGGAACCCGTGCCGCGGTGAAAGCGCTCGTAACGCGTGCGCGCAGCCTGCTCGCATCCGGCAAGACGCTCGAGACGATGGCTCCCGGCGCGCTGCGCCTGCAACTCGCGCTGTATCGCCTGGGCGGCCTGGCCATCTGTGACGCCATCGAGCGTTTGGGGTATGCAACGGAAGTGACCCGCCCCTCGGTATCGAAACGGGCGAAGGTGGGGATTCTCGTACGAGCCGTTATGGAAGCGGCTCACCGCCGTACAGAGGTGCGTAATGCTGAAACCGCTTGAGGCGGTTCGCTACATGCGCCGCCCTCAGAGCGTCGAGCAAGAGGCGGAGCGGTTCTGCCGCGAGATGGCCAAACGGGAGGCCAAGAATTTTTATTGGGGCTTCATCTCGCTGCCCCACGATCAGCGCATGGCGATCTACGCGCTGTACGATTTCGCGCGCCAAGTCGATGACGAGGTCGACGGGGCGCCGCGGCCCGATTTAATTCCCGAGCGTTTGGCCGCTCAGCGCGAGCGCGTACGCCTCTGCATGCGAGGCGAATTTGAAGACCCCGTCATGCAAGTGCTATCGAAAGCCGTGAAGCGGTACGGCATACCCGAAGAAGAACTGCAGGCGCTCATCGACGGCGTGGAGCGGGACTGCACGCTCACGCGCTACGCGACGTGGGACGATTTGCGGGAGTACTGCCGTTTGGTGGCATCCGTCGTCGGACGCATGTGCGTGCGCATCTTCGGTTTCACCGACGATGCCGCGCTGCTGCGCGCGGACGAGCTGGGCCTCGCGCTGCAGCTCACCAACATTTTGCGCGACGTGCGCGAGGATGCGGAGATGGGCCGCATCTATTTGCCGCAAGAGGATTTGCGCCGCTTCGGTATCGGCGAAGAAGAAATGCTGCGCGTCGCGCCGGGCGAGGAGTGGAACGCCCTGCTCAAATTCGAAGCGCAGCGCGCGCGAGCGCTTTTCAAGACCGGCTATCAGGTGCTGCGGTACATCCCGCGCCGTCCCGCGGCGTGCGTTCAAACGATGGCGGGAATTTACGAGCGGCTGCTGCACAAGATCGAACGCGATCCGCAGTTGCCGCTGCGCGAGCGCGCCGCGCTTTCCAAGCGCGAGAAATTGCAAGTGGTATTGAACTCTTGGCTGCGCCCTGTGTAGCGGTCGTGGGCGGCGGTCTGGCCGGGCTCTCCGCCGCGCTCGAACTCAAAGAAGCCGGCCGCCACGTGGAACTCTTCGAACGCAGCCGCTTGCTCGGGGGCCGCGCCACGTCGTTCGAAGTCGACGGACACGTCGTCGACAACGGGCAGCACGTCTACCTTGCATGCTGCACGGAGTTCATCCGTTTCGTTCGGCGCGCCGGAAAAGGCGACGCGCTGCATACGCAAGATCGCTTCGACGTCGTCGTGTATTCGCGCAGCGGCGAGCGCAGCGGACTGCGCGCCGCCGATCTGCCGGCGCCGTTTCACTTGCTGGCATCGTTCGCCGGCTACAAACACTTGCCGCTGCGTGGAAAAATGGAAATCGCGCGCGCGCTGATCGCGCTGCGGCTGCGTCCGCGCAGCGCGCGCGAAAACCTGAGTTTCGCGCAGTGGCTGCGCTTGCAGGGTCAAGGAGCGCAAACGATACGCAGCTTCTGGGAGCCGTTCATGGTTCCGGCGCTCAACGCGCCGCTCGAACGCATGAACGCCGCCGAAGCGGCGTTCGTGATTTCCACGGCTTTCCTGAGCGACCGCGGAGCGGCGCGTTTCGGCTACACCACCGTGCCGCTGGCGCAGATTATGGAGAGCGCGGCCGCTCGCCTCGATCGTGTCCACCGCTCGTCCGCGGTGCTCGTGATGGAAGCGGATCCGCACGGCATCGTGCTTCGCACGGCCGACGACGAACTGCGCTTCGACCAAGTCGTGCTCGCGGTGCCGCCGCGTGCGCTGGCAAAATTGCTCGGCGAACCCTCGCGCCTGGGCGTTCCGCCGCTCGACGTGTACGAGCCGTTTGCGATCATGGACGTGCATCTATGGTATGAAGGCGGCGAGGTTGATTTCGAGTTCGCCGCGATTCTCGATTCGCCGGTGCAATGGGTATTCAAAAAAGGTGAAGGCTATCTGTGCTGCAGCATCAGCGCCGCGGACGAATTGGTAAGCAAGCCGACGACCGATATGGTGGCGGTCTCCTGGGCGCAGGTGCAGGGCGCGCTGCCGCAGCTTGCAGGCGCGCGCCTCGTGCGCGGAGCAGCAACTCGGAATCCGGAGGGTACCTATCTCGCACAGCCCGGCGCCGCGCGCCCGTCCGCTGCAACCAGCCTGCCCAACCTGGCGGTCGCAGGTGCGTGGACGGCAACAGGCTGGCCCGACACGATGGAATCCGCCGTTCGCAGCGGACTATCGGCGGCACGGGTCTTACTGGCGCCCTCGGGGAGAGCTTAAATTGGCAGAATCGCGAGGCGCCATGATTACTCGGGGGCCCCATCGCTTGCGATGGGGGGCGCGGAGCCTAGGGCGCAGCGCCTTTCAAACTGGGAGGCATATATTAGAGGCGAACACCTAGATCGCGCCGTGGAGTGGCTGCTGGAACGCCAGCATCCCGACGGCTGGTGGACGGACGAGCTCGAGACCAACGTCACGATGACGGCCGAGCATATTTTGCTGCTGCGTTTTCTCGGCATCTCGCACGAGCCGATCCGCGAAGAAGCGATCCGGCACATTCTGCATACTCAGCGTGAGGACGGGTCGTGGGCGCTGTACTACGATGGTCCCGCTGACGTGAGCACCACGATCGAGGCGTACGTCGCGCTCAAGGTACTCGGCGTCGATCCCGCACGCGACGACATGCGGCGCGCGCGCGGCGTCATTCGCACGTTGGGCGGTCTTGCCGGCGCGCGCGTCTTCACGAAGATTTGGATGGCGCTCTTCGGCCAGTACCCGTGGGACGGCATCCCGACGATGCCGCCTGAGATTGTGAAATTTCCGGCGTGGATGCCGTTCAATCTGTACGATTTCTCGTGCTGGGCGCGCGGAACGGTCGGGCCGCTCTGCGTCGTGATCGCGCGCAGGCCCATCCGCGATCTCGGCGTCGACGTGAGCGAGATCGTCAATCCCGGCACACACGCGCGCATGCACGAAGTTCCCGGGCACGGCTGGCTGTGGTGGGTCGACAAAGCGCTCAAACTCTACGAGCGCTCCCCGATCAAACCGGGTCGCGAGGCCGCGTGCAAAGCGATGATCGACTGGGTCGTGGAGCGTCAAGAAGCCGACGGGAGTTGGGGCGGCATTCAGCCGCCGTGGGTGTACTCGCTGATCGCGCTCAATCTCGAAGGCTACGCCCTCGACCATCCGGTCATGCAGCGAGGCTTGCACGGCATGGAGCGCTTCGCGTTTTCCGACGAGAACGGGTGGCGCTTTCAAGCGTGCATGTCGCCCGTGTGGGATACCGCGTGGGCGATCCGCGCGCTCTACCAAGCGGGACTGCGCGCCGATCATCCGGCGATGCGCAAAGCCGTGGATTGGATGTGCAAGGAACAAATCGCCGCGGATCAGTGGGGCGATTGGCAAGTGCGCTGCAAAGGCGTTCCGAACGGCGGCTGGGCGTTCGAGTTCGACAACGACATCTACCCCGACGTCGACGACACGGCCGTCATCGTGTGTTCTCTGCTGGAAGGCGCCGAGCCGGAGCGCGTGCGGGATGCGATCGATCGCGCCGTGACGTGGACTCTGGCGATGCGTTCGTCGAACGGCGCGTGGGCCGCGTTCGATCGCGACAACACGAGCGAGATCCTGTACCGCATGCCGTTCTCGGACTTCGGGGCGATGATCGATCCGCCGACCGAAGACGTCACCGCGCACGTCCTGGAGATGCTTGCGATGCTCGGGCGCGACGAGCGTGACCCGTACGTTGCGAGCGGACTCTCGTATCTGCGCCAAACGCAGAAGCCGTGGGGTTCGTGGTTCGGGCGCTGGGGCGTCAATCACATCTACGGCACGTGGTGCGTCGTCTCGGCGCTTGCGCAGCTGCGCGCCGGCCGTGACATGGTCGAACGCGCCTGCGAATGGACGATCGCCAAGCAGAACGCCGACGGCGGCTGGGGCGAAAGCTGCCACTCGTACGTCGATGAATCGTTCGCCGGCATCGGCACCAGCACGCCCTCGCAGACCGCGTGGGCGGTTATGACGCTGCAATGGGCGGGTATGGGCAATCATCCGGCCGCCCAGAAGGGCCTTGAGTTTCTACGCTCGCGCCAACGCGCCGACGGCACGTGGGACGAGCCTTACTTCACGGGAACGGGGTTTCCACGTGACTTCTATTTGAATTACCATATGTACCGGCATCTGTTTCCGACGATGGCGCTCGCGATGGATCGCGCCGCCGGGCAGGCAACCGATGCCGATACGCTCCCCGGAAGGCAACAGGTAACCGTTTAAGATGAGTACGCCGTTCGCACAGAAACTCGAGATTGCCAAGTACATCTTCGGTAAGAAACTCAAAGGCGAGAAAAAGTATCCGCTCGTCATGGAACTCGAGCCGCTGTTCCAATGCAATCTGGCCTGCGCCGGATGCGGTAAGATTCAGTATCCGAACGACATTCTGCGCAAGCGTCTTTCCGTGGAAGACTGCATCGCGGCGATCGAGGAATGCGGCGCGCCGGTGATCTCCATCGCGGGCGGCGAGCCGCTCGTCTACGAGGAACTGCCGCGGCTGGTGGACGAGCTGATCAAGCGCAAAAAGGTGGTCATCGTCTGCACGAACGCGCTGCTGCTCGAGAAGAAGATCGACACGTTCAAACCGCATCCGCTCTTTACGTGGATGATCCACCTCGACGGCCTCAAAGCGCGCCACGACGAAGTCGTTTGCCGCGAAGGGACGTTCGACAAAGCCGTTTCCGCGATCAAGGTTGCAAAGGACAAGGGCTTTCGCGTTTCGACGAACACGACGTTCTTCGATCCGGACGACGCCAAGACGATTCGCGCGGTGCTCGATTATCTGAACGACGATCTGCAGGTCGATTCGATGCAGATCTCGCCCGGCTACGCGTACGAGAAGGCCCCGGATCAGGAGCACTTCCTGGGCGTCGAGCGCACGCGCGCGATCTTCCGCGAAGCGTTCGCCGGCGGCAAGCGCAAGAAATGGCGCCTCAATCACAGTCCGCTCTTTCTCGACTTCCTCGAAGGTAAACTCGATATGGAATGCACGCCGTGGGGCATTCCGTCGTACTCCATTTTCGGCTGGCAGCGTCCGTGCTATCTGATGTCGGACGAGGCGTACGCGAAAACGTACAAAGAACTCATTGAAGAAACCGATTGGGAGAAGTACGGCCGCGGCAAGCATCCGAAGTGCGCGAACTGCATGGCTCACTGCGGGTACGAACCGACGGCTGTCGTTAAAACGACCGCTTCGATCAAGGAAAGCATTCGCGCAGCGCTGGCGCATTAGTGCTCGGCCTTTGGCGGGAGGGCACGTCGTTTCGGCCGCCGCTCGCCTTTCGCCATCGTGGCGAAAGGCCTCGCTCGCCTCTTGGCGCGCTCATACGCCATCCATGGCGCCGCGCGCCAATTCACACGCGCCCGAAACGACGTGCCCTCCCACCAAAGACCTCCATTTTACGATATGGCTGATAAAGTTTTTCTTACGGGGAGCAGTGGGTTTGTGGGGGCGCATGTTCTCCGCGAGTTATTAGCTGCGGGGTATGCGGTGAAGGCGTTGGTTCGTGGTCGTACGGGGGCGGCGGCGAGCGAAGTCGCGGGTGTGGAGTATGTTGAGGGCGATTTGGCGGATGTGGGTGCGTTTGCTAGGGCGCTCGATGGGTGCAGGTATGTCGTGAATTGTGCGGCGCTGTATTCGTTTGCGCCGCGGGATCGGGCGATGATGCATCGCGTGAACGTCGTCGGTACGGCGGGTTTGATGGAGGCGGCGCGCGTGGCGGGCGTCGAGCGTGTGGTGCACACGTCGAGTTCCGCAACGCTCGGTGCGTCGTT